>DASUTF010000135.1:0-36174 GCA_036374695.1 Pyrinomonadaceae bacterium
GACTTTTTCCGCGAACTTCTTGAGCGAACGCAGCAGCCGCAACGCCGGACGCACCATTTCGAGCACGGTAGCGGCCCCGCCGTCCGAAGGAACTTTGATCGTCGCGTTGCGTGGGATGCCGGCGAGCACGGAACGCTCGCCGAGGCAGGCGCCGGGCGGAATGCGCGCAACTTTCTTTTGCGCGCCCGATTCGTCTTTGACATAGACGTCGAGGTCGCCAGTGACGGAGAGATAGAAGGTGTTTCCGCCCCACTCGCCCTCCGCCATGATCACTTCGCCCGCGGCGTAGGTGAGCAGGCGCGCGTAGGGGCCAATCTGTTTGCCGCCGGACACCTTGCCCTCGACAATCATCTTCAGATTGTTCTTGTTTTTTTCGTCGAGCAGCTCGGAAACGATGTCGATCCTCTTTACCGCTTCGAGAATCGCTTCAGGAGTGGTGTCGACTTTCGGCATGACGTACTTTGTCTATCTGTTTAGAGTCGGGCTACTGCCCGACGAGTGACGGGCGGTAGCCCGCCTCTAAACAAAGTGCATCGCGAACGCAGCTTAACATGCGCCGACAACTGAGGGTAACCACACTTTCGCGCGCCGTACCCAACCGAGCCGTGATAGTGGTTGACCTGAACGATCCGTGATAGCATCCGGCTGCAAATGGAATCAAGTCCCGCGTCATAGTAGGCGGCGATGTTAGTCCCGAGGAAATTGCGCAGCCTTTCACGACGGTCAGTGATGACGGCGAGCGTCCTCTTTATCCTGCTCGCGACCTTCATTTGGATCTTCAGTAAATCTTCCCAGACCCGGCCGTCGGGAAAGGCCTCCGCGTCGGAAACCCGACCAACCGGGGGGCCCGAATCAAACTTAGATTCGAACGCAACCACAGAGACCGCCGATTCCGACAATGACGGCATTCCGGATTTTGCCGAACTGCGCACTTTCGAAGACCGTGAAAGCTTTCGCCGCTGGTTTACCGCGATTGCTGAGGTCCAGTTTTATCAACTGAGCGAGCAATGGAAGCGCGAGCAACGGGACTGTGCCGGTCTGGTGCGGTTCGCGATGCGCGAAGCGCTGCGCAAGCACGACCGAGCATGGTTTCAGCGTATGGGCCCGGCGTACGAGCCGGTGGCGCGCGACGTGCGCGGCTTTAATCTGGATGCCAATCAGCTTGGTGAAAAAATCTTCCGGGCTGACTTCGGCGCCTACCGCGATGACGACCAGCGCACGGGCAAGTTTTCGGAATTCGCCGACGCACGCACTCTAAAAAACTTCAACGTCGAATTTGTCAGCCGTGACCGTCGCGAGGCGCAACCCGGCGACCTGCTCTTCTACTACCAACCCTGGGTCCAGAAGTTTCCCTATCACGTGATGATCTTTCTCGGCTCGCCGCGCACGGCGCCGAATGGCCAGAGCGACTGGGTCGTGTATCACACCGGCTCGACTGCCACCGATGATGGAACCGTAAAGAAGGTCGAGCTGTCAGTGCTCGATCAACATCCCGATCCGCGTTGGCGGCCGATCGAGCGCAACAAGAATTTCTTAGGTTTCTATCGATTGAAGAACTTGCAATGAACTCTCTCGATCAATACGTACGGCTCTGCCGTCTGATGTGCGGAAAGGCTCTGCCTTTCCGGGCCCGCGTCAAAATGTTTTTTGAGGCTCCGCCTCGCAAAGCATCAATTAGGCGAAGCCCCGCAAGACTCAAAATCTACTTTACGGAAAGGCAAAGCCTTTCCGCACATCAGGCGGCCAAGCCGCGCTCTTTTATCCACAGCTTAGTGTCTCCCGAGGAGGCAATCCATGTCTGACACAGGTTCCAATGCTCGTCGCTACGTCGCGACCGGTATCATCTACTTAGCGCTGGTCGCTTCAGTGCTCGGCTTCAACGTCATTCGCGCGCGCACTGCGCCGCCGCCTGAACCGAACGCCGCGCCCGAGGCGCCAACCGTTTCCAGCACCAAGCCTTACTTTTCGCTGACCACAAACCGCACCTATTCGCCGAATGAACCGGCGCGGATGTGGGCGAGCTATCAGAACGTCGATTATCTCGACTTCCGCGTCTATCGCGTGAAAGACCCGAACAAGTTTTTCAAGCAGCTCGACAATCCGCACCAGATGGGTGAGGAGGAAAAAGAACAGTTGGCGAAAGGCTTTGGCGCGCGAATTTCGCTGCTCGAGCGAACGCGGCGTCTGAAGCTCTCGTTTTTTTCGGCCGTTAAGAATTACGTGCGCGACCATCTGCGGAAAGAGCATCGCGCGACTTTTAACGAAAAGTTTCGCACCGACAAAGAGCCGACGCGCACGCCGCTGAATGTGGCCGATTACGCGCGCGTGCCGTTGCTGAACCCTGACCAAAAGGTGAAGGATTGGCGCGAAAAGCTACCCGCACTGGAAAACGAATACGACAGCCGTTCGATCCCGATCGGCAAAATGGATCCGGGCGTCTATCTCATCGAAGCCGTCAACAACGATTTGCGCGCGTACTCGATCGCGATCGTTACGCACCTGACGATGGTGCAGAAAACGACCAGCGATGGTCAGGTAGTCGTCTTCGTGGTCGATCGGAAAACCGGCGCGCCCCGCGCCGGCGCCAACGTCGAAATCACGAACGCGAAAAAGACGCTCGCGACCGGAACTACCGACAAGACCGGCGTCTTCAAGACTGAGATCAAACCACCTGAGAAGACCGACGAGACTCCGCCCGAGGACGTCGATCCGGAAGAATCTCAGTCGAACGCGTATCTGATCATGGCGCGTGACCGCGACAACTTTGTCATCTCGGACGTCGATTCATTCTATTTCAGCGGCGAAGGCGGCGACATGGACGTGCTTTCGAGCGAGGACCTGACGAGTTACATCTACACCGACCGGCCCATCTATCGACCGGCGCAGAAGGTTTACTTCAAAGGCATCCTGCGACAGTGGGGACGCGAAGGTTACAAGCTGCTCGACGCGAAAACTGTCAGTGTCACGATCGAAGATCCGAACAGCGGGAAGATTTTCGAGAAGGAGTTGCCCTTGTCTACGCGCGGCACGTTCAGCGGCGAGGTTGATATCGCCGAGGAAGCGCCGCTGGGCGGCTACAACATCACGGCGAAGATCGGAGAAGCCACGTCGAGCGGCTACTTCGAAGTCCAGGAATACAAGAAGCCCGAGTACAAAGTGACGGTCAAAGGGCCGAAAGAGTTTGCCGCAATCGGCGAAAAGGTCCGCTTCACGGTCAGCGCGAATTACTTCTTTGGGGCGCCCGTGACGAATGCCGACGTGCAGTACTACGTCTACAAACAACGCTATTACCACTGGTGGTGGGACGCCGATGAGAGCGATGAGTTCGACGACGAAGCCGGCCCCGACAACGAAGGCGGCGACGAAGAGGACTACGGCTATTACGGCACCGATCTGGTCACCCAGGGCGAAGGCCAACTGAATTCACGGGGCGAAATGGTCGTCGATTTCGAAGTGCCGGCGCCGGGCGAGAAAGAAGATTGGGATTATTCGTACCGGCTTGAAGCTCAGGTCACCGACGCGTCGCGCCGCGAGATGTCAGGCGCCGCTTCGTTCATCGGCACGCGCGGCAAGGCCGTCGCGGACGCTTTTCCGGAACGCTATCTCTATTACCAGGGCGACGCCGCGAAGATTCGCGTGAAGACCGCGACTTATTCGGGCCAGCCTGTTTCGGAAAAAGTGACACTTCAGTTCATCGAACAGAAGTGGGAGAAGATCGAGAAGCAGGAAGAGTACAACGGCTACAAGTACACGACCTACGATTACAAGCTGCATGAGCGCCAACTGGCGTCGGCCGAGGTGAACACCGACAGCCAGGGCAACGCCACACACGAGTTCACGGTGCCTTCGCCGGGCAGCATCTACGTCAAGGCAATCATTTACGAAAACGGCAAGCCGATTGTGAATCGCGGCGGATCGTTCTGGGCGCCCGACAAGCAGGGCCAGTGGTCGGATTTTCAGTATCGCGACTACGAAGAGAACGCGATCAAGCTTGTGCCCGATAAGAAATCTTATCGTCCGGGCGAGACCGCGCACGTCCTGGCCATGCTGCCGAAAGACAACGCGCACCTGCTCGTAACGACTGAATTGTCGGAAGTTATGACCGTCCGGCAAATCGATTCGCCGGGTCGCAGCATCGTGATCGATGTGCCGATCGAAAAGCGTTATGCGCCGAACGTTTACCTGAACGTGGCTTTCGTGAAGGACAGCGATATGTTCGAGCAAAGCCAGATCCTGGCCGTGCCCGCGCGCGACCGGATGCTGAAGCTCGACATCGTGCCGAACAAGAAAGAGTTCAAGCCGCGCGACGTCGCGTCCTACACAATCATGGCGCGCAACGAAGACGGCTCGCCCGCGGCGAATGCCGAAGTCAGCCTCGGCATCGTCGATGAAGCCATCTACAGCATCGCGTCCGAAACCGCCGGCAACATCAAACGCGACTTCTACGGGCGTCGCTACAACGAAGTGCAGACGAGCCTCGCCGTCCATTACACGTTCACGGGTTATGCGGGAGACAACCCGGCGGATTTAGCGAAGAACAAATCGGCTTATCAACTCGCGGATTTCAAAAACGAAAGTTCGTTTGCCGAGCCGACTGTGCGAAAGGAATTTAAGGACACCGCGTTCTGGCAACCCGATGTGGTTACGGGCGGCGACGGCAAAGCGACCGTCGAATTCAAACTGCCGGACAATTTGACAACGTGGCGCGCGACCGCGCGTGCCGTTACGGCGGACACGCGCGTCGGTTCAGCGGTGCAGAAAACGATTGCCCGCAAGGACGTCATCATGCGGCTTGAGATGCCGCGCTTCCTGACGGAAGGAGACACGGTGACGATTTCCGGCGTCGTGCACAACTTCCTGAAGACCGAAAAGTCCACGAAGATCTCGCTCGATCTAACCGGCGCGCAGTTGCTGGATGCGCCTTCGCAGACGGTGACAATTCGTCAGAACGGCGAACATCGCGTCGATTGGCGGGTGCAGGCGCACACGGTCGGCAGACTGACGCTGCTGGCAAAGGCTTTGACGGACAAAGAATCCGACGCGGTCGAAATGTCGATGGAGATTGTGCCGCATGGATTGAAGCAGACGCTCGGCAACACGACGACGCTGATGCAGAACGAGGCCGATCAGACTTTCAATCTCGATCTGCCCGGCCGGGCCGATGAGCAGGCGCGTACGCTGCGCATTGAAGCATCGCCTTCGATCGCCGGCGCTCTGTTCGGCGCGCTGGATTACCTGACCAGTTATCCATACGGCTGCACCGAACAAACGATGTCGAGCTTCCTGCCGAACGTCGTCGTCGCGCAGGCTTTGAAAGACATCCCGTCGGCGAGAATTCGCGCGACGAATGATCTGGATAAGAAAGTTCAGCGCGGGCTCGATCGCCTGTACGCGTATCAGCACGGCGACGGCGGCTGGGGTTGGTGGAAAGACGACAAGTCTGATCCGTTCATGACCGCGTACGTCGTCGATGGTCTGACGATGGCGAGTCGCGCGGGTTATCAGGTTGACGGATGGCGGCACGCGCAAGGCCGGCAGAAACTTGAGGCGCTTCTGACGGCCGGTAAGAACGATAACGGTAACCCGATTGACGAAGAAACCCGCGCCTACATGATTTACGCTCACACCCAAAGCGGCGAAGGCGACACGCGTTTCCTCGAAGAACTTTACGGCAAGCGTGGCAGTCTTGGGCCGTACGGTCGTGCTTTGCTTGCGCTGGCTTTGCAGGAGCGCAAAGACGGGCGCGCGCGTGAAGTCGCCAGCCTGCTCGAAGGTGCAGCGCGACAGGATGAGTTCGAAGCTCATTGGCAGACAGCGCGCATCAACGACTATGGCCGCGACGTTTACCTCGACGCGGAAGCGACGGCGCTGTCGTTGAAAGCCCTGGCGCAAATCAATCCTGGCTCGCCGATCTTACCGAAAGCTGCGCGCTGGCTGGTGAAGAACCGGCGTAACGGCCATTACTGGCTGTCGACGAAAGAGACGGCGTTTGCGATCTACGGGCTGACAGATTATTTGAAGGTCAGTAAAGAGCTGGCGCCGGACTATTCGTTCGAAGTCTATCTGAATGGCGTGAAGATCGCCGGTCAACACGTCGGCGCCAGCGAAGCTTCAAATGCCCAGTCGATTGTCATCACGAAAAAGGCCGGTGAAGTTGGCGGCTCGAACCAGATTCGTGTCGTGAAGAAAGGCCGCGGCGCGCTGTATGTTTCTTCGTCGCTTGAATACTTCACCGCGGATGAAAACGTAGCGCCGCAATCGGCTAACGGCTTGAAGATCACCCGCGAGTATCTGCGTCTGCGCGTGACGGAAGACGACGGCAACGCACGTTGGAATGTTGAGCCGCTCTCAGGCGAGCTGCGGTCCGGTGACATGATCGTGGTGCGGCTGCGGCTTACCGGTCCACGCGCGCAGTACCTGATGATCGAAGACCCGATTCCGGCAGGGGCCGAACAGGTGGCGCGCGTCAGCGGTATTAACCTGAACTACTCGACCGGCCAGTGGGGCGACTGGTACAGCAACCGCGAGTTCCGCGACAACCGGACGGCGATTTTCATGAACTACTTCGACGGTGACGCGACGTTGCAGTACGCGATGCGCGTCGAAGTGCCGGGCGAATTCAAGATCGCGCCGGCGCGCGCTGAGCTGATGTACCAGCCGACGGTGCAGGCGAATACCGCGAACGATCGGTTGCGGATCTTGGACAAGAAGTAAAGGTGCTTGGCCTCACCCGGCACCGCTCGAAAAAACATATGTCCACCACAGAGACACTGAGATCGCACAGAGGCACAGAGACTCTGTGTCTCAGTGCGCCCTCCGTGCCTCTGTGGTGGATCACTTCGACAGGAGAACTCCCACGCATGAAAAACTCTACTGGAGAATTGAACCTAATCACGCGCCATGTAATAGGCGCGGCAATTGAAGTGCATCGTCAATTAGGGCCGGGATTGCTTGAATCGTCCTATCGGGAATGTCTCTGCCGGGAATTACTCTTAAGAGGTATTCCGTTTGAGCGAGAGAGACCGCTGCCTCTGGAGTACAAAGGCATTCATCTTGGCTGCGGATATCGGTTAGACCTACTCGTCGATGAATCCGTCATAGTTGAGATAAAGGCCTTTGAAGCCCTGGCCCCCATTCATGAAGCACAACTGCTTACTTATCTCCGAATTGGCGGCTGGCGATTAGGTTTGTTGATTAACTTCAATGTCGCGGTCTTAAAGAACGGCATTCGAAGAAGAATTCTTGGCTACGATGCGGAACAAGTATCAGATGAGGAAGGGCAATTATGATCGGGACATTGAAACTGTGGTTCGAGAGCCTGCGGAGCACGCTGACGAATTTGCGCGCGCTCGGGATTTTCATCCTTCTTTACGCGCTGCTGCTGGTCAGCTTCTACTTCTTTATCTCGACGCGCGAGGCGACCGTCGGGCAGGTTTTGGTGACCTACGCTTTGCTGTTGCTCCTGCCGGCCGAATTTTTTGTGCTGCAAGCAGCGATTCTCGAGTTCTCGCGCGCGCGGAAGTTTGCGGTGAAGAACATTCTTTTAAGCGCGCTCAAATTGGCAGCCGTCACGATTCCGGTGCTGATCATCGGGGCGTTGCTGTGGTGGCTGATGAACAAACTGCAGGCGCGCTTCCCTGCAGACGTTGTTTTTCCCCAGACTCCGCCAAAGGCGCCACCCACTCACTGGCCGACGCTTTTAATTACCACGCTTCGCTTCGTCGTGTTCGGCGTCGCGCTTCCTTTGGCGACGATTCATCTTTGGATCGAAGCGTCCGTGTGTGATGTGCGCGCCTCTTTCGCCGGCGGGGCCCGGAACGTCTTCGGCACGATGGGCCGGGCGCTAACACGCGCGTTCAGCTCGGAGTCAGTTTTCGTGTACGGGCTGGGATTGATCCTGTTCGTCCTGGGTCCTTACTTGATTCTTATTCCGCGGCTGACGTTCAGAGGTACGAAGACAGCCTTCACGCTTTTCGTCGTGCAGGTGATCGTCGCGTTATTCCTCGCGCTTATCGGCTGGGTAGTGACGCTGGTTACGCTCTCAAAGAGTGCGGCAGCAGCGCCGGAGGCGCGGCAGAGTGTAGCCCCGGGCGTAAGCCCGGGGAATGACGCTCCCTCGGAAGTTTTGAGCCCGCTTTAGCGGGAGGCAGAAGTATGCGCATGCTTTGGTCAGGAATCTGTCACCCCTCCGGTGCTCAAATGCTATTGACGGAATCCCACCCCGGCATTACGCCCGGGGCTAAACTCTGCCGCGCGCTACGCGGGCCCAGGTTACAGTAATGGTTCGGGCACTCGATTTTCTGGGGCGACTGACGCGCGCACATGCGCTGCTGTTGACGTGCACGTGCGTGCTCCTCATGCTGATCAATTTCTCGCCGTCAACCGCGTTTCTGCCGGCACTCACCTGGTCTCACGACGCAACCTCAAACGAAGACGAAATCGATTCGGCGCTTCAGCAATCTGCCGAAGAGGCTTTGGGGAATCGCCAGGGTTCAATCATCGTGATGGACGCGCAGACCGGACGGGTGCGCGCGGCAGTAAATCCGGAAGGCGCGTACGCGCAGGCGATGATGCCCGGTTCTTCAATCAAGCCATTCACGACGCTGGCGGCGTTGCGAGCGGGACTGATCGAAGAGGATTCACGCACGGTTTGTCCCGGCCGCTTTACCGGTCTCAGTTTTTCTCTCCCGTGCGTGCATGCCAATCACTTGCCGCCGTTCAATCCTTCCCAAGCCATCGCCCACTCATGCAATTACTACTTTGCGACGCTCGGCCAACGGCTCGGCCCGGACAAGCTGACCCAAACCCTTCGTCAATTCGGTTTTGGACAATCGAGTGGTCTGAACTCAAGCGAAGCGAATGGAGTCGTGAAGCCATGCGAGACCGGTGATGTCGCGCGCATGCGCTCGACTGAAAACGATCGAGCGTCACAGCAAGCGGATTGCGCCGCGCGCGAAGCTCTGGGGGAAAGCGACTACATCCAGGTAACGCCGATTCAACTCTTGACGGCGTATGCCGCATTGCTCAACGACGGGCATTTGTTTCAGCCGCAAACCGTCAACGCTGATGGCCTCCAGCCTGTCGAACGCCGCTCGATAAGCATTTCGCCGGAAGAGCGTCGCGTGGTTGTTGAAGGCATGGCGGGAGCGATTCGCTTTGGCACGGCGCGTAGTGCACGGCTCGATTCCTTGCCGCTCACGATTGTCGGCAAAACCGGGACGGCGCTGCCGCCGAAAGGATTTCGCCTAAACGGATGGTTTGTCGGCCTGGCTGGTCCGACCAGCGCGTCCCGCGAGCTTGAGCCGTCGCAAGTTCAACTCGCTGTCATCGTTTTCCTGCCGCGTGCGCACGGCGCGGAAGCGGCCAAAGTCTCGCGCCCGATCTTTCAAACGTTTGCGAACGAGATTGGCGGTGCAGGCGCCGCGACCCAGAGTCAATCGCGAGATAGTTCAAACGAAATCTCGCCTTCTCCCCGTCGCCCCATCTCCGCGTCCCCAGTTCGCGTCCGTTCGGTAAGTGAAAACGTGACCCGCGAGTTGCCGCTGGAGAATTACGTGCTCGGCGTCATGCGCGCGGAAGGCTCGATGGAATCCGAGCCTGAGGCGCTGAAGGCCCTGGCGATCGCCGCGCGCACGTATGCGTTGAAGAACCTCGGTCGCCACGCTAAAGACGGTTACGACTTTTGTTCGACGACGCACTGTCAGCGGTTCAGTGCGGGAGGCCCGGCCGACGATCGGGTCTCTGACCGGCTGGTGACCGCGGTTCGTGCGACTGAAAGCCAGGTCCTGCTCGACCATGGTGGAAGACTTATCGATTCTTATTTCGGCGCGTCGTGCGGTGGCGAGACCGCCGACATCGCGACGCTTTGGGGAACAGCGCCGGCGACTCATCTGCCGGGCGTGCGTGACGAGTTCTGCGAGTCGGGACCGCATGCGCACTGGACCGACATGATTACACGCAACGATCTGCTGCGCGCTTTGCAAAGCGATTCACGCACCGATGTCGGCCACCGGCTGGACAATGTCGCCGTCAGCAAGCGCGATGACACCGGCCGCGCCGAATTCATTACGCTCGAAGGCGAACAGCGAAAGGTCGTACGCGGCTGGGATTTCAAGATCATTGTCGGACGAGTGCTCGGCTGGAACCTCTTGAAGAGTTCGCGATTCGAAGTCTCGCGCCGCGGGGCGAATTTCGTTTTTCGCGGCAGCGGATTCGGCCACGGCCTTGGGCTCTGCCAGGAAGGCGCGCACGTGATGGCCGCGCGCGGCGCAGGTTACCAAAGGATTCTCGAGAAGTATTTTCCGGGAACGCGTTTGGCGCCACGTAGTGGCGAGTTGAGTTTAGCCCGGCCTTTCAAGGCCGGGAGAGATCGAAAGGATCATTTCGTCGCCGCGTCAGCGGCGTCTGAGGCCCCCGCGTTTCAATCGTCGCTAACGCGACGATTATCGTGGAGGGCGGATGTTTTCCCCGCCTTGAAAGGCAGGGCTAAGCTCACACACCGCTACGCGGCAGTGACGTCCGTCACCCCCGCGCGCTTCATCGCCCTCTCGTCAGAACACTTCCGCGTCACCTATCCCGCAGACAACGATCGGCGTGACGCAAATCGCGTCCTGACGATTCTGGAAAATGCGCGCGCCGATTACCTGCGCCGCGCATCCGCCGCTTCGATCTCCATCAGCGGTTTGCCGTTTCTCGACATCCGCGTAAACGATTCGACCGGCAACTTCACCGGCCGCACTGGTCAACCCCCTTGGGCAGCCGCTGCCACCAAAGGAAACCGTATCGAGACGCAGCCACTCGCGATTTTGAAACGACGAGGCGTACTGCACACGACTCTGAAGCATGAATTGGCGCACGTGATCATCAACGCCATCAGTCGCGAGCGTGCGCCGCGTTGGCTGGAAGAAGGCTTCGCGATCTATCTCGCCGGTGAAGGCGAAATGTTTTCGCGCTTTCTGCGTCGCGGCAAACTCTCTACGGAAGAACTGGAGAAAAGGCTGCGAAGCCCGAGCACACAGTCGGACATGCGTTCGCTTTACGCCGAGGCTTATCTGAAAGTGAGGGAGCTCGCGCGGAACGAGGGCGAAGCAAGTGTGTGGAAAAGGTTAGCAGCGAATTGACGAAGAGTTTCACCACAGAGCCAGGTCCTCTGTGATTAATCAGCGCCGGCTTACAAACGGATTGTCTTTGATCCAAAACCGCCAAGGCTTGCTGATCCACTTCTCCGCATAATCAATACCAATCCGCGGTCCGCGCGCGATCTGACGCGGCGAGATCGAAATTCCCTCTTCCAGCCACACCCGGTCGCCGAGCAAGTCAGCTTTGTCTAAACGCCGATCAATTCCGAGCGCGAGGCACAAGCGACCCGGCCCACTCGTCCACTCGTATTCCGATCGACCGGCGCGTCGGCGACGAATAACGCCAAGTCCTTCCACCGGCTCGACCGCGCGCACCAGCACCGCGTGCGGAACATCTTCGACGTTCGTTACGACATTGAATTGGTTGTACATGCCGTAAACGAAGTAGACGTACGCGGTGCCGCCAGGGCCGTACATTGTTTCTGTGCGGTTAGTGCGCCGGCCACCGAAGGCATGCGACGCGCGATCTTCCGGGCCACGGTAGCTTTCGGTTTCCACAATGATCCCGGCCACGCGCGTGCCGTTTCGGTTTGGCACGACAAGTTTCTTGCCGAGTAAATCGCGGGCGACTTCGAGAACGTCAGAACGTGTGTAGAATTCGCGAGGAAGTTTCATAATCAACGCTGAAGTTACAGAACCGCGAGCGGTAGCGAGCGGGATAAAAGCCCAACCTTCGACTTAAACGATTGACATCCAATTCTCAAGTTGCGGCCTTATCCCGCTCGCTACCGCTCGCGGTTCTGTAACTGCTCACCTCATCCGCCACAACATCACTGCTGTAATCACAAACCCAATCACGACAATCGCGCGCCGAATGAACACCCGGCCCACCCGTTGGGCTGTGCGTGCGCCCACGTAGCCGCCGAGCAATGCCGCGACCGCCATCAGGAGAGATATGCGCCACTCGACCAGATGGGAAATCGCGAAAGCGATCACCGCGACACTGTTGATGCAAATGCCCAGGAAGTTCTTGATGCCGTTCGCGCGATGGATATCGTGCAGACCGAGCAGACCCATCGCCGCCAGCATCCAGATGCCATTGCCGGCCCCGAAATAGCCGCCATAAACGGCCGAAAAGAACTGAACAATGATCGCGATCGTCCACCAACTTGTCTGTGAGCCTGACGTGGGTGACGGCACGTGCAGCCAGCGATTGACCGGCCCCTGCAGCATAAACAAAACCGTCGCGAACAAAATCAGAAACGGCACCAGGCGCGCGAATGTCGGTGAAGGCGTGACGATCAGAAGCCATGCGCCGACGCCGCCGCCGACTACACTCACGGCGCCCAGCCGCATGAGAATCAAAGAGCTGTCGCTCATCTCGCGTCGATAACCGAACAGACCACCGAACAGGCCCGGCCAAAGCGCCACGGTGCTGGTGGCGTTCGCAACTTTCGGATCGAGTCCCAACCAAATCAAAAGCGGAAATGTCAGCAATGTTCCCCCGCCCGCGATCGAATTAACGACGCCGGCGGTGAACGCGGCGGCGAACATCAATCCGATCTCGAGGAGAGACATAGCCGCTAAGTGTAAGGGGCAAAGGGGAAAGGTCAAAAGAGAATTCTTTGCGGAACTTTTGCGCCTTTGCCTCTTTGCGTGAGCCTTGGTCGCCTCAACATGTCACGCCAAGGCGCAAGTCTCAAAGACACGCAAAGGAAGAGACTGTTGCCACAACGATTTGATCAGCAACCAAGGTGTTAGAATGAGTCGCTAAAATATGAGAGCCGTCAAAATCGTTTCGTTCGGCGGCGTCGAAGGCTTGCAGGTTGCCGAGGTCGCTGACGCGCCCAAACCAACGGCGGATCGCGTGCGCGTGCGAGTGCGCGCCGCGGGATTGAATCGCGCGGACATCCTACAGCGCCTCGGCCGCTATCCCGCTCCGCCCGGCTATCCGCAGGACATTCCCGGACTCGAGTTCACCGGCGCAGTTGAAAGCGCCGGCGAGGACGCGCGCGCGTGGAAAGTCGGCGATCGGGTTTTCGGCATCACCGGCGGCGGCGCGCAGGCTGAATACGTCACCGTGCCGGAAGCGATGCTCGCGCGGGTACCCGACAATCTCGATTGGGTCCAGGCCGCCTCGATTCCCGAAGTCTTTATGACTGCACACGACGCGTTGTTCACCCAGTGCGGATTGCAGATGGGCGAGCGCGTTTTGATTCACGCTGCCGGCTCAGGCGTGGGCACGGCTGCGAGCCAGTTGGTAAGAGCTACGGGCGGCGTTGCGTACGGCACTTCGCGCACGCCGGAGAAACTCGAGCGCGCCAAAGACTTCGGACTGTCTGAATCAGTCGCGGTCGGAAACGATCCGTCGAAGTTTGCTGCCGCCGTCGAGGAATGGACAAACGGCGAAGGCGTGAACGTGGTTCTCGATCTGGTGGGCGCCGCTTATCTTAAAGCCAATCTCGAATCTCTCGCCACGAAAGGCCGGCTCATCTTTGTCGGCACAACGAGCGGCGCCAAAGCCGAGATTGATTATTCAATCGTCATGCGCAAGCGTCTGCGCATCATGGGAACGTCTCTGCGCACTCGGTCGCGGGAAGAAAAGGCGACCGCCACGCGCCTGTTCGCCGAGCACGTCGTGCCGCTGCTCGAAAGTGGATCGGTGCGGCCGGTCGTCGATTCAGTTTTCCAGATGAATGAAGTGCGCGAGGCTCACCGGCGCATTGAATCGAACGAAACGTTCGGGAAAGTTATTTTGACGATTGATTAGCGGCGGGGGTCACCGCTGATGTTCGCGCGTCAGGTGTTCGAGGCGCGCCAACATGCCGGGCCGCGTCAGTCGTCACGATGCAAAGACCGTGACGACCTTCACCTTCGAGCCGGTGAACCAGACGCCGCGCTTCCTCGTGTGTGAGTTCGGTTGCTTCACAACCACGATTGCTGAGCACGGCCCAACTCTGATTTTGCAGATCGCTCGTCATGTGTCCGGTACGCAGCCGTCCTCGGCTGCTTGTTGCTGGTCAGAGCACGCGAGACGCGTGCGTACCTACTTCCCTTTGAAATCCGCTTTGCGCTTTTCGAGGAACGCGCTGACGCCTTCATCTTTGTCTTCGCTCGAAAAACAGAGCGCGAACAGATCGACTTCGCGACGCAACCCTTCGTCGAGGTTTGATCGCGACGCCGCCTTCACGGCTTCCTTGGCCAGACGCAGGGCCACCGGACTCTTCTCGGCGATGCGGTTCGCCACCTCCATTGTTTTCGTCTGGAGTTGATCGGCCGGAACCACGTGGTTCGCCAGGCCCAACCGAAACGCTTCCTGCGCGTTGATGATCTCGCCGGTCAGGATCATCTCCATCGCTTTGCCTTCGCCCACCAAACGCGTCAATCGCTGCGTCCCGCCGCCGCCGGGAATGATGCCGAGGTTGATTTCGGGCTGACCGAACGACGCGGTCTCGCTGGCGATCCGAATGTCGCAAGCGAGCGCCAACTCGCAGCCGCCGCCGAGACAATAACCGTTGACCATCGCGATCACCGGCTTTGGAAAAGTGTCGACCGCATTGAACAAGCCGCGATCGAGCATGATCGCGCGCTGCGCCAGGGCGGTCCGGCCTGCGAACTCGGCGATGTCAGCGCCGGCGATGAATGCTTTGTCGCCCGCACCGGTAAAAATCACGACGCGCACTGAATCGTCGTCGCGCAATTCATCCAGCGCGGCTGCGCCTTCTGCGCGCGTCTGAATGTTCAGCGCGTTCCGCTTTTCCGGACGATTGATGGTGATGATGGCGACGCGGTCGCGGCGCTCGATGAGAATACTCTCGTACGTTTGACTCACTTTAATTGCTCCTGGTTTGGTTAAGAATTGGTGAAGTAAAACACAAAGCGCCCGCGAAAGGCGAGTGCGGAGGTTTACTCGGCGTTCTGTCGCTCATCTCCGTGTCCCGGTGAGTTCTCTGTGTCTCTGCGGTGAAAAACGTTTGGAGATCACTCACCAGGAGACACCGAGATCGCGCTGAGACACAGAGGCCAGCTCTGCACAACCATCCGCGTTGCCGGACAAGGATTATTTAGAAGCTGAGGTTTCGTCCGTGGCGGCCGCCTGTTCATCCGCCACCCACGACACGAAGAGTCGCATCCAGTTTTCGGAGGGTTCGGCAATCTGCACGCCGACACGCGCCGTTCCGTAAATTGCCGGTGAGATTCGCACTACCGTCGCCGTCGCTTCGGTGGGCGAGCCGTCCGGCTTGTGCGCGCGGATGTAAAGGTGTTCGCCGATGCCGACTTTCTGATTCAAATGGAAAAGCGCGCCGGAAGTTGAGATGTCATCGGTTTCCGTCGGCTCGCTCCACGCGGCGCCGTCGTCCGAACGCCCTGACACGACGATCGGAAGCCGTAACGCCATTCGCAGCGCAAAGCGTCTCTCTTCATTCTGATAAGGAGTGCTCATTACCGTCGCCATTCGAGTGCTATCGCCCGTGCGCGCGTTCTCACATGTTCAGCTAGTATAAGCCCTGCGCGCCTGTTCTGGCTCGTTCCATTTATAAAAACCTTCACCGCTCTTTTTGCCCAGTTTTCCTTCACTGACCATGCGCCGAAGGATATCCGGGGGGCGGAATGTCTCAGATTTGAGCGTGTCGTGCAGGTATTCGGCGATGCTCAACCGCACGTCCAACCCGACCATGTCCGTCAGTTTTAGCGGTCCAACCGGGTGGTTGTAGCCAAGTTCCATGGCCGTATCGATGTCGCGCGCGCTGGCTACGCCCTGTTCGAGCATGCGCATCGCTTCCAGTCCGAGCGTCACGCCCAGACGGCTGGAAGCGAACCCCGGAACATCCCTGACCACGATCGGTTCCTTCTTCATGCGTTGCGCGACTTCGCGCACTGTCGCTGTAGTTTCGGCGGACGTCTCGTGGCTCACGACGATTTCGACCAGCCGCATTAGGTGAACCGGATTGAAGAAGTGCATGCCGACAACGCTCGTGGGGCGATTCGATACTTTGGCAATCTCACTGATGGAAAGCGAAGAGGTGTTGGTCGCGAAGATGCAGTGGCTCGACACGAGTTCTTCGGTTTGACGCAGCAGGCTCTGTTTTAGTTCGAGATTTTCAGGAGCCGCTTCGATCACAAGATCGCTACCGCCTATCTGAACAAAATCCGTCGTCGCGCGAATTCTCGAGAGCGTTTGGTCGCGCTCCTGCTCAGTTACTTTTCCGCGCTCGATGCCTTTCGCGAGATTTCGCTCGATCGACAGCATGCCGCGCTGCGTCGCGGCCTCATCAATGTCGCGCATCAGGACGTCGTAACCTGACGCCGCGGCGACTTGCGCGATGCCGTGGCCCATCGTGCCGGCGCCGAGCACACTGATGTGCTGAATTGGGCGAGCCGATGCCGGGTTGTTGTCTTGGTCCGAGTTCTTATTCAACGTCGCAATCTAGGCGGCCGAACCCTTAAGGGGAATGCCAATTCAGGCCACGATGTGGCTGGGGCCTGGCTGGTTCGACTAACTCGTACAGCACTAGTTATACTACACGCGCAACGCAAAACGCCAACAGTTTTCCCGCGTGGCACGCGAACGCTGTCAGAATCCCGACACGTCGGGATAGCGACCGGATCATCAGCCATCCGTGTCAGTCGCGCGGCTTTCAAACGGCTCATTTGCAAATCGCTAACAACATAGAGGAGACCCGCATTGCCCACACAAGAACTTCATCGCCAGGTGGTAATCATCGGTTCCGGCCCGGCGGGATTGACCGCCGCGATCTACAGCGCGCGCGCAAATTTGAACCCGTTGCTGGTTGATGCGCCGGCCGACACCGAGAAACAAACCACGCCGGGCGGGCAGTTGATGATCACCACTGAAGTGGAAAACTATCCGGGGTTTGCGGAAGGCATTCAGGGCCCTGATCTGATGGTTCAATTTCGCAAGCAAGCCGAACGCTTTGGCACTGAGTTTTTGGAAGAGTGGATCACGCGCGTCGATTTCAGCGAGCGTCCCTTCAAGTTGTTCACTGAGGATAAAGTCATCACGACTGAGACATTGATCATCGCTTCCGGCGCGTCCGCGAAATGGCTGGGCATTCCGGGTGAGGCAAAAACTCCGCATGGCTTTGGTGGTAACGGCGTGTCGGCTTGCGCGACTTGCGATGGCCCACTACCCGCGTTTCGTAACAAGCGTTTGGTCGTCGTCGGTGGCGGCGATACGGCGATGGAAGAGGCGACCTTCCTGACGCGCTATGCGTCGCGTGTGTTCGTCGTTCACCGGCGCGACAAATTGCGCGCGTCGAAGATCATGCAGGACAAAGCGCTTCACAACGAGAAGATCGAATTTATCTGGAACACTGCAGTTGAGGAGATTCTCGGGACGCACGAGCAAGGCGTGACCGGCGTGCGGCTGCGAAACTTACAAACAGACGAAACTACCGATTTCGAATGTGAAGGCGTCTTTATCGCGATTGGCCACAAGCCAAATACAGACTTGTTCAAAGGCCAGATCGACATGGACGACGTTGGCTACATCGTCACCTCAGGCCGCTCGACCGCAACGAATATTCCAGGTATTTTCGCGGCTGGCGATGTGCAGGATTCAGTCTACCGCCAGGCAGTCACGGCGGCGGGAACCGGCTGCATGTCAGCTATCGATGCGGAACGATTTCTCGATCATCTGCCGATCGCCATGCCCACTGGTGAAGAGGTCACGATCGAAGGCGAGCACGTATCTAAGGATCACAGCGTGATCACACTACCGACCGGTGAAGTTGTTTCGAATGAGCCCGAGCAGCCTATGTTTGAAGATTGCGCATAGGCTTGGGAGCCAGTCAGCTCCGTGTGATCTTCTTGGCCTTGGGCTCGCCTGCGGATTCAGACTTGCGCTTCCTGACTGGACCACCATTCCCACTACAGTATCGCTCAACGACACCGATCAGAGTGTTCAGTCGACCGTCAGTCTCTGCCTGTTTGTTGGTTAACTCTAACAGTTTCTCGTCCGTGCGGTCCTGGGAATGCGCGAGCTTGCCCACCATTCCCACCACGGTCGTCAGCGCTTCGGCCAGGTGATTGTGCTTTGTGGTAAGTTCCGCTTGCGCTTCCTTTAGCTGCTGAATATCAACCGCGAACTGCGCCTGCTGTTCGACAATGAATTGCATGTGGCGCTCAAACTGTTCGTTGGCCATGTGGGTGTCTCCAAATTGGCTGGATTATACCACTCGGCAAGTCCGCCGATGCCCTCACAAAATGTCTTGCGCTTTAAGCGTTACAAGAGTTGCGATTACCAACGCGAAGAACATAAACATCAACACGAACGGATCAATGATCTTATGGCCCCAGGGATGAAGGAATGAGATGTAGTTGCTGACATCCTCGGGAATCTTTTCGGCGCCTTTGACCTCCGGCGGATCTTTCAGCTTCGGTGCATCCGGCTGATCGGCTTGTCTTCCGCTTTGCAGGTCCTTGACGTAGTCCTTCATCTTTTTCTCGTAATCCTTCAAGTCCTGCTCAGCGTCCTTCTTGTAATCCTCGACGTCCTGGCGCGCTTGCTCGATGTTGCGGTCGTTTAAGTCCTCGTAATGCTTGTAGAGACCCTTCCCTTCGTTCTCGCCTTCGGGATCGGAACCTTCTTCGTCCAGAGTATCGAGCGTCGAGAATTGCTTTAATCCGTCAAAGGCCCACGTCGCGGGCATCAGCGTGCCAATCACCTTCGAGGCGCCTTCGGGAACGCCGACCAATCCGGAAAACAGAATCTGCGGGATGAGGATTAGCGGCACCAGGCTGGTCGCCATCTCGGACGTTTTCACGATCGCGGAGACGAACAATCCAAGCGCGATGCCCACCATCGCGGTAATGAAAACAATCGCCAGTTGCGGCACCAGCCATCCGGGAACGCTCATCAATCCGACGTAATGCATCATCTTGAGCGCGCCGAACAACATCAGGCACTGCACAGTTACGATCAGCGCGAGCACAAAGATCTTCGAGCCGACGTAGGGCATCAACCCGAGATTGACCATGCGCTCGCGCGTGTACACGGCCCGCTCGCGAATGATTTCGCGCGAAGCGACCGACGTGCCGAACCAGAGCGCGACCAGTCCGAGCACGAAATATGGAAAGTCGCGCGGCAGCGTGTCACCGACAACGAGATACGTCAGGAAGGCGATGATGGGCGCCTGGGCAAAGAGAATCAGCAGATTGAATTTATCGCGGCCCAGCACTTCCATGTACCGGCGCGTGAGCGTGCCCCACTGGCGGATCGAGTCGGTAACCGTCGTGTGCCGCTTTGGTGGCGCGGCGGCGCGGCCGTCGCGCGGCAGGACGCTCAACGGCTCGACGACGTTGCGCCGATAATGTTCCGTCGCCTGGAACTTCTGCTTCCATTCGTCGGCGACCTGTTCGGCGATTTGTTCCCGCTGCTGTTTGAATGCCTGCTTCTGCGATTTCGGCGCGTTGGGCGGCAGCGCCGGCATCGCCGCGATGCGTTCGTCAACGGGGTCTTCCAGTTTGTCGTAGAGGTCTTTGAAACTTTCGGCCTTGACGTGAGCCAGCGCATCCTGCGGCGCGCCATAGAACACAAGCTTGCCGCGCATCAGCACGACAATCTTGTCAAAGAGCTTTACGTTCTCCATCGCATGCGTCGTCAGCACGACGGTGCGGCCGCTCTCGGCGATTTGCCGAAAGAGCTTCATGATTTTTTCTTCGGTCGCCGGATCGAGACCCGAAGTCGGTTCATCAAGAAAGATGACTGACGGCTTTGTGATCAGCTCAACCGCGATCGACACGCGCTTGCGTTGCCCCCCGGAAAGTTGGCTTACCGGCACGTCGCGGCGCTCTGACAGGCCGGTGACGTCCATCACTTCGTTGATGATCTGATCGATTTCCTTGGTCGAGACGTCGCTCGACAGCCGCAGGCGCGCAACGTAGTAGAGGGTGCGATAAACCGTCAGCTCGCGGTGAATGATGTCGTCCTGCGGCACGTAACCAATCGATTGTTTCAGCGAATCGAGATGCCGATACAGGTCGAGATTGTTGACCAGCACGAAGCCGCTGGTCGCCGGCCGCATGCCGTTCAGCGAATCCATCAGAGTGGACTTACCCGCGCCTGATGGGCCAAGCAACCCGATAAATTCGTTAGGCTGAACCGTCAGCGAAACATCGTCGAGCAACTTGATCGAGCCGCCACCAGAGCGGTTCGCGACAATCTTGACGATGTTGATGCAATCGATGCGTGTTTTCGAACGCGTGTCGTAAACGGCCACACCCTGCTGCGCATCGGCCTGGAGGACGAACGGTCCGATTTGGATAACGTCGGAATGCTGGACCGCCCGGCGGCCGCTGACGCGCTGGCCGTTGACGTAGACACCGTTCGTCGAGCCGGCGTCTTCCACCGTCACGCTGCCGTTCGAGCGCGCGAACCGGGCGTGATGATTGGAAATCTGCAAACCATCGAGCCGCACATCGTTGTCCGCCGCGCGACCGACAGAAAGCTGCATCCGCGCATCGAACGAAACGCGGGCCAGCAGTTGAGACTGGTTCGCGCCGGGCACGGATTGCGGCGCAAGAGAGCCTGACGTCGAGACGATGGTTTGCCGCCGCGCCATGGCCGCAATCTGGCCGAACTCGGAGGGAATCGACTGCGGCGCGGCAACTCCGCCTGGCTGGACCGCGTGTCGCGCCGGCGCCGGATGCGCGGGATCGATTAGTCGCAGGATCGGTCCGCCCGTGCCAAGTTGAACCTGATCTCGGTCGAACAGCTTTACTGTCTCAGTAATGCGCTGACCATTGACGAGCGTGCCGTTAAAGCTCTTCAGATCGACGACTGCAAACTGCCCATCAATTTTGCGAATCTCCGCATGGCGGCGCGAAACGACCGCGGCGGCGGCATCGATCACTACGTCACCTTGCGGATCGCGACCCAGTTGAAAGACATCCTTGCTTAGCTCGAAACGGCGGACGTTCGCCGCGACTGGATCAAGCAGCTCCAAGCGCGCAGGTTGTGAGGGCGCGCGCGGCGGCGCGGCTGGTACAGGCGCACGCGGCGGCGCGGCTGGTACAGGCACACGCGGCGGCGCGGGTGGCTGAACCTCAGTCGGAGACGAGGCATCAGACTGGTGAATCTCCACCGGTGCATCCCGAACAGTCGCCATCCGATCGACCTCCGCCGGTTTCGCGGCAGGTTTCTCCACCGGCGACTGCTCGATACTGACAACCCTGAGGATGGGACCCTCGGCTCCCAACTGCACATGCGAACCGGCGTGCACTTCGACCGGCGCGGCTGCTTTCTGACCATTCACAAACGTGCCGAATCGCGAGTTCGCATCAGTAACGGTCCAGCGACCGTTCGTCAGTCGAAACTCAGCGTGGCGTCGCGACACCATCGGCCATTGGTTTTGCGCAAAGAAGAAATGACAGACGGCGGGGTCACGGCCCACGAGCACCACCTCGCTGGTGAACGCGCGTTCGCCCAGCAGCTTGCCGCCGCGATCTTCAGCCAGAACAATTTTCATAATGGAGCGGTGGCACAGACCTCAGTCTGTGTTACGACTTCTCGGAGTGGCGATTTAATTAAGACACAGACTGAAGTCTGTGCCCCTTCTACTTTCCAAACCGGAACGATTCGAGCACCATCGGGAGCTCGCCCTTCACGCCGACGTCATCAATGCTCGTCAACTCCGGAGCAAGCGACGTCGTCAGCATCAGCAGCGTCACGCCGGTGCTGCCACCGGACGGTGGCGGCAGAAAGACAACGCGCCCCCAGATCTTGACGTCGCCCTTGGCTGTATTTCGGGACATGCCTTCGAAGCGAAACTCGTAACCGTCGTAGACTCCGACGCGGGTCGGCCCCTCAGAAACTTTGCGATATTCGGGGAAACCGGCGGACAACTGCTTGCTGAGATTCTCGGCAAGGTTCTTGAACAGCTCCGTGGACGTCCCAGTTGCCGAGTACCAGCCGACGGCAAAGTTTTCCTGAGTGAAGTCAGGCGGAAGACGACGTTCGACTTTCGCGAAGTTGCTTGCGCCCGGCACGCCCGCCTCTGGATCTTTCTGCCAGGTACCCGGGTAGTAAAACGAGAAGTCAACGTAATGCTCCAGCAGCTTGCCATCCAAGTTCGTCCTTGAATTTACGAACTGTTCGGCGTTCGGCGGCGGAGAATATGGCGGCGGTTCAGTCGTTGATGACACCTCGGCCGGGCTGGGCGGCGCGGGAGATGGATCCGTTCTGACGTCAACCACGACAGGCCTGTCCCCTCGCCGAGCATCCATCATCGGCTTGAGCACAAAAACATACGCCACCGCTACTCCGCCGAGTCCCAGCACCAGGAGAACACCCAGTATTCCAAGCACGAGCGGCAGCTTCGATTTCTTCTTTTGCGCCACCGGCGGCAAAGGCTGGCCTGGATGAGCGGCAGCGGCTGCCTGCGCGTGCGGCGGCGGTGGAATCGGGCCGGACGCCTGCGGCGGCGGCAATGGAGCTGAGATTGGCGGCGGTGGAATTGGACCTGAGGGCGTGACGGGTGGCGGCGCTACCGGTCCGGTGCCCGGCTGGCTCGGCGGCGCGCCATAGTATTGCGTCTGCGATGGCGGCTCGAGACTGCCGGTATCGCGCGCCTTCACCTGCTGCGTGCCGTCGTTGACGCTGCTACGGACTAGCGTCGCTTCGGGATCGAATGCGGCCGCCTGTTGCTCACTGAGATCGCGGGTCGTCGGTTTGGCGACGGCATCGCGCACTTTGGACGAATCGAACTGCACGGTCTCGGTCAGCTCAGGCTGCAGGGTAAACAACAAGCCGCCGTCGTGCGTGCAGAATTTCTGCGTATCGGTTGAATAAGTGCGGTTACATTTTGGGCAACGTCTCATGTCTGTTTTATCTCAGGGGTTTGTAACGCAAGTTGTTAACTTGCGCTTCATTCAAAAGTTCTACGATCTCGCGCGCGCGGCGGCAATCTTCGCCGGCAACTCGGCATTCGCCGGGTCTAACTCAAGGGCCCTTTGATAGGCGCGCAACGCGTCGCGAGCTCGCCCAGCGGTCATGTATCCATCTCCGACGCCCGTGAACCCGAACTGGCCCGCGAGCGCTTTGCGATCAGCCGCGGAGGCCAGCCCGGCTGCCTCTTCATAGGCTCTGAACGCGTCATCGTAAGCTCCCGTTCCCAGTAATGCACGTGCCAGCACGGTCCGCACGATAAAGCTCTTCGCATTCACTTCGGCGGCCGTTTTCAAAAACGCCGCCGCTTCCGCATAACGCTGGTTGACTGAATGGAACCGGCCCATCAGGAACAAGGCTCCGGGATTTCTCGCGTCCAACGCGAGCGCGCGCCGCAGCACAGGCTCGGAATCATTCCAGCGTTGCTGAGCTTGCAGTGCATCCGCAATCAGCACGAGAGTCGCCGCGTCCTGCGCTTTGTCCCCGGCCGAGCGAAAGAGCGGCTCGGCTTCATCCCATCGCTTCATCCGCGCCAGCACACCCGCGAGGTGGACCTGCGCCACGACAAAATTGGGATCCAGTTCCGTCGCGCGGCGGAACGCGGCTTCGGCATCAGCATTGTAAATCCCGCGCGCGGTCATCGCGACACCCAAACGATCGAAAGCGATCGCATTGGTGGGCGCCAGTTGCGTCGCGCGCCGGGCAAAGTACTCGGCGTCGGCAAATCGCTTTGCATTCAGCGCGCCGGTCCGCGGCTGCACCAGCACAAAGCTCAAAGCCATCAGCACCTCTGGATCGGTCGCGGCCGTATCGAAGGCTTTCCGGTACGACACTTCAGCATCGTCCCACCGCTGCTGATCGACCAGGACGTTTCCGATCGCGTAGTGAGCGCGCGAATCGCGCGGCTTCAACCCCAGGGCCCTTCGGTAAGCCGCCTCAGCCTGCACGAACCTGCGCGCGTCACGGTCATCGTTGCCATCGGCAAGCGCGTCCTGAAATCGCGCTTCGATCTCCGCCGGACTCATGCGCGGCCTCGGCGGACGAGCCGGATTGCCGCTGCGTTTGGCTTCGGGATTCTTCGGCCGAAAGATGCCGGCGCCGCCGCCCAACTCGCCGCCCGTCTCCTGGGCCCGCACCGGGCCCGACGCAATGGCGATGCAGGCGAGTACGACCAACACTTGGATAAGCGCGCTAATTCCCACTTTTGAAAACGCAATCGAGGATTTGTTCATGTTATTAAGACTCAGGGTCTCCGGATTTTTGCGGGTGATAATACTCGGTGAGGTAGCGAGGCTCAAGTAGGTACGCCGGTACGCACGCCTCTGGCGTGCAGCATGTGCGCACCAATCGCGCACTTTCACTGCGGGCGCACAAGCCGGAAACCCAAAACTCCAACCTTGGTGTTCTCATTGAACCAGTCGCGACGCGTCGCAGAAATCGGTTTCTGGTTCTTTTTCGGATCTGAACTCGTGCCGTACGACGCGCCACGCACTATGTACCAGTTGCGCTGCTCGCCTTCAACTTGTCTCGTGCTGCCGGGGTAATAACTCGCCTTTGTAGATGTCCACTCGTACACGTTCCCTATCATGTCCATCACTTCCCAGCGAGTTTTGTCGTTGGGCGCGGAGCCGACTGGCTTCGGACTGGTTGCGCCTGAGCTCTCGGTGACGGCGTTCCCTTCGACCCAGGTGTTTCCCCACGAATAGATGTTTTCCTGATCGCCGCCGCGCGCGGCGTACTCCCATTCTTCTTCCGTCGGCAGTCGCCAATTGAGGCCATCGCGTTGGGAACGCCACTTTGCGAAAGCAACTGCATCGCTGTAAGAGACGAACGTCACCGGCAGGAGCTCCTGGCCCGCTATGGGCTTGCCGCCAACCCAGTTCGACGGCGCCTCGTGTTTAGTGGCCTCGACGAACTGTGCGTATTCGTAGTTGGTAACTTCCGTCTTATCGATAACGAACGGTTTGATCGTCACCGAATGGACCGGAACTTCCGAAACCGTCGCGCCATTGCGGCCCATGTCGAATGTGCCGCCCGGAACCGAAATGAATTCAGGACTGAATGTCACCGGGTTCGGGCCGGGATCGGAATCCTTAGGCTTTTCGATCGGCGGATTGTCGCCGCCACCGGGTGTTGGGTTAGGCTTTGGCCACATCACCCAGGCGCCGATTCCACCTCCGATCAGCACGAGCAACAAAACGCCTGCGAGCACGTAGGGCAAAACGTTCCGCTTGCCGGCAACCGCCGCCGGCGGCACGTTGACCAAAGTCGGATAGCTATTCTCGGTTACAGTCGTGGCACCCACCGGTCGTACGTTTGTCGCTTCCTGAGTGACCACGGCGGCCGGGGGCGGCGGAAAACTCGACGCGAGTTTCGTCAGTCTTTCTTCGATAGCTTTCGTCTGTTGCGCGACCAGATCTTCGACGCGTTTGCGCTCCTCTTCGCGCCGGCGTTCTTCGTCGAGGCGTTGCTCCTCTTTGCGACGCTCTTCCTCGAGCCGTTGTTCTTCCCGGCGACGCGCATCCTCTGATTCCCGAAGCTGTCGGGCTTCTTCATCGCGCACCCGTTGCGCTTCGCGCTCGCGCTCTTCCGCGGCGCGCTGCTCTGCGGCGAGGCGCTCTGCTTCGACCCGCTCTTCTTCCTGCTTTTGTTTGAGCTGCTGTTGCCGCTCGAATTCCTGCCGCGCTTCGTCTTCTTTTCGTTTGCGCTCGGCCTCAGCCGCGAGTTGTCGTCGCGCTTCTTCTTCGCGGGCCAGTTCCTCGCGCGCCGCGCTCAACTTGTCCTGTTCCTCGATCCAGGACTTGCTGCTGATGGCGGCCGCGATCAAATCCTCAGTCGGACGCGAGTAACTCGACCTGCCCACCTGTGGATCCGTCGCGGGCGGCGGCCCCGTTACCAGCGTTTGGTAAGGATCAGGCTGCCGAGCTTCGCCCGTATTTTTCAGCAGCGCGCTGGCAGCTTCCATCGCCTGGCGAAACTCTGCCAGGAAGTCATCGGCGGAGGGCGTGCGATGCTCCGGGTCTTTCTCGAGCGCGTGACGGACAACCGCTTCGATCTGCGGCGGCACCTCTATGCCGCGCGATGCAAACGTCGGCGGTTCCTCGATCAGGTGCTTCTTCATGATCGCGGGAATCGCGTTCGCTTTGAACGGCACTTCACCGGCGAGCATTTGATAGAGCATCACGCCGAGGCTGTATACATCAGCGCGCGCGTCGGGTGGTTCGTCCGACCACTGCTCGGGCGCCATGTAAAACGGCGAGCCCATCAGTCCCGTCGTCTGCGCGGCGACAAACGAACCCAGCAATTCGCCCGACTTAATCTTCGCGAGTCCGAAGTCGAGAATCTTTGTGCCTTCCGCAACCGTGAGACCGTCCTGAAGCATGACGTTCAGGGGTTTGATGTCGCGGTGCACGATGTTTTGACGATGCGCCGCAGCGATGCCAGAGCAGATCGGCTGCATGATTTCGAAGGCGCGCACCGGCCCCATCGCTCCCTCTGCGGCCATCACTTCCTGAAGCGATTTGCCCTGCACGAACTCCATCACGAGAAAGGGCATCGTGCTACGCACGACTCCAAAGTCCGTGACCGCAATGATGTTCTGATGGCGAATCGCGGCGGCTGCCAAGGCTTCCTGACGAAAACGCGTGACGAGATTTGGATCGTTGCCGACCAGGTCGGGAAGAATGATCTTGATTGCGTGCTGGGTCTTGAGAAAGATGTGCCGGCCTTTGTAAACAATGCCCATGCCGCCCTGGCCCAGCCGCCGCTCAAGATTGTAGCGGCCGTCAAGGATGGGTTCGCCGGCGATGGACGGGCTCGTTGCGGCGCCGTCATCAGGACAATAAGCCACGTCGTCGGCGAAACAGACGCGACACTTTGGACATTCTTTCATTCAGTGATTCGGCTACGTCGTACGACTCCGCGCGAGTCTGGGTCGCGAGGATTTTAACGGCTGAGGACAGGTCAGGCAAGGCTCGTCTTCTATTCCGGCTTTGCGATGCTTCGCGCCTTTGCGTCTTTGCGTGAAATCGGTTTTTGCAAAAGCGTCAGTTCACGCCAAGGCGCTAAGACGCAAAGAAACGCCAAGCCAGAAACACCCAATCCACGAGTTACTTGATGACCACATTCACCAGCCGCTGGGGCACAACAATCACTTTAACTATCTTGTGCCCATCAATGAAGCTCTGAACCTTTGCGTCCGCCAGCGCTAAGGCGCGCAAGTCGGCTTCGGAAATGTCGGGCGACACGACCACACGCGAACGCAGCTTGCCATTTACCTGAACGGGAATCTCCAGCTCATCTTTCTTCGCCAGCTCCGGATCGGCAGACGGCCACTGCGCGGATTTCAGCAGACCGCCGGCGTGCTCTAATCCTTCCCACATCTCTTCGGCGATGTGCGGAGAGAACGGCGTTAGCATCACGACCAGCGCTTCGAGCGCTTCGCGCACGGCGAACGCCTCAGAGCCTGAAGCCGTTGCCGGATCGACGTTGAATTCACCCAGGGCATTCGACAACTCCATCAAAGCCGCGACGTTCGTGTTGAGATCGAGCTTCTCAAAATCGTCGGTCACCCGGGCAATCGTTTGGTGAGTCTTGCGGCGCAACGCGCGCGCCCCGTCGCTAAACTCGGTACGCACGCCTCCGGCGTGCTCAGCGGGCCGGAGGCCCGCGTACCTATAGACCATCGTCCAAACGCGGCGCAGAAATCGCACCGCGCCTTCGATGCCCGTTTCCGACCAGCGCAACTCGTTCTCGACCGGCGCAGCAAACAGAATGAACAGACGGGTGGCGTCGGCGCCGAACGCTTCGATCATCTCGTCCGGATCGACACCGTTGCCGAGCGACTTCGACATCGCCTTCCATTCGTTGGTCTCTTCGACGCGATTGGTGACCATGCCCTGCGTCAGCAGGCGCTTCACCGGTTCGTTGAAATTCACCAGGCCTAAGTCCCGCATCACCTTCGTCCAGAAACGCGTGTAGATCAGGTGCATGACGGCGTGCGAGTCACCGCCGATGTATTGATCGACCGGCGTCCATTTGGCGACGCTGTCCGGCGCGAACGGCATCGATTCGTTGCGCGGATCGCAGTAACGAAAGAAGTACCAGGACGAATCCACGAACGTGTCCATCGTGTCCGTCTCGCGCGTCGCCGCTGCGCCGCACTTCGGACAGGTGGTGTTGACGAATTCGGGCACCGTCTTCAAAGGCGATTCGCCGGTGCCGGTGAACTCAGCCTTCTCCGGCAACAGGACGGGCAGATCCTTTTCCGGGACGGGCGTCATTCCACACTTTGGGCAGTACACAACCGGAATTGGGGCGCCCCAGAAGCGTTGGCGCGAGATGCCCCAGTCACGTATGCGATAAGTGACGGCCCCGCCGCCGAAGTTTTTGGCCGCCGCATACTCAGACATTTCGCGGATCGCTTCGTGCGAGAGTTTGCCGCTCCATTCGCCGCTGTTCACCAACACGCCGGACTCGACGAACGCGTGTTTCATTTCGATCGATTGATCGTGCCCCGGCGCAGTGTTGACGGGCTCACTCTGCTGGCCATGAATCACCGGGGCGATAACCTGCCGAATCGGCAAAGTGTATTTCTGCGCGAACTCAAAGTCGCGTTCATCGTGGGCCGGGACGCTCATCACCGCGCCCGCGCCGTAATCCATCAGCACGTAGTTAGCGACCCAAACCGGCAACAGCTCGCCATTGAACGGATTGATGGCCAGCCGCCCGGTGTTCATGCCGAGTTTTTCTTCGTCTGCGGTCTGGTCTTCAGCTTTGATCGCACGCGCCGCTTTGATCTGTTCCGCAAATTTAAGCACGTCGTCTTTCAAAGACGAGCCTTCGAGCAGTTGCGGCAGAATCGGGTGCTCAGCCGCGACCACGATCGCAGTCGCGCCAAAGATCGTGTCGATGCGAGTGGTGAACACACGGATTTTTTCGTCAAGATCTTTGACTCCGAAATCGATATACGCGCCTTCGCTGCGCCCGACC
Source organism: Pyrinomonadaceae bacterium (assembly GCA_036374695.1). Classification (GTDB taxonomy): domain Bacteria; phylum Acidobacteriota; class Blastocatellia; order Pyrinomonadales; family Pyrinomonadaceae; genus UBA11740. The sequence continues at coordinate 28,978 of DASUTF010000135.1, forward strand.
CAGTCGCGCTGTCGCTTGATAACTTTTTCGGGCCAGCCGCTTTCAATCTCCTTGATGTCCTCGACCAGCTGCTCCGCGTATTTCGTAATGCGCAGGTACCACTGTTCGATCTCTTTCTTGACGACCGGGGTTCCACAGCGCCAGCAGATGCCGCCTGACGACTGTTCGTTCGACAGCACCGTCTCTTCTTTCGGACACCAGTTGACCGGCGAGGTGCGCTTGTACGCCAGGCCGCGCTCCAGCATCTTCAGGAAGAACCACTGGTCCCATTTGTAGTAATCCGGCCGGTGCGCGGCGATTTCCCGCGACCAGTCGTAACTGATGCCCAGCCGCTGAAACTGTCCCCGCATGGCCACGATGTTGGCTTCGGTCCACTCACGCGGTTGAATGCCGCGCTTGATCGCTGCCTGCTCAGCGGGCTGTCCGAAGCTGTCCCAACCGATCGGATGCAAAACGTTGAACCCGCGCAGGCGCTTGTACCAGGCCAGCGCGTCGCCGATCGAGTAGTTCCGCACGTGCCCCATGTGCAGGTACCCGGACGGATACGGCAGCATCTCGAGCGCATAAAACTTCTCTCGCGGATCGTCATCGCGGGCCTCGAACGCACGCTCGTCCGCCCAGCGCTTCTGCCACTTCTCTTCGATTTTTTCGGGGAAATATTTCTCGTCCATCGCCTTAACTCCTCTTAACTTACAGTCATTTGAGTCAATGCACAAAGCCGCTTGTGCAGTTACATCGTTTGAGTTTTTATCGGGATTCGCCGCTAAGGAGGAGCGCTATCGAGCGCAGCGCGCTAGCGGCAGCGTAAGGAGGAGTTTGGTCGCTGAATGATAATCAGACCGTCGCATGATGGAGGCATTGTAGCCGAATTAGATTTGGAGCGTCCAGTGCTCTGATCATTCATCTTTGCGATCCTTTGCGCCTTAGCGTGAGTTGCTTGTTGATCATGGGCTCGTTCACGCCAAGGCGCAAAGACGCAAAGAAGCGCAAAGCCCTGGGCTACGTCACAAACGATCGCAGCGCTTCCAGGTTCTTCACGTCCGCCCGCGGATCGTCGTAGGGAGTCTCCAAAATGAAAGCGCAGTGCGCCAGCTTCGGATGTTGCGCGAAGCGTCGCAGAGCGTCGCGGCCGATGTGGCCTTCGCCAATATGCCAGTGGCGATCGACGCGCGAGTTAAACGGAGCGCGCGAGTCGTTGAAGTGGACCGCGCGCACGTTGCGCAGGCCAACCGTCCGGCGAATGATTTCAATCGTGGCTTCCAGACCGTCCGCTTCGCGAATGTCGTAACCGGCTGTGAACGAATGCGCCGTATCGACGCAGACGCCTAGCGGCAGCTTCGGACAGGCATCCATGATCGCGCGCAGATGCTCGAACCTGTGGCCAATGCACTGGCCCTGTCCGGCAGTGTTCTCCAGAAGGATGCGCAGCTTTCCGAATCGCAAACCTTTGCAGGCAATTTTCAAACTCTGCGCAGTGGCGGCGATGCCGTCAGCTTCACAAGAGCCGCGGGCGCTGCCGGGATGAACCACTATGTAATCGGCCCCTAAGGCTATGCCGCGCTGCACTTCTTCACGAAACGAGGCGATCGATTTCAACAGAATCACATCGTCGGCTGAAGAGAGATTGATCAGATAGTTCGTGTGAATTAAGACTGGCGAAAGTTTTGTAAGCTTCCTAGTCGCCTTGAATAAGCTGATCGATTCGCGTGTCAGAGGCTTGGCCATCCAGCCGCGGGGATTCCGCGAGAAGATCTGCACCGCGTCGCAGCCGGTTTCTTTAGCGATGATCAGAGATTCATGTAATCCGCCCTTGATTGGCGCGTGGAACCCGATGGGAGGAGATTTCTTCATTGATTCATCGGTTAGTTTGCGGCTTTGCCGCAGCACAGTGCGGTAAGGCTTCGCCTTACCGGCATGTGGCTCTACTAATTTCCGCGAGGCTGCGCCTCGCGTATTCTGAGGCATAGCCTCAAATTCCAACCTGCTTTGCCCGGAAAGGCAGAGCCTTTCCGCACTGTGCTGCGGCAAAGCCGCTATTTTTCAATTCCTCGCAGCCTGCTCCATAACCCTAAGCATGTTGCCGCCCAGAATCATTTCAATGTCGCCTGCCGAATACCCACGCTTAAGCAGTTCTTTCGTCAGATTCGGCAAGTCGGCAACCGACTTCATGTCCGCCGGCACGGCTTGCACGCCGTCGAAATCCGATCCGATGCCAACGTGATCGACACCCACGAGCTTCACGATGTGATCGATGTGATCGGCAATCCGCGAGACATGCACCGGGGGCAGGCGCTTCAGATATTCTTCAAAGCGCACGCGATCGCGGGCGAGTTTCTTTTGCGCGACATTCCCCTGCTCCTGTTCCGAGGCTCGCTGAACGAGCGGAGCAATCTCCGCATCAACTTTTTTCTTCTTCGCGCTCCAGCCGGGTTCGATGTGCTCGGGATAAAAGATGACGTTCACGACGCCGCCGGTTTTCGCCAGCGCGCGAATCATTTCGTCCGTCAGGTTCCGCGGCACGTTCGCGATCGCGCGACAGCCGGAATGCGTGGCAATCACCGGCTCCGTCGAAGTGTTCACGATGTCCCAGAACGTTTTGTCGGACACGTGCGACACATCAATCATCATCCCCAGGCGATTCATTTCACGAATGATTTCCTTGCCGAGGTCATTCAATCCACGCGACTCGCCAACTGCATCACCTGAAGAGCCGGCCCAACTCGCGCTGACACTCCACGCCGGCGACATGTAGCGCACACCCATGTCGTAGTAGCGCTTCACATTCTCGACACGCTCGTCGATCGCATAGCCGCCTTCCAACCCCATCAAGGCGGCGATTTTCCCCCTCGCCGCCACGCGACGAACGTCAGCCGCGCTAGTTGCCACTTCCCAGGTCTCGGGATGCGTGGCGGCAAGATTCCGCACGGCCTCGATCTGAATATCCGCGCGCTTCATCGCGCCCGCGCCGCCGCCGCCAAACAACTGCGGTTCAACCCAAATCGAAAAGAACTGCGCATCGAGCCCGCCTTCCCTGGCCCGCACAGCGTCAAGATGTCCATCCGCTAACCGCTTATTCAAATCGACGTCTTCATCGACCAGGCGTTGGGCCGTGTCAGCATGCATGTCGACGGTGATCGCGCGCTGATGAATCGCTGCGGGGTCATTTGCACTTATCTCTGTTGTCATCTTTTCAGGTTCCACGGGTTCGGTTGAATAACGGCAATTTGCGACCAGGATCAGCGACACAGCACACAGCCACAAGGTGAAAGCCCGGCGCGGAATCACGACCTGATTGCCCTTCTTATTTGATCGCAAGCTGACTCGATCCTATGTAACTGATGCGTGTTGGGCAAGCGAGTGCGCGAATCTCTAAGCGGGGGATTAGCCCGACCGTCACGGAGGGCTCCAAATGCTCGACTTAAACGAGCCGTCCCTGACGGTGGGGCCAGTGCCCTGTACCGCAACACGTTTGTCGATTTCATCCAGAATTCTGTTCGGAATCGATGATTGGTTATCTTGCCAAGGCCTGCGACTTTAGAGTATGGTGCTGTGTCAATTCACCCAGTAATAAGCACTTCTCGCGGTTCGAAAAGCGGTAATTCTCCAAAGGAGTAAACAGCATGTATTCAATGGGCGATCAGAAGAAAGACGTAGCCACTCCGCGCATTTGTGAGCTGGTGTGGCACGACGGAGAGTTCATCAAATGGAATGACGCGCGCGTCCACGTAATGTCTCACGTTCTGCACTACGGCTCGAGCGTCTTCGAAGGCATCCGCTGTTACGCGACGAAACGTGGTCCGGCCGTCTTTCGGCTGCGCGAGCACATGCAGCGCTTTTTGAATTCCGCAAAAGTCTTCCGCATGGATCATGACTGGAGCCTCGATGATTTCTGCGACGCGGCGGTCGAACTGGTGCGCCGCAGCGGTTTGGATCAGTGCTACATCCGCCCCATTCTGTTCCGCAGTTTGGATGAAGAACGGCCCGCGTTCGGCGTCAATCCCTTTCCGAACCCGCTGGCCTGCTATATCGGCGCGTGGGATTGGGGCAAGTATCTTGGCGATGAAGCGATTGAAAAAGGCGTCGATGTCTGTGTCTCAAGCTGGAACCGTCTGACCCCGAATTCGCTGCCGCCGATGGCCAAGAGCGGGGCGAACTACATGAACTCGCAATTGATCAAGATGGAAGCTCTGGTCAACGGTTTTGCCGAAGGCATCGCGCTCGACGATCGTGGTTACGTTTCCGAAGGCTCGGGCGAAAATATCTTTGTGGTAGCCAACGGCATCGTGAACACTCCGCCGCTTTCTTCCTCAGTTCTGCCGGGCATCACCCGCGACAGCGTGATTCAGATTTGCGGCGAACTGGGCCTGACGATCAAAGAGCGCAGCATTCAACGCGCCGCACTTTACGTTGCTGACGAACTGTTCTTTAGCGGCACGGCGGCCGAGATTACGCCGATTCGATCCGTCGACCGCATCACCATCGGCACCGGCGCGCGTGGCGAAATCACCGAAAAGATTCAGAAGGTGTTCTTTGAGATCACCAAAGGCGAGCGACCGGCGCCTGGCCCCTGGCTCACTTATGTGCGTGAGCAGGAAGAACGGGCGGCCGACAAGCCCGGGAGAAAGACGACGGACAACGGTCGCGTTTCGAAGTCGACCAAAGATGAGAGTGTCGCGGCTGAACTCGTGGCGCGAGCGCGCGCATAGCGGTCGAAGGTTAAACCAACAACATGTCAACGAGAGGCGGGAGTTGTCTCCCGCCTTTTCGTTTTGCCGGCAAGCTGCACAGAAATACGGAACTCAGTTCGGACCGACATGATGGGACTTCAGACCATCCTCACTGCTTCGCATTGATCACAAAACTGAAATCCGACTTCGATCCCCCCGGCGAAGTCTGCGCGAAGTTGTGGCAATCCAAACAACTGTAGGGGTTTGTCTGCGACACAAACGTTTCTAATAACGGATTGCCCAGTTTCGGAGGTTTCGTCGGCGGACCCGATCCGCCCTGCCATTGCGTACTGATCAGCCGGTAATTCGCCCATGGCGTTCCCTTCAGCAGTCCCTGAAAGGCGCTGTTATATGTGGCGGCAGTGGTTGGGATGACGCCGACAACCTGAACCGGTTTATTCCTGGGGCTTCCGTCAGAGTTGAGCTCGACATAAGGGGTGGGCGCCGTCTGAACGTTGGGCGGGCATTGGGCCGCCGGGCAATTCGGGTTATTGAATGCCATGTCAACATCTGTCTGCACGAAAGTTGACCACAGCCAATGCGGCTGGCGCGGGGTTTTTTGAATGATGTGCAGACCGGCGAGGCCGACAGTCACCGGGTTGGGCCCAGGGCTGGGGCTGCCGTCCTCATCGTTGTAGACAATTGCCTTCTGCGTAAAATAGCGAGTTAGGTCATCATTCGCCCCCAGCACTTTCCAGGCTGCTTTGAACTCCATCGCGCCGTTGGTAAAAGTTAGCGCTCCGGTCGCCTGCTGTCCTGCCGCCGTCCACAACTTGTTCTGCATTATGTACTGGTACTCGATCGGTCCAATGTTGATCGTGTAACGAACGAACCGTCCGTTTTGATCCGTCACCGGCTGGCCAGTCGCGTCGAGAATCTCTTTCAACGGTACGGGAACGCTCGTCAGTTTAGTGGTCGAGATCAGCCCGTGACCTTTGGAACTGTGATGCAGGAACAGACGCACGTCGGGATGTTGCTCTGCCAGCGCACGGACTTTAGGTGGAAGCTTCGCGAGTCTGCCAGTGCGTTGCGCCGCCCGCGCCTCGTCTGCGCTTGCGAACCGCGCTCCCTGCGGTCCGGTTCCGTGGCACCAATTAGCGGGAGACCCGGAAGCCACAAAGATATCGTCGTCACTTAGATAACTTAGCCACACGGGATCAGGAGTCGCGGTCAAGATACTCGCGTTCGTATTCCCGGTGCACGTGCTTGGATCGACCGGCCAGTTGACGGCTACGAAGGTTAACCAGGAATAAAGATCCGGACCGGGCTGAGTGTCACCCGTACCGTTCATGTCAGTTGGGATCTTCGCGCATGTGCTGTCAATTGTATTCGGTGTCGGCGGCACATTGCTCGGCACCTCGGCGGCAGCGCAGTTGATGACGGCCGGCGTCGCCGTCATTTGTGGTCCGGGCGTGTTCCTTGAACAAGCGATGGCGAGTCCCGTTAACAAAATCGCGACCGAAATTGCTATTTTCTGCATGGCTGGCCTCCAAGTCAGTGAGTGCACCCGGATTTGGATGTCCGCGCGCTTTCTAAACTACGGTTAGTGTTATTAGCAAATAACGTGCATGCAAGAGGTTGCGACGATATAGCCTGGACGTCCGGCTGTCAACAAGAATTCGGGAGGTCCCGCGAATGGGTCCCATCAGAAATGAATCACCGGAGGGGAAGCGCTGTTTGGGGAGGTAAAATGCAGGGCCTCAATTCTTGGTGGGCCGGGCTATGAGCGTCAACTCTGGTAGATTCGCTCTGTGCGCTGCTCTCTTTGGCGAGCTTCAGTGGCTTCGTTATCGATCGGCTCTCCCATTAGGACCCGAACTTCATGCGACTGGCCATCATCGGCCAGCGCTATTTCCTTGCTTGCCTGCTCGACACCGTCGAGTTCAATTGCGGCCACGCCGCGCGACACCGCGTGCGGATTCTCAACTTTGATCCGGTACGTCGTACTGCCGCGACGGTAAGTGATTTCGAATTCGCGCCAGAACCGGGGGATGCACGGATCGACGCGCAACCGGTCGCCCTGTAACTTAAATCCGAGGATGTATTCCAGCGCCGCGCGATACATCCATCCGGCCGATCCCGTGTACCACGTCCACCCGCCGCGTCCGGTGTGCGGCGGCACGGCGTAGACGTCCCCCGGCGCGACGTAAGGTTCGACTTTGTATTTGTGCAAACCCGCGCGCGTTGAAGAGTGATTGATAGGATTCAGCAATCCAAACAACTCACCGGCGCGATCCCCTTCGCCCAACAGAGCGAACGCGATAACCGTCCACAGCGCCGCATGCGTGTACTGCCCGCCGTTCTCACGTACCCCGGGCACGTAACCTTTGACATAACCGGGATCGAGTTTGCTCTTGTCGAACGGCGGCGTGAACAGGATGATCAGACCGTCGCCGCGACGAATCAGATATTGTTCGACCGCCGCCATCGCTCGCTGCGCTCGATACGATTCGGCAACGCCGGATATGAC
>DASUTF010000136.1:0-5084 GCA_036374695.1 Pyrinomonadaceae bacterium
TCTGGACAACGCAATATATCGCGCCGGTTTTTCGACTTCGAGACGTCAGGCGCGGCAGCTGGTGAACCACGGGCACGTGCTGGTCAACGACCGCAAGGTGGACATTCCTTCGTACCAGGTGAAGCCCGGCGATTCGCTGACGATAAAGGACGCGAGCCGCAAGAACCCGCACGTCGAAGGCGCGTGGCAAACGGCCGCAGGTCGTGGTCGCCCCTCATGGGTTTCCGCCGGCGGCGGAGACATGGCGGCGACGGTGACCGGCCTGCCGACACGCGACGACATCGATCGCTCGATCAACGAGCAACTGATTGTGGAGCTTTATAGCAAGTAGTTAACGCGCGAGCGGTCACGCGATTCGCGCGGCCGCTTCGCTTCTCCTCAGACATCTGACGGTAAGTTATGGATCAAAATAATCTTTGGACAGGTTTTCAGATGCCGCGACGTTTGGCGGCAGACGGCGACACGCTGACGGAACGTTACGGCCGTTTTTCGGCGCAGCCGTTTGAGCGCGGGTTCGGCACGACGGTCGGCAATTCGCTGCGCCGCGCGCTGCTTTCTTCAATCGAAGGATCCGCGATCACGGCCGTGAAGATCGAAGGCGTAGAACACGAGTTTTCTTCGATTAAGGGCACCGTTGAAGATGCGACGGACGTCATCCTGAACTTGAAGCAGGTGCCGTTCAAGCTGCACGGCCACGAGCCGAAGACGCTCACGATTTCAAAGAATGGGCCAGGCGAAGTCACCGCCGGCGACATCGAGGGCGACGCGGACATCGAGATTCTCGATCCGACTTTGCACATCGCCACTCTGAGCGCGGGCGGATCGTTGAACATCGAGATGCGCCTGAAGCGTGGCCGGGGTTACGTTTCGGCGGATCGCAACTTCGACGAGGATTTGTCGCTCGGTTACATCCCGATCGATTCGGTGCACACGCCGGTCAAGAAGGTGAACTACTCGGTTGATGCAGCGCGTCTCGGGCAGAACACCGAATACGACAAGCTGACGATCGAAGTGTGGACTGACGGTTCGGTCAAGCCCGACGACGCGATCGGGTTGGCCGCAAAGTTAATCAAGGATCACATGGCGATCTTTATTAACTTTGAAGAGGACATGGAAGATTACAGCTATCAGCAAGCCGAGCGCGCGCCCTTGCCGCGCAACGATCAACTCGATCGCTCGGTGGACGAACTGGAACTGTCGGTGCGCTCTTACAATTGTCTGAAGAACGCCGGCATCAAATCGATTCGCGATCTGGTGCAGCGTTCTGAGCGAGAGATGCTGGCAACGAAGAACTTTGGCAAGAAGTCGCTGGGCGAAATTCGCGACATTCTCCGCAGCATGGGCCTGGATTTTGGAATGCAGTTTGACGAGCAGGGCAATCCGATTCCCGGCACAGGCGATGGCGAGCTGAGCCTCGAAGGCGAAGGCGGCGACGACGACGAAAACGGCGAAGAGGAATTTGAAACGGCAGTGCAGTAGAGCAATTGTGGCACGAGCGTCCCGCCCGTGAGCATCACGCGCAAGATGCGCGTGCCACGCGGAAGCGATAGAGCAAGGTTATGCGTCATCGAAAGGCACATCGAAAACTGGGGCGAGATTCGGAGCATCGCATGTCTTTGCTGCGCAATCTTGCGACGTCCCTCATCAATTCGCGCGACGAGCGCATAATCACGACGGTTCCCAAGGCCAAGGAGCTGCGCCCGTTCGTTGAGCGCGCGATCACTCTGTCGCGTCATGCGGCGAGTCTCGAAGGCAACGGGTCGGAAGCGCGTGGCGTGCACCTGCGTCGTCAGGCGGCTGCGTTCTTTCACTCGGGCAATTTCGGCCGCGGCTCAGTGACCGGCCGGCGCGGACAGGCCGTTGCCCCGCGCACGGCGGGCGTGGCGGCGCTCAAGCGTTTGTTTGACGAGCTGGGCGAGCGCTTCAAAGATCGGCCAGGTGGTTACACGCGCATCATCAAGCTGGGCCGCCGCGCAGGCGACGGCGCCGAGCTGGCGATCATCGAGTTGCTCGGCAATCCGCGCGATGCCGCCGTCGAAGAGGCCGCAAAGAAGCGCGCCAAGGGTGGCACAAAAAAGAAGGCTGCTGAGCCCAAAGCCGCGGAATCCAAGGAAGCGTCCGAATCCGAAGAATAAAGCACTTTCAGTGCGAAGCTCCGTCTGGTCTTTTGCCATCGCGGGGCTTTTGCTTTAATAGAGCTTTGCTTGCAGAATGACGCTCCGCTGGTCTGCGGCGAAACCAACCCCCCGGAGGTTTCTATGTCGGTTGGAGTTAAGAGAGCGATGAACGATCAGGAAAGCCAGCAACCTTCAGCCGAAGCAGCGACCGATTCGCGGGCTGAGCGGCAGCGTGATCGCGATCGCGGTCGGCGCCGGCATCGTCCGTTTCCGAAGCACCTGGAAGCTTCCATTAACATGGACGAATTGCGCGAATTGATCAGCCTGATCAATGAAAACGCGTTAACTGATTTCGAACTTCAGCGTGAAGGGTTCCACGTCAAGATTGGCCGGAACCTGTATCCCCCGCAACCCGCCGTGCCTGCCGTTTCCCCGGTGGCGGAGCATCACGCGATACCGGCCGCGACCCCCAGCACCGTGCACGGGGTGCCTTATGCAGGTCCGCCCCATCCGGGAGCGCAGGCCGAAGAGGCTGCTTCAGAAGATCAAGGCCTGCACATTATAACTTCTCCTATCGTCGGGACTTTCTATCGCTCGCCCTCGCCCACGGCCGAAAGCTTCGTGCGCATCGGCAGCAACGTCGAACCCGAGACCGTCGTCTGCATCATTGAAGCAATGAAGCTGATGAATGAAATTCAGGCTGAGACCTCAGGCGAAGTCGCGAAAATCTACGTCGAGAACGGGCAGGCGGTGGAGTACGGTCAGCCGCTTTTCGGAATCAAGCAAGGATAGTCCAAAGTCCCACGTCCAAAGTCCAAAGTCGAGGAAGCCAGGCGGACGTTGGACATTGGACGTTGGACTCTCGATTTTTATGAACAACGGACTACGCCGCTTTCGCAAGATCCTCGTCGCTAATCGCGGCGAGATTGCCTGCCGCATCATCTGGACGTGTAAAGAGATGGGTATCGGCACCGTCGCGGTGCACAGCGACGTTGATCGCGATTCGTTGCACGTCCGGTTTGCCGACGAGTCCGTCTGCATTGGCCCCGCGCCATCCGCGCAGAGCTACCTGAACATTCCGGCGATCATCAGCGCGGCTGAGCTGTTCAACGTGGACGCGATTCATCCCGGTTACGGATTTCTCGCTGAATCGGCCTACTTTGCTGAGATTTGCGAAGCCTGCAACATTAAATTCATCGGCCCCAGGCCAAACATCATTCAGTTGATGGGCGAAAAGGTCGAAGCGCGCCGCGCGATGCAAAACGCAGGCGTGCCGATCCTGCCGGGCAGCCCCGACGCGTTGACGTCCGAGGAAGATGCAATCAAAATCGCGCGCGAGATTGGCTATCCGGTGATCGTGAAAGCCTCGGGCGGCGGCGGCGGCCGCGGGATGCGTATCGTCAACGCTGAAGATGAGCTGGGCCACGCCCTCGAGACGGCTTCTACGGAAGCAGCCGCGGCCTTCAAGAATGGCGACGTTTACATTGAGCGCTACGTCCAAAGGCCACGGCACATCGAGATTCAGGTGCTCGCGGACGAACACGGCAATTGTGTTTTTCTGGGTGAACGCGAATGCTCGATTCAGCGCCGTCATCAGAAACTGCTTGAAGAAGCTCCGGCCCCGATGATGACGCCGGAGTTGCGTCAACAGATGGGCGAAACGGCCGTGGCGGCGTGTAAATCGATTGGCTACTCAAGCGCGGGGACCTTTGAGTTTCTGCTCGATGAGAACAATGAGTTCTATTTCATGGAGATGAATACGCGTATCCAGGTCGAGCATCCGGTGACTGAGATGGTAACGCTGACCGACATCGTGCGTAATCAGATTCGCATTGCCGAAGGCGAGCCGCTCGGGTTTACGCAGGACGACGTGATCATGGTGGGACACGCGATTGAATGCCGGATCAACGCCGAGAATCCGGAAACGTTCGTGCCTTCACCGGGGAAAATTACGACTTTTAATCTGCCCGGGGGGCCGGGCGTGCGCGTTGATACTTACGTCTATCCGGAATACCGGGTACCGCCCTTTTACGATTCGCTGATTGCCAAGGTGATTGTGCACGCCCGCACCCGCGAACTGGCGATTGCGCGCATGCGCCGGGCGCTGGAAGCCATGGTGATTGAGGGCATCAAAACGACGATTCCGTTGCATTTGAAGATTATGAATGACTCAAATTTTCAAGCCGGAAACATCTCAACGCGGTTTCTTGACGACTTTCTGACAACGAATGGAAGTCGCATCTCGCCCACGGCTTCTGCGGCTTTGACTGAGGCTGCGGCGTGACTTTATAATAATCGACTTTTCAGTTGCGTGTGGCGCTGTCTGAGAGGGTGAGGAAGCAATATGTCGTTCGCAATCATTAGAACTGGCGGTAAGCAGTTCACCGTGGAAAAAGGCGCGACCCTGCGGGTGCCGTCAATTGGCACCGAAGTCGGGTCGTCTGTGGATCTTGAGGTTTTGGCCCTGGGCGAAGGCTCGGAAACGCGCGTGGGCTCGACGCTTGGCGAAGGCGCGGTGGTGAAAGCGACCGTGGTCGAACATGGCCGGGCGGCGAAGATCGTGGTCTTCAAGAAGAAACGACGCAAGCACTACAAGCGCACCAAAGGCCATCGCCAGGGATATACAACGTTAAAGATAGATTCAATCGGGTAGGGAAGTTGATTCATTGATTCATTAACTCATTGAATCAATGGACAAATTGAGAGGTTGTTATGGCTCATAAGAAAGGCGTAGGTTCATCTCGAAACGGGCGCGACTCAAACTCGCAGCGGCTTGGCTTGAAAAAGTTCGGCGGCGAGCGCGTGCTGGGCGGCAACATTCTCGCGCGCCAGCGCGGCACGAAATGGAAGCCCGGTCAGAACGTCGGCCGCGGCAAGGACGACACCTTGTTTGCAATGATTGACGGCTTCGTGAAGTTTGAAGACAAAGGGCGCTCGGGCAAATTCATCAGCGTGTATCCCGCTCAG
>DASUTF010000137.1:0-18973 GCA_036374695.1 Pyrinomonadaceae bacterium
ACCCTGGCGCTGACGCCCGTTGTGCGCCTGGCGGCGCGGCATTTCGGGCTCGTTGCCAAACCTAAAACTGATCGGTGGCACAAAAAGCCCACCTCAATGATGGGCGGCGTGGCCATCTGGCTGAGCGTCCTGATCACCTACATCTTTTTTCTGCCGCACACGCCGCACACGTGGGCGATTATCACCGTCAGCAGCTTTCTATTTTTTGTGGGACTGGTCGATGACCTGATTCATACAAAGCCTTATCAAAAGTTGATCGGCCAAATCGTGGGCGCGGCCGCGGTCGTGTATTACGGACTGACCCTGCCATGGACAGGATCCGCATCCGTGAACATCGCGATCACGATTTTCTGGCTCATCGGCATCACGAACGCTATCAACCTGCTCGACAACATGGACGGGTTGGCGACAGGAATTGCCGCGATTGCGTCGGGCTTTCTAACTTTGAACTTCATCGCCAGCGCGCAGCCCGTCGAGGCGAGCATGATGGCGGCATTCACTGCGGCGCTGCTCGGCTTTCTGATTTTCAACTCGAGCCCGGCGTCGATCTTCATGGGCGACTGCGGGTCGATGTTTATTGGCTTCTTCCTCGCCAGCACAGCGCTGATAAATCTCTCCGGCGGGCGGTCGCGAAGTTTTCTGCCGGTGCTGGCGGTTCCGATCCTGGTTCTGTTCATTCCGATTTTTGACACCACGTTTGTCACAATCTTGCGCAAGCTTTCGGGACGCGCGGCGTCGCAGGGTGGGCGCGATCACACTTCGCATCGGCTGGTGGCTTTGGGCATGTCTGAGCGCCGGGCAGTGTGGATGCTTTACGGGCTTGCGGCCTTTTCGGGACTGCTCGCGGTGGCGGTACGCGAACTCAGGCCGGACGTCAGTATCGCGCTGTTGTTCGGCTTCACAATTGTGCTAACGCTTTTAGGCGTGTATCTCGCGGGCGTAAAAGCTTATGACGAAGAAGCGCAGGTGGCCACCGCCCGCCAAAAGCCGCGGTTCGGTTTTCTGATCGACTTTTCCTACAAGCGGCGAATCTTTGAAGTGCTGATGGATGTCGGTCTAATCATTCTCGCTTACTGGGCCGCATACACTTTGACGATTGAGAGATTTACAGAAAGCCCGGCCCGCACGCTTTTCCTGCGAACCCTGCCGATAGTTGTCGTGGTGCGGCTCGCAGCGTTTCTCTTCTTCGGCGTTTATCGCGGCATCTGGCGCTACACGGGTATCGATGACCTGGTGGTGTTCGCAAAAGCCGTCGCCGCCGGCTCAATCGTCAGCATCATCATCATCCTCTTCAAGTTTCGCTTTCAAGGATTCTCGCGCGCCGTCTTTGTCGTTGACGCCATGATGATGCTGATGATGCTGGCGGGCAGCCGCATGGCTTTTCGTTTGTTCCAACAGCTTTTGCCTGCCAGCACCGCGACCAATGGCCGCCGCGTGCTGATTTATGGTGCGGGCGACGCGGGGGAATTGCTTTTGCGCGAGTTGCTCAATAATCGCGAACTGCAATGCACCCCGGTCGGGTTCATGGACGACGATCCGAATAAGCGAGGCAAAGTGATTCATGGGTTGCCGGTCTTTGGCGGCAACGGCATGCTGCATCGGATTATCACCCACCAAAGAATCGAGCAGATCCTGATTTCGAGTCCCGGCATCAAGGATGAACGCATTAACGAAATTCTGCGCGAGTGCGAAGCGCAAAACATCGAACTGAAACGGATGGCGATCCGAATTGAGAGTATTCGCGAGCAAGTCCGGCCGGCCGGCCCGTTTGCTACACTGAACGGCGATTCAACCACCTAAACCGAATGTCTCTCTCAAGTTCCCCGGCCAGTATTGAAATTCGCTTACCCGGAGTCGCGAGACTGGTGCTCCTGATCCCGGTGCTGCTGACTATTCTGGTTGGCTGGTTTTGCCTGCGATGGCAGGTTGGCGCCACCGTTTCTGAAGTCGCCACCGCGGGCCAGACTCCAAACCTCGAACTCGCGCGTGTGGCTGCGCGTTGGGCGCCGGACGATCCGTTCGTTCATTGGCAGTTGGGCGCGGCGACGCGTCGAGAGTTTACCGAGAACAACATCCAGGAGACGCTGCGCGAGTTCGAAATCGCGGTGCGGCTTTCCCCAAATGATTTTCGCTACTGGGAAGAGTTTGGACGCGCTCTCGAAATGACCGGGGATCGCGCGGGCGCGGAAAAGGCTATGCGTCGCGCAATTTTCCTGGCTCCGAACTACTACCAGCCGCAATGGCGATTGGGCAACTTGCTGCTGCGATCGAACCGATACGAAGAGGCTTTCCAACACCTGTTTCGCGCGGCTGAGGCGAACCAGGCACTTTGGCCGCAGGTTATCAACCTCGCGTGGCGGGCGTACGACGGCGACGTCGATCGCATCACCACCGAAGCGTGCAAGGATCCGAATGTGCGCGTACTTTTTGCGACGTACCTCGTGGGCCTGAAGCGTTACGACGATGCGACGCGATTGTGGAAGACCCTGACTCCGGACGTCCGCGCGAAAGTCGCCAGCCAGGGACGAAGCCTGCGCAAAGCCCTGCTCGATGCAAAACAGTTTCGCGCGGCGCTCGAAGTACACCGCGATCTCGAACCGGACCACGCGCATGCCCCTGAAGTCCTTTCGAACGGCGGCTTCGAGGAGTTGATCACACTGCCGGTAGCGAGGCCGTTCGGCTGGACCCTTGGCTCGAATGTTCAGGCCCAAATTTCAATCATTAATGAAGGTTTCGGCGGCCAGCGTAGCCTGCAAATTGTGTTGAGCGCGACCACGCGGCTCGAGCGGATAAACGCATCCCAAACCATCGCGGTGCAGCCCAACACGCAGTATCGCCTCGAATACCATGCGCGCACTGACGACCTCAACAGTGCGAGTACGCCGGTAGTAATCATAGTGGATGGCGGCGACAATCAAACGATTGCGACTACGGCGTCGCTGCCGACCGGGACGAACGGATGGCAAAAGTTTGCAGTTGATTTTAAGACTCGGGACAGCGACGGCATCACGTTAATCATCGGCTGTCTCCCCTGTTCGGTCGGCGATATCTGTCCGATCTTTGGAACTGTCTGGTATGACGACTTCATTCTCCAACGCGCCAGTGGCGGTCCGGGAACAACTTCCGCCGCAAGTGCAAATCAGGAAACCCGCGCCACCGCCCGTTAGGCGCCGGCACACGCTCGCCAGCCGGTTGGCATTCGTGGCCATTTGCACGGCGATTGTGGCGACGACTCTCGCCTACGGCACGGTTCACAACTGGGCGCTGGCGATGTTCACGTTCAGCGCGATGGTAGTGGTTCTGCTCTGGGCAGTTGATGGGATCGTTTTGCGCTCGGTTTTGGTGCCGGTTAATCCCTTGCAATGGCCGCTGGTTGGGATGCTCCTGCTCGGGCTGTTTCAGCTAATGCCCTTGCGGACACACGACTCGGCGGGGCTGCCCCTCTCGCCAGTACGCTCGCTGTCTCTCGATCCTTATGCCACGCGTATGGCCCTGGTGCAGGTCGCTGCGTTGTTGATTTATTTTGCCGCGACCTCGATCTTTGTGGACACGCCGCGACGATTGAAAGCGCTCGTCCGAACGATCGCCATCTTCGGATTTGTGCTGGCGATCTTTGGCCTGACACAGTCGTTCACCAGTGACGGCACGCGCGTTTACTGGTATCGCCAGCTTGCGCAGAGCACCGCTTTCGGCCCCTTCATCAATCGTCATCATTTCGCCGGCTTCATGTTGATGGCCATTTCCATCCCCTTTGCGCTGCTGCTCTCAGGCGCGGTCGAGAGTTACAAGCGCCCGCTGTATGCGTTCGCGGCCGTCGTGATGGCGATGGCCCTGGTCGCGACAAATTCGCGCGGCGCTACGATCGCTCTCGGCGCTCAGATCTTTGTTTTGATCATCACCGCAAGTTTTGGCTGGGGCAAGAAAAAGGAACAGTCGCGCACAAAGAGAATGCGCGCCGCGACTCTGCGTGGTGTAATCGCTCTGACGGTCGTCATTGTGGTAATTGGCGGCGCGCTGGTGCTGAGCGGTCCAGAGGTTTTCACGCGTTTCCTCGGCACGCCGATCGCCGAAGATCCGACGACGGGCCGCGCGCATTTTTGGCGAGTAACACTCGACGCGATCAAGGCATACCCGTTGATCGGCTCAGGCCTGGGATCGTTCGGCGCTATTTACACGCGTTATGACACGCGCAATGGTCTCTACCGGCTTGAGCAGGCGCACAACGACTATTTGCAGACGTTGTCGGACGCGGGAATCATCGGCGCAATCCTGGGCCTGGCGTTCATCTTTATTCTGTTCCGCCGCGGGTTCGCGCGCCGTGAGACCCACGACCGGTTCCGGCGCGCGGTCACCACCGGCGCGCTGGGAGGCTGTTTTGCCATGCTGGTGCACAGCTTCTTCGATTTTCCGCTGCACACGACGGCGAACGGGCTCCTGTTTGTGATCCTCGCCGCGATCGCGACCCAGGACACGCGCATCAACACGACTTATCAGCCGGCCCGCAGACGAAAGCGGCGCTCGTCACGTCGCACCGGGACTTCTGGATCACCACCCGGCGACGGCCCAGCCAGCGACCCGGCGACTGCGGAATTGTAACTTCGACGATAGACGTTGTAGTCTTTTGTCGCTCTTTCCCTCCACAAACCAGAGGTTCAGAAGTCAGAGGTCAGATGTCAGCGGCGACACTCCGGAAATCAGAGGTCGGTGGTCAAACGCCGGAACCCAAAGTGGACACTTTACCGGGTCTCTGTCTTGAAGCCATCACCCGCCATAACAAGCCGAATACCGTCAGCGAGAAACGCGGCGGCGAATGGGTCCGGGTATCTTCGGACGAGTTTGTCCGGCGCGTGCGACATATCGCGCTCGGGCTCGCGGACTTAGGCATCCAGCCCGGGGATCGGGTCGGCCTGATTTCTGAAAATCGGCCTGAGTGGTCGATCGCGGATCTCGCGGTGCTCAGCGCCGGCGCCATCGTGGTGCCGCTCTACACGACCCAAGCTCCCGATCAAATTCGCTTCATCCTCGAAGACTCAGGCGCGCGTGCGCTCTTAATTTCAGGCGGGCGAATTCTGAAACACGCGCGCGAGGGATTCGACGGCGTGGACACTCTGAAGGACATCGTGATCTTCGATCCGAAGTCAGTCGCCGGCGTCAGAGGCGGCGTCGCCCTCGAGTCTGTCGAAAGCCATGGAGCTGAAATCGATGACAAAGACCCCGACGCTTTCGACAAACTGATCGGGCGTGGCCGGCCCGACGATCTCGCAACGATCATCTACACTTCCGGCACTACGGGCGAGCCAAAGGGCGTGATGCTTACGCATGACAACTTCATCGCCAACGTGCGTTCGATCACGACCGGTCTGCCGATCTCCCCCAGCGACGTCTCGCTCTCAGTCCTTCCGCTTTCGCACATTTTCGAACGCACGGTCTTTTACGTCTTCGCATACGTGGGCGTGGCTGTGCATTACGCCGCTTCTTTCGATCAAGTCGGCGAGTTTCTGCGCGAAGTTCGCCCCACGATCATGACGGCGGTGCCGCGCCTGTTTGAGAAGGTCTATCACCGCATCATCAAAAAGGGCACGGCGGCGGGTGGAGCGAAGGCAAAGATTTTCGAATGGTCGCTGGCGGTGGGTCAGCGCGTCGCCGAACTCGAAGACAAGAAGCGGCGGGTGCCGCTCTCTTTGCGGGCGAAACATGCGATTGCGGATCGTTTGGTGTTCACCAAATGGCGCGAAGGCATCGGCGGACGCCTGCGCTACTTCGTCTCAGGCGGCGCGCCGCTGTCGCCGACGCTTTCGTATTCGTTTCTCGGCGCCGGTATCAAGATCCTGCAGGGCTATGGCATGACGGAAACCTGCATCGTTTGCGCGAACCGGCCCGAAGACAACTGCGTCGGCTCGATCGGCAAGCCTTTCAAAGGGATCGAAGTCGAGATTGCCGAAGACGGCGAAATTCTGGTGCGCGGCCCGAACGTGATGCGCGGCTACTATGGCCATCCTGAAGCAACGCTGGCAGTGATGCAGGACGAATGGTTCGCGACCGGCGACGTGGGGCACATCGATGACGCCGGGCACATCTTCATTACCGATCGCAAAAAGGATCTTTTCAAGCTTTCCAACGGTAAGTACATCGCGCCGCAACAACTCGAAAGTCTTCTGAAGCAAAGCGAGTTCGTGAATCAGGTTGTGGTCGTCGGCTCGAGCCGCAAGTATCCGGCTGCGTTGATCGTGCCGGATTGGGAAGCTCTGAAGAGTGCCTTGCGTGACGCGGGCGAGACTCTCGCGGCGAACAACGAAGCGATCGCAAAGCAACCGGCGGCCGTAAAGATGGTGCAACTCGACGTCACAAAGATCACCGCGCACCTGGCGGATTACGAACGCGTGCGGCGTGTCGCGCTTCTGCCAAACGAGTTTTCGATCGACAACGGCGAAATGACCCCCACGCTGAAAGTGAAGCGCAACGTGATCGATGATCGCTACGCGGATTTGATCGAGCAACTCTACGGCGGCGCGTAGAAACTAGTGATGAGTCATGAGTGATGAGTGATGAGTACAACCTCAACCCCTTAATCCCAAAAGGAGGAAACATGTCCAAGAAAATCGAAAAGTTCGAAGACTTCATCGCATGGCAGAAAGCGCGTCAACTTAGCCGCAAGATCTATCAGGCAACAAACCTTCCTGGATTCTCACGAGATTTTGGTTTGAAAGACCAAATACGACGGTCAGCTGTCTCAATCATGTCGAACATCGCGGAAGGCTTTGAACGCGGGCGTGCCGCTGAGTTTCATCAGTTCCTCTCGATCGCCAAAGCTTCTTGCGCCGAGTTGCGTTCTCAACTGTATGTTGCTTTCGACGCTAGTTATCTTTCTCAGTCTCAATTCTCGGAATTGATGTCTACCGCGACAGAGGTGGGTCAAGTCATCGGAGGCTTGCGAGTGGCTGTCGAAAAGAGAAAGACTTAAGCCTAATTGCGTTTCACGCATCACTCATCACTCATTACTCATGACTCATCACTTGTGAAATGGAAACTCTCTGGCAAGAATTAACCCACGGCCTCCAGGACCGGCAGCATCTCCTGCGCGTCGCGATTCGTCTGTTGGCGGCGATGATCCTGGGCGGGATCATCGGCATTCAGCGTGAACGCTCCGGAAAAGCAGCAGGCTTCCGCACGCACATGATGGTTTGCCTGGGCACGGCAGTCTTCGTGATTACCTGTTCCAGTGTCGGGATGGAATTCGACGCCATGTCCCGCGTGATTCAGGGCCTCGTAACCGGCATAGGCTTCATCGGCGCCGGCACGATCCTGAAACTCGAAGGCGAAGAGGAAATAAAGGGACTAACTACCGCCGCCGGCATCTGGATGACCGCCGCGATCGGAATCACCGTGGGGCTCGGGGCGGTCGGCGTCGGGTTGATAAGTACCGTCCTCGCTCTGGTCATTCTCGCTCTCGCTCAACCATTCGAAGATTTCTTCCGGAAGCGCCGGGACACTTCAAAAAAGTCAAAATGAACTCTCCAAACTGAGGTTTTCCTGCGCGTGTTCCCGCCCCTTGTTTCCGGCGATGGAAAGTGGCATCACTCAGCAAGTTTGGGCGCTGTGGGAATTGCTCGCCGGGTAAGTGTCCATTAAGCTCCCACCTTTAATCATGACTCCGTTGACGCTTTGCATTCTCGCCATCCTCGTTTTTGCTGGTGCTCTTTTATATTCCTCTGTCGGTCACGCGGGCGCATCCGGTTATATTGCAGCGATGGCCCTGGTCGGCGTTTCAGCCGCCGTAATGAAGCCGACCGCCCTGACGCTTAACATTCTGGTTGCCAGCATTGCCACGGTGAAGTTTTACCAGGCTGGCTGCTTCTCGTTTCGGTTGCTTTGGCCCTTCGCTCTAACGTCTATTCCCTTCGCATTTTTAGGTGGTTACATAACCCTTCCCGGCCACTGGTATAAAACCCTGGTCGGCGTGATCTTGCTCTTTGCTGCCTACAAACTGTTTCGCGTTGCGAGCCGGGCGAAAGAGCAGGCGGACCTGAGGCATATTCCCCTTTGGGCTGGACTGCTTTCCGGCGCGGTAATCGGAATGCTGGCAGGCCTGACAGGCACGGGTGGCGGAATCTTCCTGTCTCCCTTATTGCTCCTGATGGGCTGGGCTGAGACCAGACAAACTGCTGCCGTGTCCGCAGCCTTTATTCTCATCAACTCAATTGCCGGCCTGCTTGGCAACGTCTCAAGTATCGGATCACTTCCCAGTTTTATCTTTGCGCTGGCTCCGGCCGCTATGCTCGGTGGTTTTATCGGGGCTGAGTTTGGGAGTAAACGTCTTGCCAGCGCGAACATTCGCAGGCTGCTGGCCCTGGTCCTCATCGTGGCAGGCTTAAAGTTGATTCTGACCTAAGGACCAGGTGAAGAGGTTAAATGCAAACAAGCGACTCCACGCCGGCAGCCAATGTAGTAGCCGTCTCTCCTGCGAATAGTGACGCGCCAAATAAGGAATGTAACGACGTCGCTCGTTCTTTGTCTGTGTGCGGAGGAGGAGGAATGAACCTTATCCGTGTGATGCGGCGCTTATCAACCCGTTCAACTTCAAAAACGCAGCCCTCATGTTCCACCCTGTCACCGCACTCCAGAATCCGACCGGCGCGCTCCATCAGGAAACCGGCGATGGTCGTGTAGCCCGCGTCTTCGGGCAAATCCAGTTTAAGGTGTTGATTGGCATCGCGTACCGCTAACATCCCGTCCAGAACGTACGCTTCACCATCTTTTCTGATCTGCTCGCGTACTTCCTCATCGTACTCGTCGTTAATCTCTCCGACTATTTCCTCCAGCAGATCTTCGAGCGTGAGTATCCCTTCAACGCCTCCGTGTTCGTCCACCACAAACATGAAATGCACCCGCGCAGTTTGCATCTGCTTAAGAGCCTGGCCCAGCGAAGCAGTCACGGGGATATAAGCGGCGCGCCGGACCACTGATCTCAGATCGAAACCGTCGTGAGGGATTCTCCCCATGTCCAGGTCCTTTCTGAACAACAAGCCAACGATGTCATCAAGCTGTTCACCATAAACCGGAAGCCGGGAATATCCGGTGGATAGGAAAGCAGCTCTCACTTCCTCCAGAGTGGCCCTAACCGGAAGCGCCTTGATCTGATTGCGCGGGACCATTGCTTCCCGCACCTCTGCGTCGGAAAACTCAAAAACCCCATGAATCAGTTGCTGCTCCTGAAGTTCTAGATGACCGCTCTTTCGAGAGACGTCTATCAGTTGACGTAACTCTGCCTCGGTGTAAACGGATGTGTGGTCCTGGGTCGGATGCAGACCAAATAGCCGCACCGTCCGCGTGCCGGCCCAGTCAAGCAGCCGAATGGGCCATTGAAAGATCTTGTAGAACGCCTGCATGGGCCATGAAATAGCCAGTGCAACTTTTTCAGCTCTTTCCAGCGCGAGTGTCTTGGGCGCAAGTTCACCGAGTACGATGTGTAGGAACGTAATGATTGCGAAGGCGACCGCGAAAGAAATGGTATGCAGGGTCAGCTCCGAAACTCGACCTTTGAGTGGCGCTTCGAGTAAGTGAGCGAAGACGGGCTCGCCGATCCATCCCAGAGCCAATGACGCCATCGTAATCCCCAGTTGCGTAGCAGAAATATAAGCGTTTAGGTTATCAAGCAGTCCGAGCAACCGCCGCGCTTTCAAACTGCCGCTGGCGGCCAGCATCTCAATGCGCGAACGCCGCACGCCCACCAGGGCAAACTCCGAAGCCACGAAAAAACCGTTCGCAAAGACCAGAAAGAAGACGACGATGATGTAGAGAACGCTAATCACGAATTGTATTCTAGTGCTTCGCTAGCCTGAGGAACAGTTTCGAAACGCTTCATAATTCAGACAGCTACGAGTCAAACCAGCCGGCGAATGCCACACACCAGACTAACGCACTAAGTTGTACGCGGAAGCGCAAAGGGGAACTCTGTTTTAGAGCGTTTCTTCATCGGCGTGCCCGGCTAGCTCCCAGCCGCGCGTCCAATGACCAGGCCCCGGCGCCTACGATTAGTAAAAAGATCGAGCCGAGCAGCATCGCGAAATCAGTGCGACCCTCGTGCGCCATGCCCCAGAATCCTCCGTAAGGAACGCTGCGGAGGCTAAAGCCCCAGAAGCTATGACCCAGCAGGATGGGGATCTTGGTCGAGAGGATCGCCACCAGCATGTTGATGATGAGCGGGATGGCCGCCAGCCGCGTGAGCAGCCCCAGCAAGAGGAGTGCTCCGCCCACGATTTCGACGACGCCGACGAATGGAGCCGTCACGTCCGCGTTAGGAATACCGATCCTGGCGAATCGCGCCGCGCCAACTTCAGCCGAAAAAAGAAATTTCTGGATTCCTTCGGCAAAGAAAACCGCACCCACCATTAGGCGGATGAGGATCACTGAAGCCGGGGCGTGCGTAGAGACGATTTTCTGAAAAAGCGTCATGTCGCGTCCTCATCTTACAAGAGTAATCTAACTCTGGTTATGTCTGGGGCGGAAATGAGTCTCGGGCAAAGAACGCGCGATAAAACAAAACTGCCTACCAAAGATAAACTCACGATTAGGGTGAAGGAGAAAAGCGGGCCGCCGCCCGTTGATCGCGGCAAAGGAACTTCAAAAAAGAAGAAGCCGAACTCACTCGCCTTGAATAGTTTCTCATCGCACCCTGCAGCGAAACTAGTGCCACCACAACAAATGAGTGTAAACACTTAGGGAGATTAAGTAATCGCACCGATGGCATTCCCTCTTATTTCCCTTAATCTATTTATGAAAATGCATGATTGTAAAGAGGAAAGGCATCACCATGCGAATTAGGAATTTCACACGTTTGCCGCTTTGGTTGGCGCTTATGGCTGTATTGGTCGCGGCATTGCTTATTGCGGTCCCGCTAACGGCTGGGCAAACACCCAATACCGATCAAATCGCACAGACGACGGCCGACGACAAGTCCCTGGACACCGCGAAGGAACTACAGCCGGTATTCAAGGATTACCGCGGCGTTAAGATCGGGATGACTGCCGACGAGGTGCGAAAGCTGGTCGACAAACTGCGAGATAAGGGAGATAAGCAGGATTTCTTTGTGCTCTCAGACACCGAGACTGCCCAAGTCTTCTACGACAAGGATGGAAGGGTCAGGGCGATTTCGATCGACTACCTGGGCAAAGGCAGTGATCCTCCAATGCCTGTTGAGGTGCTGGGCGAGGAAATTCAGCCAAAATCTGACGGCTCCATGTATGGTCTCAAGCGTTATCCGTCGGCCGGCTTTTGGATTGCCTACAATCGCACGGCGGGAGACGATCCCACGGTGACGATTACAATGCAAAAAGTCGCGGTTCCAATGTCAAACTAACGCCAACTGCAAACGATTCGCATGGTAGGTCGCGTTCACTCCGGACGCGACCTTTGCATTTAGAGACAAAGACGCCCCAAGAATCTTTGAGCGCACAAGGAGGAAATGATGTAGACATTACAGCAGACCATGTTTTTGGTCGTTATCTTTAACTTATGAGTTTCGGACTAATCCCGGTAACCAGGGCCCAATACCGTTACAACGATAGGTACGTTAGACAGGTACTTCAACGACTGGAAACGCGGACGGATCGCTTCAGCAACTTGCTGCCTGACGCTCTCGATCGCAGCCGTTTGGACGGAACGGATAGAGAAAACGACGTTAACAACATGGTAACCGCTTGCGAATCCGCGACGGACAGATTGAAGGATCGATTTTCATTAGCGGTGTGGCCCAGCGCTGGAACGAACCTTGAGCACCCTGTCTTGAAAGAGTTTTTTGAATAGGCTATCGGCCAATGGCGAATGGGCGATTTTCAGGTAGTTATATTCTGTCAACGCGCAATCGCGGTTGCCCTGAACCAGGCAGACTACGCCTAACCCGAATCGAGCCTCAGGGTAGGCATCATCAAGTTCGACGGCCTGCCTAAACATTCTCGAAGCCTCATCAAGGTGCTTTAGTTGGAAATGCACAATCCCGGATCCAAAGTAAGCCTGTGCCATTTGCGGTTTTAAATCTGCTGCTCGACGAAAGTCCGCCAGCGCGCTTTCATATTGGGCGGCATTAAATTCCGCGAAACCGAGGGCCAGATGAACGCGGGCTGCATTCGGTCGTAGTTCCAAGGTGCGCCGAAAATAAAGCATCGCCTGAGCGTTGTCGCCCGAATCTACATAAGCGTATCCCAGGAGGAAGTTAGCTTGTGGCGAACTTGGATCCATTTGAATAGCCCGTTGGCATGCGGTGAGTGCCGCCTTATCGTCGTAGCGTTTAGCGACGTAGGCGTGGCAAAGACCCAGGTTTGCCTCTTGGCTCATCGCATCGAGTTTCAAAGCCTCGGAAAACTTCGCTCGCGCGTCCGCATACCGTTCGAGATCAAGATAGACATACCCGAGATTGCTGTAACCGATCGGCGAGCTTGGCCTAAGTGTTATTACCTGCTCATAGCACTTTGCGGCTTTAATCAACTCCTTCAGCTTGTAGAGCGCGTACCCCTGGAAATTCCAAGTGTCTGCGTTATTGCTGACCAACGTGCTTGCCCGCGCCAAAGCATTTGCCGCCAGTGAATACTCTTTAATCTGGAGGTATGAGAGACCTAGATTATGGAACGTCGCGAAAGTGTGAGGTGAGAGTGCTGCTGCCTTTTTGTATGATTCGATCGCTGCCCACCAGTTTCCGGCACGAAAACTGGCATCAGCTTCGTTATGCCATCGGCTGGCATCCGCGCTGTTAATTGTGTCCGCTTCATTAGCCGATGAGACAGCGTAACTCTCCGAAAGTAAGGGTTCATTCGCCAATTCAGCATGTTTCGGTTGCGAATTGCAAATAGTCGCAGAGGCGAAAAGTATTAGTATTAAACAAACTCTCATCGCGCCTCCTGGTGGTCAGCGACCACGGAAAAGTAGGATTCGTAACTACCGAACCTTCTCAAACTAGGTACAGGCCAGTACCAGGCTGACACGCAGGCGCGCCCTAGATTTTTGTCCGGCACCCATGAATAGAGATCGCGTCGCCAGCCGCCTCACATTTACTTCGCATGCGGGGTGGACTTCTGGAGTTGTTGTACTCACATGCTGAGTCTTCCGGGACTGTAATGAGGAAAATCAAACCAAGAGCCGTCCGGTCATCCGCTGCGCACAACTCTAGACGCTATGGCGACGGTCCGAAACAGTGTAATTACAGATACCGCGTGAGTGTTTCCGCTCAGGAAGGGAAGGTGCTTGCTGAATGTTCACATCCTGATGTCTAAAGGCCAGACTGTCGCCAGCGAACTGGCTGGTTTATTTGACAATCCGTCGAGCTAAACCTGGCTGCGTAACCGCCGGCATGAGTAAATTCACTCATTCGCCTGCGCGTTGTTACGGTGTTCATTCAGTTATCTGCTACTTATGATTAGATCGAACTCCGTCTCGATACATGTTTTCGAACGGTATCCGAAAGCCGGATTGGGATCTCTTAGACCAGGCGCGCGCTCGATAATCCAATCGTGACGATAACTATGGAGAAGACAATGGAAGCGAGCGGCTGCGTCAGTGTTTGGCCCGCGATTGATTTATTAGATCGGCCGGCACTGCCCCCTTTTTGGACCGGTTGGAATATTTTCTGGAGCTTGCCAATTGGGTCGTTGCCAAACTGCGCCGTCTGCGTACTCTATGCGGTTGATGATGACGCGCTCAATCCGAGGCTTATCAGGGTCAACCGCGCTCACAATGCGATTGGGAGGAAGATTGCTGAATGCTTCCATTAGTTTGCTCTGATTCGATTTAATTGTGACCGAGCACGCAAACTGCCGGTGTGACGGATTATCAGGATCCGAAGCAGCACTCGTCTGGTAGTCAACAAAGGCCCACTTGATCGTATTGGATCCGCGGTTCTTTAGCTCGATGCGATATTGATACAGTTCGACTGATTGTGGTGGTCGTGATTCCCGAGCCGTCTTTTCTTCCAGTTCTTTCATAGCGCGGCTGCGTTCTTCAACAGAGCTGCGATTTGCCGTCTCGCGCAGGTAATCAAATTCCCGACGCGCCGGGTTGGCGCTGCCAGTCCGATTTTGATCTGTGGCAGGGCGATTAGAATGTGTATCAGGCGTGCGGGTCCTAGACCATGAGAATCGAACCACTTCAACAGGCAAGTCCGAGTCAGTCTGATTATGCGCAGGGTAGACCATCGGTATCAGAAGTAATAGAAAAGGAAAAATCTTCATTAGTTCAGTCTCCGTAAAAATCTGGAGGTGCGAATGTTAAATCGTACGAATGTCCTAAAACGCCTTTGGTCATTCCTTAAAAGTCGTCCGCAATCCGAGGTGAATTTGAAAGCGCTGCCTAGCCCTGGCTGTCGTTTCTCACTAGTTCTTGGTCTTGTGATCGCGCTAGCTGTCTGTTGGCCGCCGCTGGTAAATGGCCAAAAACTAAAGGCCAACGAATTGATCGTCAAACACCAGCAAGCAATTGGCGCCATCGAAGCACGAAACTCGGTTGTTAATCTAACCATAACTGGAACGGTTGTCGCCACCTTTCGCGAGCCGGGAACTGGCCAGATCGCTGGACGCGCAGTGCTGGCTTCGCAAGGTGACATGAGCTTGCTGGCCATGGTTTTTGACAATGTACCCGATTACCCACACGAGAAGTTTGGCTTCGACGGCAATGACGTTTCGATCGGATATGTGCGACCCGGCGCCCGATCAACGTTTGGCGACTTCGTCCTGACAAACAAGTCTGTGATCAAGCAGGGCCTGCTCGGCGGTGTGCTTTCGCACGCGTGGCCGCTGTTCGACGACACTGGCAAGCGAGGAAAGAGCGAAGTCGGCGGCACAAAGAAGTTCGCAGACCGACACGCGATCGAGGTAAAGTACTTTCCCAAGGGCGGCTCAGATTTGCGCATCAGTTTTTTCTTCGACGCGGAAACTTTTCAACACATTCGAACCGAATATAGCAAGGTCGTTGCCTCACAGATGGGGGCTACGCCTGAACTCTCGGCCCGTCAATTCGAAACCCGATACAAAATGGTGGAAGAATTCTCTGACTTCAAGAACGAAGGCGACCTGAGCCTTCCTCATAGTTACAATATCAAGCTAGAAATTCGCGCCCAACGTGGATCATTCGACGCGGATTGGCAACTGACTCTGACGAACTTCTCCTTCAACGAGTCTATCGATCCGAAGGCTTTCGATGTCGACGGCTGATAAGGTAAGCCAACCCGCACGCGGTACTTTCGGTGCGGCAGGCGACCACTCTCACCACGCTTTCTCACGCTCCAAACAAAAAGGGCGCTACCTAGCTCGAGTAACGCCCTTTCCAGAAGGAGCACCGCTTACTATTGGCTAGTTAGAATTCGAACCTGCCGGCAAATTGGATCACTCGCTGCGCGCCGCTCGACGTGAAGGTTGAACTGATGCGACCGAAGTTCGAGCTGTTTATGTTCAGGTTACCGAACTGAGAGGCAAAGAAATTCGCCCGATTCAAAACGTTGAACGCCTCGGCTCGAATCTGAAACCTCATGTTTTCCGTCAACCGGATGTTCTTGATTAACGAAGCATCCCAGTTGAAATAGAACGGCCCGTTTATGAATGCGCGTTCAAGGCTGCCTGTTTGCCCCGGCCCATTGTTGAAGAAGACCTGGCCCGGGAACGGCGTAGTGCCGAATCCTTCAGCTCCACGTCCGGTCGCGGGGTTTATCACGGACGGGTTAATGAAGAAGACTCCGTTCGGCGTCCGGAAGATCCCGATCAGATTCTTAATCTGGTCCTTCGTTAAACTGGTCTGGGGCGTCTGACGGCCCGACCGCGCGCCGCGGTTAAAAGTGCCGCGTGCGTCAACCAGTGTTATCGGCGCACCGGTGGACGCCTGTATGATTGACGTCACCTGCCACCCGCCGAAGATCCGGTCAATCGCGCCACCGTCGTTTAGCCAGCGCTTGCCACGGCCGAACGGCAGTTCGTAGATCGTGTTCAGGTTGAAAACGTGAGTCGAGTCGTAGTCGGCCCGCGAGTAGTCGAGTTCGGGCAGCCGGTTCGTTAAGCGCGGCTCAAAGTTCGTCTGGCCTACGCCCGACGCATCGGTGAGCGTTTTTTGGAACGTGTAGTTCGCTTGCAAGTGAAACCCACTCGTGAAGCGCCGGCGAATTTCGGTTTGCAATGCGTGGTAGCGATAGCGGCCAACGTTGGTTAACAGGTCGGCCACGCCCGCGTTCGGATTGGCCAGGAACTGAACCGTGCCGGTAAGACCATTCTGAATATAGATGGTCGCCAGGTCCGCTGGTGTGCCGCCCAGGAGCTGACCTCTGACGGTCGCATTCGAAAGAAGACCGCCGATGGCGAGGTTCGGGAAAACGGTCAACAGCTGACAACCTATCGCCGCTGCCTGGGCAGCCGAACACGCCGGGTTGCCAAAATTCACGAAGTTGCTCCGGGCGCGGATAAAGTCCTGCACAAACCCATTGTCAAAGATATTGACTTCGTTAAGGTCAATTCCGCGAACCAGATTATCGCTCTTGCCGCCAACGTAACGAACTTCGAGCGCAGTTTGGAATCCGATCTCGCGCTGTATGCCAAAGTTCCATTCCTGGGTCATTGGCACTTCTAGATTCGGGTCTACGGCGAAGACCGTCCCGAAATTAATTCCAGAAAGTGCGTTGCCTTGGGCGAAGGTGCGCGGGATATTAAACGGTGGTGTTGGAACGGTAAAGAGCGCTTGACCAAGCCGATTGTTAATCAGGAACGCGCGTGCCGTCGAAAGACCGGCGTTTCCGCTTTGAGCGTTATCCGGGGCGCGAACAAATTCGTCATTTACATAGCTAAGGCGATAACCGCCACGAATGACTGTGCGCCCTTTTCCGAATAATCCGCCGAGCAGCCTGTTTTTAAAATTTGGCGCCCATGCGAAGCTAACGACCGGCGCAATATTGTTCTTGTCGGTTTTATAGAACTGGTTACCGCCGCCATTCGCTCCGATGAAGTCGACCGTTCCCGTGGGGTTAAGAATCGTCTGAATCGGGTCGGCGCTGCCTATCACGGGCTCTAACGCGAAACCGTTGCGCTCACGGAGAGCAGTGTAGATTTCGTAGCGTGCTCCCAAATTTAATGTCAGACTCTGGCTAACCCTCCATTGATCCGTGAGGTAGAACCCATGGTTCTCAAAGTCGAAGATTTGCCTTTCAGGCGCGCGCGTAACGAACCCTGAATCGCGGTCGACGGCATTAAAAGTTTGGTCAACCCTTCCGGCGATGCCGCCGAGTAGCGCCAACAGGTTATTAGCGGCGGTGAGTTGGGTACTGCTGATGCCCCCTGGAAAAGCGCCAGACGGCAACGAACCTGTCACGGTGTTTAGTTGCAGAGTATAGCGTGGCACCGTGCTGAAGTGGGCGAATGCGTCAACCGTAAACCAGGTTGCGGTTGCGCCAAATCGAAGTGAGTGGTTGCCGCGAATGTAGGTCGCATTGTCCGCGACGGTGTAATTCTCTGCGTTACGACCTTGGTCCTGAAAGGTTGCCTCCGGGCTGCTGATCAGCGGGAGCGTCAAGAGAAAATCGCCCTCCGGATTGACACGATTGAAAGTCGGCGTGCTCAGGAAAAAGCCGCCGACCAGCTCGTTGGTAAAATTCGCTCTTGGGGTCCAGGTCCAACTCGTTGACAGAAAATTCCTCTCCGCAGGCTGGATAACTAATGGCGCCGGTGTGTAGCCGCTGGCTACATCGGGTCGATCGTTGGTTTCCGTCCCATGCGAATAGATGAAGTTAAACGAATTGCGCGACGTGGGTTCCACGTCAAAGCGCATCGTGTAGTTATCACGAGTGATGTTGTTTTGGACATTCAGTCTGAAGCCGGTCGTGTTGCGTTGATCGCCCGCATCGGTGGTGTTGCCGGCCGTGGGCAGCAAACTGAGAATTCGGCTCTGGATGACGGGATTAACTCCGTTGACGCCAAACGCGGGACCAAATGTAGTTAACAAGTTGATCGTACGCGTGGTTCCTCCACTATCGATGTAAGTGAAAACGCCTTGCCGCGCTGATGGCAGCAAAATTGTTTTCAAAGCCGACTGTGTTTTTCGTTCGCGAAAGCCTTCATAGGTGAAAAAGAAGAATCCCTTGTCCCGGAAGAATGAGGCGCCGCCTTCGCCGAATCTCGGGACTGGCATCGGGCCACCGACTTTGAATCCGAACTGATTTCGGTTCAGGAATGCTCTTGAGTTCGAAAAGAATGGACGCGACGAAAATTTGGAGTTGCGGTTGTATTCAAATAGGGCCCCGTGAAATTCGCTCGAGCCGCGTTGCGTGGCCACTGAAACCTGGGAAGCGCCATACCCTTGTGAAGCATCGGCGTTCGAAGAAGTGAGCGTAAATTCGCTAATGTCATCGACGCCGGGACGCTGCGGCGCAAAGTCCGTAGCGTTAGAGCGGATAAAGTTGTCCTGAATGTTGATGCCGTCACGAGTAATGTTTGTAAAAGACGTGCGCTGGCCGTTAATGGTTGTGTTGGTCGCGCCGTTTGACGAAGTGCCGGCCTGAAGCGTTATCAGGCTGAGCGGGTTACGACCGTTCAGTGGTAGCTCCTGGATTTGCCTAGGACTAACAGTATTGCTCAACTCAGCGTTGGTCGCGTTAATTACGTCCGCGCCGGCGACAACGGTAACGCTCTCCTGAACTGTGCCGGCTTCGAGCACGACCGCCAATGAATATTGCTTACCGACATCAATCTTGAGGTCGGTAGCTGTATAGATCTTGAATCCCGGCGCCGTAACCTTGACCGTATAAGTGCCAACGTCGAGCTGCGGTACCGTGAAGGTGCCCGAATCGCTGCCGTGCACCGTTCTCGATTTTCCGGTGGCGTTATCGTTGATTTCGATGGTGGCGCCCGCAATCGTGGCTCCGTTTTGATCCACGATGCTGCCGACCAGACTGCCCGCACTGGATTGGGCTAGCGCGATGCTTCCAATGCAAAGCATCAACAAAACGACTGTGATCCTC
>DASUTF010000138.1:0-2943 GCA_036374695.1 Pyrinomonadaceae bacterium
GAGTGTCCATTTGTGATTGTCGAACTCAAACGGCGGCAGGGCGTACCAGCCGTGGCTCATCACCGTGCGCCGGTAGTTGAAATTGCTCGGAGTCGAGATCGTGATCTTCATGGCTGACCCAGGGTTCCGTACCGTGCCAAAGGAAATGGACGTTTGCAAGTCGGGCCGGCGGCGGTTGCTGTGAGCGCGTGCGGCGTATTACCCTTTGGGCACCCCTGTTAGCATTTCACGTTCATGAGTGGCACAGACCTCAGTCTGTGATTTCCGGATCGATATCACAGACTGAAGTCTGTGCCACTTCAATCCCGTACAATCGGGACGCGGACGCCCCCCGCAGCCGCGCACAAGGAGAAACAATTTGTTTGGACTGAACCCGCAGCAGGTTTTCTTTCTGCTTATTCTCACCGCGGCGATCGTGCTCTTCATAACTGAGTGGATTCGATCGGATCTGGTGGCGGTCATGGTCGTTGTGGCCCTGTACGTCACCCGCGTACTCGATCCGAGGGATGCGCTCTCAGGATTCAGCAGCGAACCGGCCATCGTCATCGCGGCCATTTTTGTGTTGAGCGCGGCGATGCACGCCACCGGCTTGTCAGACACGATCGGTAGTTGGATTGGACGTTTGGCGGGAAAGAGCCTCACCCGCGCGATTGCGGTCATTATGCCGTCAGTGGCCGTGCTCTCGGCGTTTACACATCACGTGACGACCACGGCGATGATGGTGCCGGTGACTTTGGAGCTGGCGCGCGAGCGAAATATCCCGGCGTCAAAACTTCTTATGCCGATGTCATTCGCGGCTTCCCTGGGAACGGCGATCACAATCATCGGCGCGCCGGCATTTCTGATCGCCAGCACCACTTTGCAGCAATCAGGACGCAGCGGCCTTGGCATTTTTTCCATTGCGCCGATTGGGTTGTTGCTGACGCTCGTTGGCACTGTCTTCGTGTTGTTGGTGGGACGGTTTCTCCTTCCCTCACGTCACGCGCCCGAGGATCGCGCCAACCACTTCCGCCTCGAAGATTATTTGACCGAGATTGTGATTACAGAAAAGTCTCCGTTCCTGAAGCGCTCGGTCGATGATGTAGAGGAGGACAAGAAATATCATTTCAAGGTCCTCGGACTGATTCGCAAAGGTCGGCGACTGCGCGCACCGTACAAACAGCAGATGTTAGCCGAGGGCGACGTGCTGATTGTGCGTGCGCCTCCTGACGAGCTGATGGCCATTCGCGACGAACCGAATCTCGATCTGCATCCGATCAAGTTGTTCGGCGACCGGACTGAAACGAAGGTCAACGGCAACGGAAACGGCGAGGACGAGGAGGAAGAGTTTGTTCAAGCCGTGGTGGCGCCGAAATCGGACCTGGTTGGCCGTACGCTGAAGCAGATAGATTTTCAAAGGCGATATGGTGCGGTGGTGGTTGGGCTTTGGCGCAAAGACGGCTGGCTGGATCAGGAGATTTCGAAGGTTCGTCTCAAACCGAACGACGTCCTCGTGCTGGAAGGCGATGAAGACGCGCTGGCAAGAGTGGCCGCCGATCCGGCGTTTCTGATGATGGTCCCGTTCCAGGGGGAAGCGAAACTGCGGCAACGGGCCTGGCTAGCGGGACTCATCATGCTGGCGACTATTTTGCTTGCGGCGTTCAACTTGATGTCGATCGAAATGGCGGCGCTGGCGGGCGTGGTCGCCGTGGTCCTCACGCGTTGTCTGAGCGTCCGTCAGGCGTATGAGTCAATCGATTCGCGCATTTTTGTTTTCATCGCCGGTGCCATTCCGCTCGGTGTCGCGATGCAAAAGACGGGCATGGCCGGAATGTTCGCCGGATGGCTTCAGCAGGCGGTTGGCGGCTGGCCGGAGCGGGCTGTACTGCTGGTGCTCTTTGGGGTCGTTGCCCTCATTACGCAGTTCATGTCCGACGCCGGCACCACCGCGCTTTTCGCGCCGGTCGCTGTCGCTTTGGCTGAGGGACTGGGCCGCCCTCCTGAGGCCTATGTCGTTACCGTTGCCATGGCCGCGGTCGTTTCGTTTCTGACGCCCATCGGACATCACGGAAACCTTCTGGTTTACGGGCCTGGTCGTTATAACTTTTGGGATTTCGTAAAGGTCGGGACGCCTCTGACCGTAGTTGCGGCCGTCGTTGTGGTTATGCTGGCTCCGGTTATTTGGGCGGGCTAAGTCGAAGCCCTGTATGCGACACGTGCGGTCAAACTGCTACTTGACCGAAAAGAGTGCGAGGACTAGACTCTTAGGCACTTACCAAGATGAAAGGAAGGCTGTTCTCGTTGGTTCCTACAACACTTGGGGCTAAACGGGTGCGAAGTCAAACACTGAGACTTCCTACAGCTTAGGTGACTTAAGCACCGTTTCCGAAAAATGCTGCCGGAGCTTTCCGGCGCGCGCTCCGTCGCCCCGTGGGAAACGCCCTCGGGGCGATGTCGTGTTTACTGTCCCAAAATCCACCACAGGAGTGAGAATACGACAACTAAATTGAGGGGTTGTTGTCTGCCTTGAATCCCGGTTCCTCGAATCCGCTGTCAGTTAAGCTCGGCGGAAGCTCAGGTCTCGGCCAGATTATTGAGGCCACCAAAGACGACCCCAGAACGAGCGCGACAACGGCCAGAGCCCAAATGGTCGGGATGCCGTGGAACTTGCCCAGCCGTTGAGCGACCTCTTGAAATCCCATCGCCAACAGTCCCTTTGCGGCAATCTGCGCGCCCAGGGGCAGAAGCATTTTGACGCCGATAAAACTGAGCACAGTGGCGAGACCGACCTTCAGATAGTGAAATCGGTCGATGACGCCCTTGAGGAGGAAATAGAAGGTGCGCAGGCCGAGAATCGCAAACACGTTTGACGTGTAAACGATGAACCGATCGGTCGTGACCCCAAAGATTGCCGGAATCGAATCGAGCGCAAACACCAGGTCGGTAAACTCAACGACTATTAAC
>DASUTF010000139.1:0-4397 GCA_036374695.1 Pyrinomonadaceae bacterium
CCGTCTCGCGGCAGAAAATGCGGATCGGCAGGTTCAGAGTCAGCCGCGCGTGTGCGCGCATTGATCCCATTGTCAGTTCCAACTGAAAGTCCTCCTTGGGGTGATGAGGCGGGACAGGTGAGCGGGGGATTCTGAGTATAGCTAACAGACGGTCACGATGGTGAAGTCAATTTGCGCGATTCGCAAGGCCATGGAAGAGGATCCCGCCATCCCTCTGCCGCGGGTTCTTGCGATGAATGACGCAGAGTAAATTATAGTTCGGGTCAGGCCTGCGATCCTGCGATTTCAGCCCCGCTGCAAAACCGTATCCTCTGCTTCCGGCAAAAGATTTGGATAATCCAGATTGTAATGCAGGCCGCGTGACTCCTTGCGACGCAAGGCGCTCTCAATTATTAGTTCGGCGACGAGCGCCAAGTTGCGTAGCTCTATCAGATCCGGCGTCACTTTGTAGTCCCAATAAAAGCGGTTTATCTCTTCCTGCAGATTCTGAATGCGAGCGCGGGCGCGCCATAGCCGGTTGTCAGTGCGCACGATCCCGACATAGTCCCACATGCAACGGCGAATCTCGTCCCAGTTATGCGTTATCACGACCAGTTCGTCCGCGTTTGCTGCGTTCCCGGTTTGCCACGGTGGGAGGTCAAAAGGCTGAGACGCAAGCGAAGATGAATAACGCTTTGCGCTTGGCGCTGCACGATGCGCGACCACCAAAGCCTCCAAAAGCGAATTGCTCGCCAGCCGATTCGCGCCGTGCAGGCCGGTGCAAGCGACCTCACCCGCCGCATACAAGCCTTCGATGTCAGTTTCGCCGTCAACATTCGTGACTACGCCGCCGCATTGATAATGGGCCGCCGGCACTACCGGGATCGGTGCGCGCGCCATATCAAAACCAAAGTCGAGGCATTTGGCGTAAATGTTTGGGAAACGACTCTTGATGGCGTCCGCATCTTTGTGAGTCAGATCCAGCCAGACACAGTCAACGCCGGTCTTCTTCATCTCTGCGTCGATCGCCCGGGCCACAATGTCGCGCGGCGCCAGATCAGCGAGCTCGTGATAGCGACGCATGAACGGTTCCCCGTTCGCTCCGCGGAGAATAGCTCCTTCACCGCGCACAGCTTCACTGATTAGAAAGGACTTTGCTTTCGGATGGTAGAGACAGGTGGGATGAAACTGCATGAACTCCATATTGGCGATCGCCGCGCCCGCGCGATATGTC
The DNA here is from genome assembly GCA_036374695.1 of Pyrinomonadaceae bacterium. Classification (GTDB taxonomy): domain Bacteria; phylum Acidobacteriota; class Blastocatellia; order Pyrinomonadales; family Pyrinomonadaceae; genus UBA11740. The sequence goes on from DASUTF010000139.1 coordinate 1,214, forward strand.
ATGGCCACGCCATCGCCACTGGCGATGTCGGGATTGCTCGTATATAGATAAACCTTTCCTGAGCCACCGGTGGCCAGCAGCGTTACGCCCGCGGCGAAGGTTTCAACTTCACCAGTTCGCGTATTTAACGCGTAGCAACCGAGACAGCGATTAGGTCCCGGCCTTCCAAGTCTTTCTGACGTGACGAGATCAATCGCCAGGACATCTTCCAGGACAGTAATGTTCTTTGTGGCCGCCACTGCGGCGAGCAAAGCGCGTTCAATTTCCCGCCCGGTAATATCTCCGGCGTGCAGCACACGCCGCCGCGTGTGTCCCCCTTCTTTGCCGAGGTCGTATCGGCCGGCGGTGCTCTCGGTGAATTGCACGCCCAATTGAATCAGCTCACGCACCAGCGCCGGACCTTCGCTGACGATGGTGCGCACGACATCTTCTCTGCAGAGGCCCGCACCAGCCCGCAAGGTGTCCTGGACATGCAGCTCCAGCGAGTCGTCCGCGCCGGTAACGGCAGCGATGCCACCTTGCGCATAGTTGGTGTTGCTTTCGGCGCTATTCTTCTTGGTGATGATCGCGACCGAGCCCGTCTCAGCCACCTTCAGGGCAAAAGTCAGTCCCGCGATGCCGCTGCCGATAACGAGATAGTCAAACTTGGGTAGCTGTGACATAGAAGAGCATCAGCAATGTGCTGAATCAAAAGGCCGGACACTCTAAAGAGCGTCCGGCCTTTCCAGCGGTACAAGACGGCAGCGTCACTCGACCTTCGTTCCGCACTCGTCGCAGAACTTCGCGTCAGGCTTTAGATCGTTCTGGCACTTGGCGCATTTTGCAGGCGATTGCGACGCGCCGCACTCGTTACAGAATTTCGCGCTGGCTGCGATCGCGACGCCGCACTTGATGCACTTGTCAGTAGCTGCCGACGTTGCGCCGGCGCCTTCCGAGACGGTTGCGCCGCGCTGTTTCATTGCGTCAGTCATCGCGCCGGCCATCACGTTACCGACGGCGAAACCGGCGCCGAGTCCCGCGCCCAGACCGGCGCCACCACTCGGGTTTTGCGCCGCGTCGCGCATGGCCTGCGCCGCTTCGAATTGGGTGTACTTGCCCATGTCGCCCAGCACGCCCATCGAGGTGCGCTTGTCCATCGCCGCTTCGACTTCCTGCGGCAGGGAAATGTTTTCGACGACAAACTTCGTCAGCTCAAAGCCGAGCGATTTGAATTCGTCCTGGAGTTTCTGTTTCGAGAAGCGGCTCAACTCGTCATAGTTCGAAGCCAGATCCAGCGCCGCGATTTTGGATTCGCCGAGCGCGTCGGAAAAGCCGCTCACCAGCGTGCGCCGCAACTGGCCTTCGATGTCATCCGTGACGAAGCGAGCGTTGGTGCCGGCAACCTGTTTAATAAGCTCGCGCGGATCGCCGACGCGAATCGAATAGATGCCGAAGGCGCGCAGGCGCACCATGCCGAAATCCGAGTCGCGCATCATCACCGGATTCGACGTGCCCCACTTCATGTCCGTGAACTGCTTGGTGCTGACGAAATAAACTTCTGATTTCATCGGCGAGTTGAAACCATATTTCCAGGCGCCGAGTTTTGAAAGAATCGGAGTGTTGCCGCCGTCGATCGTGTAGCGGCCGGGGCCGAACACGTCGGCCACCTGTCCTTCGTGAACAAAGACTGCCGTCTGCGATTCGCGCACAATTAACTGCGCGCCGTTTTTGATTTCCTGGTCGCGCACCGGAAATCGGTACAACATCGTGTTGCCTGAATCGTCAAGCCACTCGATAACTTCGATGAACTGCGCGGTCGGGCTGAGCCGGTCAAGAATTCCCATCGGTGTTCTCCTTAAATGTCGTGGCAAGCATTATACGGTGAAAGCGCGGAAGGTGTTCAAATTTAGGCAGGGTTGTGACCTCCAGGAAGGATGAGAATAGGACATATAGGTCACATCCGACCCATGAGACCTATCTGTCCCATAAGACCCTCACCCCGACCCTCTCCCAGAGGTAGAGGGAGTCAGTCGCCCCTCGCGATCGCTCCCGGTACTGACGCGACGCGGGCCCTTACGAGCAGTAAAGCCACAAGGCCACCCGCTGTATCGATCAAGCAGTCATAAATCGACCCCGTGCGCGACGAGACGAGACTCTGGTGGAATTCGTCGCTTAAGGCATAAAGCGCGACAAACGTTAGCGACACAGCGAACCAGTGGTTTCGCAGAAAATCTCCGGATGAGGTGCGGAAGGCCCGTGCTGCCAGCAAGGCCAGGATTGCGTATTCGGTAAAATGTGCCGCCTTGCGCACCAGAAAATGCAGGAAGATAAGGGTTGCTTCGCTGGCTGACGGAAAAGCCCACAAAACAACTGGACGCAAAATACCGCCCGTGTTCGAGGCGGACATCAGGTTGCTGGAACCGATAAAGATGAGGACTGCCCAGACAATGAGCGGACCGTAGCGGACAAGGCGATTTTTGGAGTGCGGCGGCAAGCGCAGTGCGACACCGCTTTGGATCTCTGAGTCAGACATTGAAAGCGCCGTCGCCGCTACGACCACCCCAGCGCGGCTGCCGCGCCGGGGACCCCGGTGCTCTGCCGGCGCACTCCAAATTTGTTAGAGGGCCGACGCGCCCGAAACGATTTCGATGATCTCGCGCGTGATGGCGGCCTGGCGCACGCGGTTCATGTTGAGCGTCAGCGTCGAAATCAACTCGCCGGCGTTCTTCGAAGCCGCTTCCATCGCGGTCATGCGCGCGCCCTGTTCGGACGCGATCGACTCGAGTAACGCGCGAAAGATTTGCGTTTCGACCAGGCTGGGCAAGAGCCGGCTGAAGATCTCAGCGGGCTCCTGTTCGTAGATGTAATCTTTGGTCTGCGCGCTTTGCCCAGCGTCATTGTCCGCTGTTTCGGTGGTCTTTGAAATTGGGAGAAGCTGCTCAGTGACTATGCGCTGCGTCAGGACCGATTTAAATTCGGCGAAGATTAGAAAGACTTTGTCGATGCTCCGGTCTTCGGTGAACCGGTTGACTACTTCCTTCGCGACGACCAGAGCTTCTTCGAAATCCACGCGGCCTTTGCCGGTCAGGCCGATGTATTCGGTAACGATGTTCGCGTCGCGCCGGCGGTAAAAATCGCGGCCCTTGCGGCCGACCGTGACCCACTCGATTTGTTTGTCCGGGTTTGCTTTGACGAAAACCTGGGC
>DASUTF010000140.1:0-2822 GCA_036374695.1 Pyrinomonadaceae bacterium
CATCATTGCCGTGTCCGCAGTAGCGGTGCTCGCGCTAGTTGTCATTATCAGCGTGCTCGCGACCCGCACGGAACAGCCGGAAGTCACCACGGTTAACGTCAATGTTCGAACGGAACTGCGCTCGACCGTGACGGCGTCCGGTGAAGTCCGTCCGGTTCGCTACATCAAGCTCACCAGCGAAGTCCCCGGACGCATCCTTGAAATCTACGTGAACGCGGGCGACCAGGTGACCAAGGGTCAGGCGCTGGTGCGCGTCGATCCGACGCAGTTGCAGGCCAGCCAGGAAGCTCAATGGGCGGCGACCCAGGCATCACTCAACGACGTGCAGAATGCGCGGCAGGCAGTGAGTGCAGCGCAGCAGGCGCTGGTCGTTGCCGAAGCCGGCGTGTCGCAGGCGAAGCAGAATGCCTCAACAACCCTCATCGACCTCCGAGCCGCAGAACGAGAACTGAAGCGGGCCACGAATCTCGTCGAGCAAAATGTGATGTCGCGGTCCGAATACGACGCGGCGCGGGATCGTTACGACCAGGCAAAGGCAAAGGTTGAAGCGGCGAACATTGCTGTCAGAGAAGCGCAGGAGCGTGCTAATTCGCAACGCGTGGCCGTGAAAGAAGCGCAGACCGGCGTGCGCTCGAGCGAGATGCGCGCCAACCAGCAGCAGGCAATTCTCCGTGGCTCATCCAGCCAGCGCGAAAAGGCGACTCAGTTTTCGCCGTTGACCGGCGTGGTCGCTGACATTCCGACGCGGGTCGGTGAATTCGCGGTATCGCAACTTTCTTCAACGCCGCTGATGACGATTGCCGATATGTCCACCATCAACGTTGAGGTCAACGTCGATGAAACTGAAATCGCTAATGTGGACGTCGGTCAGGAAGCCAAGGTTAAAGTCGACGCGCTGGGCGAAAAGGAAATCAAGGGCATTGTGACGCAAAAGAATCCACTGGCGATCGCGAAGTCCGATACCCAGGGCGGCCTTTCGAATCGCGTGAACGTGCAGGAGGCGAAGGAGTTCAAAGTCACGCTCGAGCTTCGTGATCTTCCGGACGAAGAACGTAACAAGCTGCGTCCGGGCATGAGCGCCACCGCCACAGTCACGACCAAGACGAAGCAAAATGTGGTCGCAGTCCCGCTTCAGGCAATCGTCGAGAAGGCGCCGCCTACGCCTGCGCCGGGACCCACTATCGCGAGCAGCGCGCCGCCGGCTTCGGTTGAAAAGCCGAAGGAACTGAAAGGCGTTTACATCATCGACAAGTCGAACAAGGTGAAGTTCGTTGAAGTGACCACCGGCATCACCGGCGAGTCTGACATTGAAATCACCGGCGGGTTGTCATCAGGCGCAGAAGTCGTCACGGGCCCAAGCCGCATTCTGAAAACACTGAAAGACGGGACCGTGGTCAAGCGACAAACACGCACACCCGGCGCGAACGCGAACGGCGGCTAGCAATAACGCGCCGTAGGCGCGGAATGTTTATAGAGCCTAAACTCTATAAAATATTTCGCCGCTAAGCGGCGGCCCTTTTAAACCTGGTTGAGAGAGTCAATGAGTGAAACAGCAACCATCGCCGCCGGCGCGCCTTCCGCAAGCATCGCTGCGCGACCAGAAATTGCGCCGCAGGACGGCAAAAGCCCTTCGCTGATCGCGATGCGTAACATTTGGAAGACTTACGACATGGGCGCGGAGAAGGTGCACGCGCTGCATGGCGTGACTTTCGATGTGCGACGCGGCGAGTACCTCGCGATCACCGGGCCGTCCGGCTCAGGCAAGTCCACCCTGATGAACCTGATCGGATGTCTCGACACGCCGTCGCAGGGCGAGTACTGGCTGAACAACAAGAACGTCTCTGAGATGGATGACGATGAACTCGCGCGCATCCGTAATCAGGAAGTCGGGTTCGTCTTTCAAACTTTCAATCTGCTGGCGCGGGCGACGGCTTTGCACAACGTCGAGCTGCCCTTGATTTACGGTGGCATTCCCGGCGCCAAACGTAAGGAGATGGCCACGCAAGCGCTCGGCGCCGTCGATCTCACCGATCGCATGATGCACCGGCCGAACGAACTCTCCGGCGGTCAGCGCCAGCGCGTCGCAATTGCGCGCGCGCTCGTCAATCACCCGTCGATTCTTCTCGCTGACGAGCCGACCGGCGCGCTCGACACCGCCACCAGCTACGAAATCATGAACCTCTTCGAGAGACTTCACGAAGAAGGCAACACGATCATTCTCGTCACGCACGAACACGACATCGCCGCGCGCGCCCACCGCATCATCTCAATTCGCGACGGGCTGATCGAAAAAGACGAGCAAGTTAGGTAGGGCGGCTGCCATGCCCCAGAGCAGCGAACCATCCTCCGAACGGGCTGCACTGGTATTTGGTAAGCGACTGTCCCTACCCGCCCGGGTCCGTTCGTTTCCCGCGTTGCGCGTCGCCGCCCTCTGGGAAGCCTTTCTCGTTGCCGCGGGCAGTCTTCGTCAGAATAAGTTGCGCACCGCGCTGACGCTCGTCGGCATCATTGTCGGCGTTACGGCGGTCATCTCGGTCGTCACTATCATCAAGGGCCTCGACCAAACTGTCTCGCAGACCTTCAATTCACAGGGCTCGACCGTTTTCACCATCTCAAAGCGTCCGCAGGTCATTACCTCGCGCGAAGATTTCGTCAGATACAACAAGCGCAAACCCGTCACGCCGGACGATGCGAACGCGATCGCGCGGCTCTGCACCGCATGCTGGCGCACGGGCGTCGCAGTAAATTCAATCAAGCCGGCCAAGCGTGGCAACGAGACTTTTGAAACCATGCAGGTTCGCGGGATCGAGCCCGTCGCGATG
>DASUTF010000141.1:0-23035 GCA_036374695.1 Pyrinomonadaceae bacterium
ATCCGGCCTTGCCATTGAGGACGCCACCGGAGATTGGGGCAGCTCGTCCGGGCCAGGGCTCGGGCGGTAGATCCTGACTCGCATTTCCACCTTCTGAAGTCGCAATGACGTTGGTTACGTTCGGCTCGTCATCGTTATTGGTTTTTCCAATTTGAAACGAAGACAGGAATCGCCTGGCGTCCGGATCGTTCTTGTCGGCGCCTATCACAAGCTGAGCGTACAGTGAGTTGCCGGCCTCCAGGAAGCGAACGACGCTACTCGTCGAGCCTATCTGAAGTTCGTACTGCTTAACCGCGCGTCCTTCGTCAAAGTCTTTGTCCGGGGTTAACGTTCCGGTTTGTTCTCCGCCTTTGGTAAGCGACCATTCCATCGCCGTCACAAACTCAGCAAAGTTAGCCAGCGGAGGATTTCGATCTGATGCACCCGGGGGCAGCGGCGGGTTGTTGCGGACTTCTCGGTCAGTCACGGGAGTAGTGCGCCTGAACATCACAACGGCGTACCTACGGCCGTTCGCTAATGAATAAAGAACCCGCGCCGGAACCTTGGAGGTTTCCGAAAGCGGCACCACACGATCGACCATCCGGGCCGCGGTTGGCATCGAGACCGTAAACGGCTCGCCGAACGGCGCTATCTTTTTCCATTCGTCCTGCGCATGAACTGGGACGGCCAAGAGCACAAGCAATAGCGCAGGCAAAATCAGCTTTGTAAATCTCATGATCGATCCTAACTATTCAGCTTTCTTAGCCGCTCACTCGCCAGCATGAGCGTCTCGTCTTTCTTACAGAAGCAGAAACGCACCTGCTGCGAGCCAAGCGCAGGATCCCAATAGAAACTCGAACCGGGAACGCAGGCGACGCCCACTTCGCGAATCAGATGACGCGTGAATTCGATGTCGTCTTTGAAGCCGAAGCCGCTGATGTCGGTCATGACATAGTAGGCGCCGTCCGGACGAAAGGTCTTGAAACCTGCCTTCTCCAGCTCCGGCAGAATGAGATCGCGGCGCGCGCGATAGTCGGCTTGCAAATGATCATAGTAAGACGGCGGAAGTGCCAAGGCGTAAGCACCTGCGGCTTGCAAAGGCGCGGCGGCTCCGACGGTCAGGAAATCGTGCACCTTCCGAATCGCGCTGGTGATTTCAGGGCTTGCGATGCAGTAACCCACGCGCCAGCCGGTGACGGAATAAGTCTTTGACATCGAGTTAACGATCACCGTGCGTTCACGCATCCCGCCGATTTGCGCCATCGAGATGTGCGCGATCTCGGCGCCTTCACGCGGATACAAAATGTGTTCGTAAATCTCGTCGGTAAAGCACAATGCGTCGAATTCCTGGCAGAGGCCCGCGATGAATTCCATCTCATCGCGCGTGAAAACTTTGCCTGTCGGATTGTTGGGATTGCAGATGATGATTGCTTTTGTCTTCGGATTGAACGCGGCCCGCAGCTCATCCCGGTCGAAAGTCCAATCCGGCGCGCGCAACGGCACGTAGCGCGGCTTTGCGTCCGATAGGATCGCGTCAGGCGCGTAGTTCTCGTAGTACGGTTCGAAGACGATGACTTCTTCGCCCGGATCGACGGTCGCCATCATAGCGGCAATCATTCCTTCGGTTGAGCCGCAGGTAACCGTGATTTCCGTCTCGGGATCGATGTCGAGGCCGAGATACCACTTCGTCTTCTTCGCAATCGCTTCACGAAAGTCCCTGGCGCCCCAGGTGATCGCGTACTGATTCACATCGTCCGCGATCGCCTGCATTGCGACGCGCTTGATGTCTTCCGGGGCGGGAAAATCCGGGAAGCCTTGCGACAGGTTCACCGCGCCGTATTTCATCGCTTCGCGCGTCATCTCGCGAATCACTGATTCGGTAAAGAGACTCGCTTTGCGAGAGACGTGATGGGAATTTGAGGGTGCAGGACTTGTCATAATTAGCCGCAGATTAACGCGGATGTGCGCGGACAAGAGCCTGTAGAGATTATTGAATTTGGTGACGGCTGTCCACGCCAGTTCTTATTGGAGTAGCTCCACTTAGCGATTCTCTCTTTGTGCCTCAGCGAGTCCTCCGTGCCTCTGTGGTGAGAGTCTAAACAAAAACTCACCACAAAGACACAGAGCCTTTCACAGAGGCACCGAGCGAAGGCAAACACGACACTCTTTTGTGCGAGGCCAGCACCAGCTAACTCTGGGGTGGTTCGGATTTCAGTTGCTCGACAATCGATCGCACGGCCGGCGCGAGCGAACCGTTGGGCGCGAGACGCAGGTAGTTCTCGTAAGCAACGATAGCTTCTTTCGGATTGTTAGCTTTTTCGTAAGCAGCACCGAGCATCTGGTAGATGATCGGCTCAGTGTCGGCGAGTTGATTGATCGCAATTTGGAATTCGCGCGCCGACAATTCGTACTCGCCCTTCTCTTCGTAGATGCGCCCGAGACCCACATGCGCCTCGGGTTGAAAGCCGCGGCTCTCACGAATGGCGCGATTGAAGCTGCCGATCGCTTCGTCGGTCTGGCCAATCTCCCGATAGATGCGGCCCTCAACGGCCGACGCCTCGGGATACGATGGGCGAGTGCCGCGCGCTGCTTCGATCGCGTTCAGCGCGCCATCGCTGTTGTTCAGATCCAAGAGCACGCGGGCCAGGCCAACATGCGCGGCGGGAAATGCCGCGCGAGCCTGAAGCGCTTGCCGGTAAAGCTCAGCCGCCTGCTGTCTGCTCTCGTCGGTTCGCGCGGACTCGCGCGCCATTTCGGCACGTTGAAAGATCAATTCGGCTTGATCCGTAGTTCGTGCCAGTCGAACCGCGATCTCGCCGCGCGCCGTGGCCGCCACCGGCATTGTGATTTCTTTGAAGCCGTTGGCACGCACACGTAAGGTATGCGCCCCGGCCGTTACTTTCGAAAGCGCCAGCCTCCCGCTCTCGTCCGTCGCTCCTCTGCGCACTTCGTCGAGCCAAACAATCGCGGCCGGTTCAGTGACGACGGTCAACGTTTTTCCTGAAGACGCCGCCGCTCGCCCCGCGCCGGACCGCTGGCCGGCCGCTACCGAACCGCGAGCTGTAGCGAGCGGATCAAAGAGGCGGCCTTCATTGAGCCACAGTCGCGTGTTCACCCCGCTCGCTACCCCTGGCGGTTCTGTAATCTCGCTTCGCGCGGGGGCAAAAGCCGGCAGCAAACACAACCCAGCAAAAACCATCAAGCTTTTCATCTCCAAGTACCTTTACCGCAACGAATTTGCGCCCGCAAGCATTTGCCTTCGAAATGCGTCTTGCAAAACTGTTGCACCCGCACGCGTCTGGGTGTAATCTTCGCTCGCAATAACTAACAATCTGCACAATTTGTCAGTCTGGCCGCATAGCGGACTGACTTCCGCTGGAGGTATGTATGTTGATTGATGCGACTGTCCACCTTCCCGTCAGTCTGGCGATGCTCGACGGTATCTTTAAGGTTCCGGATGCCCAGGAGCTGATGCGCATTTCGTTTCGCTGGTTCCACTTTATTGCGGGCGTTACCTGGATTGGGCTGCTTTACTTCTTCAACCTCGTCAACGTGCCGCTGCAAAAGAAGCTGGATCCCGACACAAAGAAGAAAGTGAATCCGGACTTGCTGCTGCCGGCGCTTTGGTTCTTCCGCTGGGGCGCGGTTGTGACTGTACTGGCGGGGCTGGCGTACTTCGCGATGTACATTCTTAAGACCGACGTGAACAACGCGAACAACCTGGGCGGCGCTCAGGCGAATGTTTGGAAGGTTCTTCTGTTCTGGCTCGGCTATCCGATCGTCCTTTTCCTGATCCAGTTCCTGATCATCAAGAAAGTTCCGGCGCTCATCAAAGACGGCCGCGTCTTTGCGATCGTGATGATCATCCTCGTGGCGGTGTTCACGTATGGTCTGCTGCGGTTCTTCCCGGCCATGCTTACGCCCGAATGGACGAGCAACAAGACGCTCTCGATCGGCGTCGGCGGCGCGTACGGTGTTCTGATGATGCTGAATGTTTGGGGAATCATTTGGCCGGCGAACAAGAGAATCATTGGCGGCTTGCAAGGCGGACCGCCGGCCGCGCCTGAACTGGCACGCCAGGCCTTTATCGCTTCGCGCACCAACGCGTGGCTATCGCTGCCGATGTTGCTTTTGATGGCTACTTCACATGGCGATTGGCTGATCTTCAGCGGCAGGCTAGGCTAACTGCGGTACACAGGCCGCTGGCCTGCTTTGCACGCCGGAGGCGTGCGTGCCAAAAACCCGAAGGGCACGGCGTTACGTCGTGCCCTTTCTGTTTAATCAGCATTTGTTAGAAAATGCTGCTTCTTAGCTCCGTTAGGAGCTCGCTGTTTATAGCAACCGCGTTCTTAACCATTAATTAGCTCCTTCAGGAGCGGCATGTAACCTCCAACCTTTCGCTCCTGACGGAGCTCGGCTGATTCTCAGCCCCGTGGTGCTATAGACATTCAGCTCCTACGGAGCTGGGACCGTTCTCTGTAACACTATTAACCAAACCTCTCCATCCCTTCGTCACACTTTACTTTCATATTGCGCCTACGTTTTGTGTGATTTGGAGAAACATATGTCCACGACTTACAAACCGCAGCAGTTTGATCTCAGCAACTTGAAAGGTATTTCGGACCAAACGATCGAGATGCATTTCAAGCTTTACGAGGGTTATGTCAAGGAAACGAACAAGCTGAACGAAAGAATTGCCGAGCTCATCCAGGACGCGCGCGTCGATCAGGAAGAGTTCGCCGAGTATTCGGAACTGACGCGCCGTCTCGGCTTCGAATATAACGGCATGGTGCTGCACGAGTACTATTTCGAGAATCTGAAGAGCGGCGGCGGCACCGGCGACCCAAACGGCAAGACGGGGTTCCGGCAGGCAGCGGAAGAATCTTTCGGCAGCTACGACATTTGGAAAGCGAACTTCGTCAGCACCGGCAAGATGCGCGGCGTCGGCTGGGCTATCTGTTACGAAGATCCCTCGAACGGCAGGCTATCGAACCATTGGATTACGCTGCATGAGGTGGGAAACGTGGCGGGCTTCAATCCGATTCTCGTGATGGACGTGTGGGAGCACGCCTTCATTCTTGATTACAAACCTGCGGATCGGCCGAAGTACATCGAAGCGTTCTTTTCGAATATTGATTGGAGCGCGGTCGAAGGAAGACTGCACCGGATGACCGCGCAACCGGTGTCGGCATAGCCGCAAATCAAAAATCAGCGACACGGTAAGCCAGAGGCTTACCGCTCTGTGCTGCGGCAAAGCCGCGACGCCCTCCCTTACGGTCGGGCTACTGCCCCGTTAGCGTCCAAATTATTGCTGTGGCAGAGGCGGTTTCTTGAGATTGCAGTTCACCACATTCAGTGACCTCAAAAACGCGAGCAGGTCTGCCCGCTGATCGGGCAGAAGCTTGTGCGGCTGCAGGTTCACCTTGTCAAGATACTGATTCGGTTTGCCGCCGCCGAGCATAATGTCCACCGCTTCTTCCAGCGTCGCGGCGCTGCCGTCATGAAAATATGGCGCTGAGCGCGCTATGTCGCGCAGCGTCGGCGTCTTGAAAGCTCCCGTGTCTTTCGCGTTATTCGTAACTTTAAAGCGACCGACGTCGGGCTCTTTCTGATCCATGCCGATCCCAACATTGTGATATTGCTGATCCGTGAACAAAACGCCGTCGTGGCAGTTGGTGCACTTGATTGCCTGGAAGATGTTCCACCCACGCCGCACCTCGGCGCTCATCTTTGACTCATCGCCGCCGGTCGCGCGCCAGTGATCCCACGGCGTGTCGCCGGTGATGATGGTCCTTTCGAAGGCAGCGATCGCCTTAACAATGTTATCGGGCGTCGCGTCGCTGCTGAACACCTTTTGAAACTGGTTGCGATAGCCCTGGAGCTGATTGAGCTTCGCGGCGATCTCGTCGGCTTTCGCGCCCATGTTCGCGCCCGTCCAGGCGGCCAGCGCCTGCTTTTCGAGTGAAGGGCTGCGGCCGTCCCAATAAAATTCTTTGTGATAGCCAATGTTCCAAAGCGTCGGGCTGCTGCGCGGCAGTTGTTTGTTGAACGAACCGACGGCTTTTGCCAAACCATCCGTGAGGCCTTTCTCGCAAACATGACACGAGTAACACGAACGCGTGCCGTCGCCGCTGAGGCGCTCGTCAAAGAAAAGCTGGCGTCCAAGCGCGACTTTCTCAGGCGTCATCGGATTGTCCGCCGGAATTTCCATCGGCGCATAAGTGCTCAATTGCGCCGGCAGCGGCTCAATTTCCGGCGTGAATGTTGAGCTGTCTTTCGAACACCCGTGGATTATCAAGGCAGCGGCGCAGCAACTCAGCAGAAGAATTGCTTTAAGGGTTTTGGTCATGGCTTTCACCTTGGGGTTTGAAGTTCAGAGTGATGAATTTGGCGGTGGCAAGCACCCCGGCCTCTGCCGGCGCACTCCACATTTGCACTGCAACAATCTTTTCTCAAAAACGTTGAAAGCTCGTGCAGACTTTTACTATCGCTCCGGTCAAAAGTCTAGCCTGAGGAGTAAACTGAAATCATGGCGAAACAAACGAATGGAATTCTAATATGCGCTCTCGGTCTGATGTTGTCAGCCGGCTGCGCCTCATCCGAAGAAAACAAGAACGCGACCGCGACCACGACGGTCTCGCCGCCAATCGTGAAGGAACTGACGGTCGTACCGCAGCCGCAAACGGTCGAAGACTTGGTGAAGCAGCGCGGCGAACAAGATCAAGCCAAGCCCAATCTGCACGTGATCGCGCCCGCGAACAATTCGACTATCAAGGGCTCCACCGTCGAAGTGAAGTTGCATCTGGACGGCGACTTGAAGGGTTACGTTCCGCACAAAGATGCGGCGACCGGTAAGGGCAATCACATTCACGTGATTCTCGACAACCAACCTTACGAGGCTTACTACAATTTGGATCAGCCGTTCGAGCTGCGAAACGTTGCGGAAGGCAAGCACACTTTGCGCGTCTTTCCTTCGCGGCCGTGGCACGAGAGCTACAAGAACGAAGGCGCGTTTCAGATTGTGACGTTCACCGTCAAAGGGGGCGGCGATCCGGCGAAGCCGACGACCACCAACACGGGCCAGGTCATGGCGCCGGCGCAGAGTCCTACTGCGAACGCGAGTCCCCCGCCCGCGCGCGAAGGCAAGGACGTCACTGCGAGCACCGCCGGCGATGTCGATCTCACCAAACCGCTACTGACTTACAGCCGGCCGAAAGGCGACTACGCTGGAGCCGAGGCCGATCCCATCATGATCGATTTCTGGATCACTAACGGGAAATTACAGCGTGACGGAGGCGGCGAGTATCGCGTGCGCTACACGATCGACGGCGGCGCGCCCAGGTTCATCGATGTCTGGAAGCCAATCTGGATTAGTGGATGGACGAGCGGCAAACACTCAATCAAGTTGGAGCTCGTCGATAAGTCCGGCAATCTGGTCGAGAACGGTGGCTACAACTCGACCACGCGCGAGATAAACGTCACCCGGTAAAAGGGTCGCGTCCTAACTTGAACCCTCTGCGCAAACCTTTGCGTTCTCTGCGTCTCCTGCGGTGAGTGTGTTTGAACGAAACTGTTCACCGCAGAGACGCCGAGGTCGCTGAGAAGACGCAGAGAAAGCTGAAGTTCAGTTACCCGGCAGAGGCTTTACTTTGTCCTACGCGCAGTCTGTGACACACTCTGCGCCGCAACTTACAAACATAAAGTGAGGATTGAGAAATTGAAGAGACTTATCATCCTGGCGTTTCCCCTCGCCGTCGTGCTCGCGTGTTCGTCGCTGACCGGCGATAAGTGGGAAACAGTAACAGAGGGCGACATCACGGTTGAGATGCCTGGCAAACCGAAGAAGCAAGCGCAGGACATTCCCACCGGCACGGGCAAGGCTACCGGCCAGATGTACACGCTCGACAAGGGCGCTCAGGCTTACGTTCTGGCTTTCCACGAATTTCCGGCCAGCGTCGCCAGTCTGAACATCGATCCTAAGCTGCTTCTCAAAGGCGCGTCTGACGGCGCGGTCAAAAACATCGCCGGCAAAGTGACCAGCCAGCGCGACGTAACCGTCGGCGGGCATCCAGGCACCGAATTGATCGGCGAAGGCAGCAAGGACGGCAAGGACATCGAGTTCACCATCCGCATGTACTGGGCCAAGCCGCGCTTGATTCAGACCTTGTACCTGAGCGAGAAGGGCAAAGGCGACAAGTCGAACGCGACGAAGTTTCTCGACTCGTTGAAGATTTCCTAAGACTTTTTCTTGCGTCCGCGCGACTGGCCGGGGCGAGCGTCAGCTTCTCCGGCCAGTTGCGTGCGAAGCTTCTTTGGCAGCTTGTCGAAGACGAGTTGGTAGGAGTTTCGCAGCAGTTCCTTCAGCTCGCGATCGCTTAACACATCAAATCGTTCGAGCGCCGCCCATTTGTTGCGGGCCATGTACGGCGCTGGATCGATTCCGTCCTGTTCTGTAAGCTCGTTGAATTTCTCTTCGGTGCACTTGAACGACAGCACGTATTTCGCTGGTGGCTCAAGCACCATCACCGCGAACATCTTCCCGGCGATCTTAAAAACGAGATCGTTGCCCCACTGAACATTCTCTGTCGCATGCGGAAACGACAGACAGTGTGCGCGAACGGATTCAGAGTTCAAGCTACATTCCCTCCAGGACAAGCAAGGCGGTCTGACCGCCGCCGGAAGTGACGTTCAGAAGCGACGATGATGACAAGCGAATCAACGCACCTTCGACTTCGTTATGAAATAGAAACGGATTGAAGTCAATAAACATTTCTTCCAGCTGCACGACGCCAGCGAACGATGGAATGGCGGTTTTACGGAGCGGCACACGCTTCTGCACAACGTACGGTCGCCTGAGCGCCAAAGAAATCGCCTGCTCCCAGTCATCTTTCGAAGTCTCCCAGCCGATAACGACACCGTGCCCGCCGTAGTCGTCATTTGGTTTCAGCACCAGCCGCTCACGCTCGACGCGAACCACGTCCATTAAGTCTCGCTCAGCGTTTTCAAATGTCGTCCGGCCGGGGGCCAGCCGCCGGGTCCAGGGAATATGACGCTGAAACGTTTCGATTTCATGCGGCGTGAAAAGTTCGGCGTAGTTCGGATCGCTGAGAATCGCGAAGACTGCCTTCTTGTGGGCGATTTTCGTGCGAAATGAATTTGCCACGCACACTTGCCCATCGGCGTAAGCGCGAGCCAGCGGATGATTCTTATCGCAGCGATCGAGAAATTCGTGAGTGACAACGCGTTTGTAAACGATGTCGATATGAAAGGCTCCGCATCTCAGGCGTCCACCGCTGTAGGTTAGATCACGCGGATCAGCAATGACCGTCTGATAGCCCTCGACCGCGAAATACTCCTTGAGAATGACGAATTCGCTCTCTGTCTTTACGCCCTTCCAGTCAACTATCGCAATATGCGGACGCTCCTCCTGGCCGCCCCAATCGCGATAGGCATCAAGCAACGCGGTCAACAAACGCTTGTGCGGTTCGGGCCGCCAGTGGGCATGGCCGTCCAGCAGAGCTTTCATGTGTTCGAATTCGAACAGCACCTTTTCAAGCTGCACCTGATCGCCGACACCGGCCGGCGTCTCAGCGTTGTATTCGAGAAATTGAAAGCCCTCGTCGGACAGATACGAGTCGAGCCGGCTTGAAACGCAAAGCCGCGAATAGCCCGGATCGATGCGCGCCATTTGCGACTCGCGTTCTGTTAAACCGAGGGTCGCGAGCAACTCATCATCAACCAAAGCGCGCGGCACCAGCTTCTCAACTGCCGCCGCGACAGTTTGCGCCGCGCGCGCCACCTCGTCGTACTGCGAGCGAGAAAGGATGTGCGGTCGAAGAAAGGGACAGGTGGGACGATCGCCAAAGACCAGGCCCAGTTCACGTTGGCGCGCGGTCAGTCGATCGAAGAGCGCGGGAACCAACGCGGGGTCCCGGAGGATGTTCTCATCGAGTTCTTTGAGCAGCGGGACGAGCATTGACGATGCAGCCCGAGTCTGGAGACGAATCGCAGTTCCACCAAAAACGAGTCGGCGGGCAGCAGCCCGCCGGTAAAAATCACTTTTCGATTAGTGCGCTGGACGAGCTTTAGTTAACACCGGCACCGTTGCCGTTTCCCTGACTGCCGAAGTCGCGCAGGCGCTTTACCACCTGGTCGATGAGCCAGTTCGGAGTGGATGCGCCCGCCGTCACGCCGACGCGTTTCGCGCCTTGCAAGTCCCTGGGATCGATCTCGTCCTGAGTTTCGATGAGGAAACTCTTCACGCATTGCTCTTCGCAGACGGCGAGCAGCTTGATGCTGTTTGAAGAATGCTTGCCACCGATGATGTAGAAAACGTCCACCAGTCCCGCGAGGGCGCGCGCCGCGTCCTGCCGATCGCGCGTGGCTGAACAGATGGTGTTGACGACCTGCGGTTCAGCGTCGGCTTTGGCTCTCACCGCTTCCGCAACTTCGATGAATGTCTTGAGCTTCAGCGTCGTTTGCGAAACGACCAACGGCGCGTGCAAGGGCGGCAAAGCTGCAACTTCATCCGCATCGCGCACCACGTATGTGTTGTCCGGCGCGTAACCTACGACGCCAATCATCTCCGGATGATCCGGATTGCCCGCGACGATGACATGCCGGCCGTCTTTCGCGGCGCGCTCTGCCAGACGCTGCACGCGCGTCACAAACGGACAGGTCGCATCCACAACCTGCGCCGCGCGTCTTTCCAGTTCGGCCTGCACTTGCGGCGTCACGCCATGCGCGCGAATCACGGCAATCTCGTCAGCTTTGACTTGCTCGGGATCCTGAATCGTCGCGACCCCTTCGCACTCTAATCGCTGCATTTCCTGCGTGTTGTGAATCAACGGCCCGAGCGTGCGCACCGGCGCACCAACTCCGAGCGCGTCTTCAACCATTTCCACGGCGCGTTCGACGCCAAAACAAAATCCGTATTCGTTTGCTAAGAGGACTTCCATGTTGGGTAAATCCTAGCACAGCAGGAGACGGCCCAGAAGGTGAGGCTGACTCAGGACTCAAACATTCTTGCCCCCGCCGAATCGTAAGATGCTAATGACGAGCAATACCGTAATCAAACCGGTGAATATGGCTGAACTCCACATGCAATACACGGCCACGTTAGTCCAGGTACTCCACGTGCCTTGAAAGCCAAAACAAATCAGAATCAAGCATGCCAGGCCATTACTTACAATGCCCACCCGCATAGTGTTAACAGGCATCTCACCTCGATAAAGATCGCGTAAGCCGAGGGCATAACCCACGAGGAGTGCCAGAAAAGCCGCACCCAGAAGGCGGGTAAACATGACCGGCTTTGGCTCAGGCATACCCAACGTTTCGAAATGCGTTTTGGTAAAAAACAAGAGAGGTGCAGACCAACCGATAGTTAAGACTATCTTCAGGATCAAAGTGGCCTTTAAGAGATACATAACGATGTTCTCCTCAGCACAGGCTCGCCGTTTTAACCAAGCCCTTCCTGGTCTGTCGGCGCCAACATGCCGCGGAGCGTCCGTTGAGCGACACCGCTCCGGGTTGGCCTCCCTGCAAAGGCGACAGCCGGTACGCACGCCTCTGGCGTGCTTTCTGGTCTCGCTTTAGCACGCCAGAGGCGTGCGTACCGAAGTCCCCTATCTGATCGGCTCGCGCAGAACAATTTCCGCAGCCTGAGACGCGAGCGCCGCTGCCTGCGGATGCGTGTCCCGCAAGCCGGCAATTTGCAGCAGGGCCTCGCCGGTGCGCGACAAAAGCCGCACCAGGTCGCCTTCCTCGGCGCGCGTTTCGTGCACCAGCTCCTGCCAATCAATTCCGCCGGCCCAGTGCGCGGCGGCGGCGGCGGCCGAGAAGTTAATCTCCGGCGCGGCTTCGATCCCCTGCTTCCATTCTTCGTTCGAAACCTCGAACGAGATTTCTTCGAACTGCACGAGCAGACGCACAATCGCGTCGTCGAGTTCCAGCTCGCCGTAGTCTCGATCCTCGTCAGCGGCGAGCGCAGCGATCAGCGCCGCGGCGCGCGTGGCATCAAGCGAAGCAAACAAGTTGCGCTGTAAAGCTTCGCCAATCAGTAAAGGCCGATCGACGCGCAAGTCCGCGAGCCACTTGCCACGTTCGGTAACCTGTTCCTTCGCAAAATCGAGATAGCCGAACTGTTCCAGCACCGTCGCGCAACGTTCGAACGGCTCCCAAATTTCGCTTCGCAACCCTGCGATTTGCCGATTCGCGTGCTCGATGCCCGCCGCTTCCGCCTGAAGCGACCAGAGTATTTGAACGATCGCCTCGCGGCCGGTATCGCCGGCTTCGCCCGGCGCTAATGAATCGATGGCATCGTTTAGTATTTTTAAAGCGTCAGCTTCTCCGGCTTGCTCGTCGCGCAAACGCGGCTCGGCTAACGCGAGTTCCTGGCCGCGATCGTGAATCTCATCAAACGCTTCTTCCGCCTTTTCGGGTCGCGTTGAGTAGATAGGCGCAAACACACGGCCGACGCGCTGCAACGGAAATGATGCGAACCGCCCGTCTTCACGCATCGCGGTGACACCGTCGGGCGTGCGCGTGATCACAAGTGCGAGCCGCCGGCCGCTGCGTCCGACCGCGACGACGCGTCCCGGCTGCGCCACTTTGTTCAGCCATCGCTGCCGCATCTCGCGGCGCGTCTGCGGCGTGCCTTCCAACAAACGTGCGCGCGCGCTCGCCAGGCGCTCGAGCGCTAAAACACTTTCGACCGGCAGGTTGATGCCCGCCTGCGCGAGCCCGTCACGAATTCGTTTCTTCTTTTCTTCGCGCTGTTTTTCGAGCGCATGAATTCGCGGCAGCAGATTGCGGTAAGCAAAACTTCGCTCGGCAATGTCGCGCACCTGCGCAAAGCTGCCGAACGCGTCGAGCAAGTTGAGCAGCGACGTGTACGTCGCGCGGAACTGACTTTCCAAATCGTCGGGGGGCGCGGCGAGAAGTTCAGCGATGCGTTGCGGATTCTGATGCAGTCCCGGCGCGGCGATCACAAACCCAACTTTGTCTTTGCCGCGGCGACCGGCGCGGCCGGTCATCTGCTGCAACTCAGAAGCGGTCAAAGACTCCCAGCCTCGATTGCCGCGGCGATCTGCGACGGTAATCACCACTGTCCGCGCCGGAAAATCTACACCCGCGGCCACCGTTGCCGTCGCAAAGATGGCATCCAGCAGACCCGCGCTCATCATTTTTTCAATGACCAGCTTCCAGGCCGGCATGTGACCGGCGTGATGCGACGCAACTCCTGAGCGAACAATCGCGTCCCAATGCCGATGATCTCGAATTTCGGGATATTGCTCAACAAAGCTGCGCATGAAATCCAGGCGCGCCTCACGGCGATCATCGGTCGACCCCCGCCGGCTTAGCGCTGCTTCCGTCGCCGCTTCATCGCACCGCCGGCGCGTCGGCAGGAAAACGATCGCCGGCAGCAAATTGTACGAGCCCAGCGCCGTCAACAATGTCGCCGGCGGCATTTCCGGCATGCGAAGTTTCATGGCTGTTGCCTCTCGCCCTCGTCGGTCGTCCGCATTTTGAGTTGTCGCAAATTATTCGCAATCGAACTGTTAGGTCCCGTTAACCAACGACTTGAGCGAGGAGAGTAAGTAAGTGATTCCCCGATCTACCAGTAGGTGTTCCATTCCAAGGGTCAAGCCTCCTGACATTAACCCGATAACTTCGGAGGAGTTGAAATGTTAACCCGCATTGGAATCATCGCGCTAATCGTATGCTCGATCTGTTTCATCACCTTTCCATCTTATTCAGAACGGAATAAACCTCGAACAAATCCAAAGCGTTCGACGCCCGCGGCTCAAGATCTGACGGTTTCCACGACTAAGATCGCACAGCCCGGCGGCGGAACGCTCATGCAGCTCACGGGACAATATCAAAATGGGGAAGGGTCGTTAATCTTCGATCAACTGTTTTGAGGTTGCCAAAATTTGAAACAACCGACCCGCCACCACCTGACAGTCCGGAGAGCACCGAATCGAGATTCGAACCCGAGGGCTCGTATTATTCCTCGGACAGGAGAGGAGCAAATCCGACGGGACCGTGCTGGTTGAGGCCGTTTTACAACTACGAAGACGCGACAGGAAACAGCATACTCACCATTACGTTAGGCGGAGTAGCTCTGACATTCGATGAAGAACGAAGACGCACCGGAAGTGTCAGAGGCTGGACGCGCCTCGACTACCTTATGACGGATGCTGGAACAGTAAACGTTAGTGCCCTGCGCGGAAAGATTGTAGCCGTCCTGTTGGGTATAACACTATTCCTAACGCTGCCGTTCCTCAGCAGTTTTCTGTTCGGTGAACACTCGTCGTGGTATTTGGTGTTGGCTATCGCATTCCACGGAGTTAGTGGCGTAGCGTTAGGGTTCGTTTGGCCAAACATAAGCTGGCGGTTGGGTCTGTGGCTATTTGCCATCTGGCCTCCAATGCTTCTCTTGATGCTCTTCCTCGGGGCGGACGCGGTCAACGATTGGCGACGAGAAGCATTTAGTTTAATCGGGGTTCTGTTGATATTGCTGGCAGGATGCCTTGGTGGTTGGCTCGGCAGTTCCCTCTCGCGAAGAGGACGAAAAGAATCAGAGACTCCGGCGGCGAACCGCGCGATGTAGCCACTCAAGTTCATGTATCTAAGCGACGCAATGGAAGCAAGAGTGCTTATTTTGGCTTAAATCTGGCGGCGAGCCGCTTCATCGTCGTCGATAGGAATCTCGGCGCGGGCGGCGTGTCTCATCTCGCGGCTCGGCCAAGGCAGCAATCTCTTGATTCAATTTTCCGGTTTTACCTAACAGCGGCACCAGTCTTTTGTCCGGCATCAGAAAGGCCGAACGCAGGGGCACCGGCCGCGCGCCCGGTCGCGTGACAACGCCACAGCGCACGCCGCGTAATTCTTCGATCCATCTTGCCAATTCGTCAGCATTACCAATCGTCGCGGACAGCAGTAGCATGCGAATGCGCGACGGCGTGAGGATGATTGCCTCTTCCCAGACGTGGCCGCGATCTTCGTCACCGAGGTAATGCGCTTCATCAAAGATCACGAGATCGACGCGCACGTTTTCGCCGCCGCGCAGCGCGTCGAAAAGTTGATTGCGGAAAATTTCCGTCGTGCCCACGATCAGCGGCGCGTCGGCGTTTTCTTTGCGATCGCCGGTGAGAATTCCGACGCGCTCTGTGCCGAACTCTGCGCCGAACTCCTGATACTTCGAATTCGTGAGCGCCTTGAGCGGCGTCGTGTACCAGGCGCGCTTGCCCGCCTCGAGCAGCCGCCGAATCTCTTCACGCGCGATCCAGGTCTTGCCGCTGCCGGTCGGCGCCGTCACCAGCACATCTTCAAACTCGAGCGCCGCCAGCGCTTCCAGCTGAAATGGATCGGGCTTGAAAGGTGCGGGCTTAGGGGTGCCAATGCCGCCGAGCAGAGTCTGCAACTCGCGTTCGTAGTTTCCGCCGCTGACCGCGCCGGGCGGTTCTGTCCTTTCGCGCGCGGGCCGTTTCGAAGTGTCTGCGCGGCCGTCGTGACGCCGGCGTTTGCGAAATGGCTTGCCCTCGCGATGATCTCGACCTGAGCGGCGCATAAACTGATTGTAGTCCAGCGCGCGTCACGGAACTATTTGGCGTGGTGGCACAGACTTCAGTCTGTGGTTTCAACCCACGCGCGTCTCATTATTATTGGAACACAGACTGAAGTCTGTGCCACTCGCGGTTGCGGCCTACTTGTCTGGCGTCTACTATTTCATTTGCGTGTTCGCAACGCCATCGAGGCGGGTAGCGTCTAAGCACTCTTTAAAGGAATCAATGTTGGAATTCAGCAGTACAGCGGAACTTTTCGAAAGCTTTGAAGTCAACCGCGAGCCGTTTTGGCCGCGCGTCAGGTGGCTTCTGGCCGGCTCGATTGCGTGGCATCTTTTTGCGATTTTCGTCATCGTCATGATCCCGCAGGTCCGCAATACGCTGGGCATCGCGACCATTTTTGCAGACAGCAGCATCGTCGATCGGCCGTACGACAAGACTGAAATCGAAAACCTCGGCGAGATTACGGAAATCACCACCGAACAATTTCGTTATCCCGACGGCTACTTCATGGTGGCGAACGGCGAGATGCCGCTTCCGTCACCGACGCCTACGCCGCCGATGGTTGCGAGTGCTCCATTCACGCCGGTGCCAGTGCCCCCGGCGCAGCTCGATCCGGTTGTCGTGCCTTCGCCGGCAGCGACTGCTTCCCCTCTTGTGGCAAGTAACGCGACGCCGGCGCCCTCTCCGAATGCTGAAGAGGAAGCTGCGCGAAAGAAGGCTGAAGAGGAACTGGACAAAGTCGCTGCCCAGAACAACGTCAAACGGCCGAACGAAATCAATACCCGTCCGTTCACCGATCTACTTAAGGCCGCCAAGAAGAGGCGTGATGAGAAGAAGTTGAATCTTGACGGCGTGATCGAACTGACTGTCGAAGCCGATCGCTCTCCTGACGGCAAACTAATGAACGCGAAGGTCACCGACAAACGCGGAGACAAAGTGCTTGAGACCACGGCGCTGGAGTTTATCGCGGCCCTCAGCGACAGCGGCGTGCTGGTCTTCCTGGAAGACGCGAAGCACCTGCGAGTCTCCGTAAAGTTGGATCAGACCACCGTTGAGATTGTGGCCGCCACTGAAGTTGATTCGGAAGAGCGAGCCCGGCAACTGGAAAGGACCTACGGTTTGATGATCGTCCTGGGACGACTGGCAAAACGCGGCAAGGACGAAGAGGTTTACTACAACCACACGCAGGTCAGCTCAAAAGAAAAAGAAGTGAGTGTGAAGTTTGCGATGCCGCGGGCTGAGATGGGCGCCATGCTTTCGAAGTATGCCGCCGAGAAGTAAGAGACGAGAGGCCGCCCTACTGTCGTTAGGCGCAGCTTCTGAATGTATGAAATGAAAGTGCCGACCCTTTTACTGCTGTTCCTGGCAAGCGCCTTCTATCAAAAGAATACATGCACTTGCATCAAGCCCGCTGCTGAGGAGGCCACCTATTGGAGCAGCGGCGAAGTGACCATGAATGACGATAAAGTCTATAAAACCGTTCATGGCGTTATCCAATATCCTGACGGTAAACCCATGCCTGACGCCCTGGTTGAAATTTATAATAAGCCAGAAAACGTGCTTCGTAGTTGGAAGGGATTAAAACAAAAGCCTATCCGCCAAAAGAGAATCGCCGCTTGCAAGACGGGAACCGACGGGAAATTTTGCTTCACGAATATACCTTCTGGTAAGTATGAATTGCGCACCAGCAAATCATCAGAGATGTGCTGCGCGTGGAATCCTGTACGCGCTTATTTAGTTCTTGATCCACGTAAGAGAAATAGTACGAGCGAAGGGCTTGAAATCGCTTTGCAATTGAGTCATTAAACAAAACGCAGCCCCTAAGAAACTAATCGCAATGCGTTCCTAAGGAATCACACCCGCCGGCACTGTCCACTCGTGCAGTTCCAGTCGCAGCCGATCGATTTTGATCATCGGATCAGTGGCCGCGAGATCCTGAGCTTCCTTCAGTGAACCCACGCGGAATACGAAGATGCCGCGCAAGTCGCCGTTGCCACCGAACGGACCGGCCATCACAAGCTTTTTGGCTTCCGCCAGCCGATTGATGTTCGCGATGTGCGCTTTCTGTAACTCCTGGACCTCCGGAGTCTGGCCGTCGCCTTCTTTTCGGTTAGGACCTCTCTTGAGAAATCCGAAATACACAGTCTCAAGCTTCATCGGCGTGGCGGCTTTTCCAAAAATGTCTTCCGACCACCATTGATGCATTTCGTTTAAGTGATGGCCGGCTTTCGCTGCCGGATCCGCGTCGGCCCAACTCTTCGCCTCGTCAGCACTCGCTGCACGAAAAATAAAGATTCCCTGGATCTCGTCGTCGTTGCCGAACGGGCCGGCGACCACTGCCTTTCCGGAGCCGAGTAAAGACATGACGTAACTCAGATGTTCCTCGCGCACTTTCTGAGCTTCGGCAGTCTTCGCATCAGTCCAGTTAGGGCCCTTCTTAACGATCGCCATGTGAAATTGGACGAGCTTGTTTTCCTGCGCGAAGGATAGCGAGCTGAGTAGCAGAGTTAAGAGCGCAACCGCCGGAATTCGGATTCTCATTGAGTTCACCTTTAAGGGTTGTGAAATGGTGTCGGAAGCCCGGCTTTTAGCGAGGGCAACTTTGGCGAACGCGATTCTAACCACAAAGGCACAAAGACACGAAGCAAAGAACTAAAAGGCTTTGTGACTTTGTGTCTTCGCGGTGAAGAATTCTGACGCGTGCCCTCCCTGGCAACCACTCCACGCGCGTTACCCACGCGGGCCCTCCCTTACGGTCGGGCTTCTGACACGCTTAAGTCACTGTCGCAGTCTTTACGCAGGTAATCGGCGGCAGGCCTTCGCGAATCGCCGCCCACGAATCGCCCCCATTGTTCGATCCGAAAACTTTCCCACTGCGCGTGCCGAAATACAGCCCGGTCGGATTGGCCGAATCCGACGACATGTTGTCGCGCAGGATAGTTTCCCAGGCGTCTTCCTGCGGCAGACCCTCAGTCAGCGGCTCCCATGATTCGCCGCCGTTTTTCGTGCGATACACGCGCAACTTTGCTTCGGGCGTGCAGCGAAACTCGTCGGACTCGATCGGAATGATGTAAACGGTGTTCGCGTCGTGGGGATCCATTTCCATCGCGAAACCAAAATCCGAGGGCAGTCCTTTGCCGATGTCCTGCCACGAGTCGCCCGCATCGTCACTGCGATAAACGCCCCAGTGATGCTGTAGAAACATCCGATCAGGTACGGACGGATGGCTGACGACTTTGTGCACGCACTGTCCCCACTCCGGGTATTGCTGATCGGGAGGCAGGAAGCGCGCGCAGATTCCCTGGTTGCGCGGCTGCCAATTCTCGCCGCCGTCGTCGGTTCGATAGACCCCTCCGGTCGAGATCGCCACGAACATTCTTTTCACACTCGACGGATCGGGAAGAATCGTGTGCAGGCAAAGTCCGCCACCGCCCGGTTGCCACTGCGGACGATGCGGATGATCGAAGAGGCCGCGATTAAGCGACCACGTCTCGCCGCCGTCGGTTGATTTGAAAAGGGCGGCGGGTTCGACGCCGCAATAAAGCGTGTCCGCTTCGTGCGGATCCGGAACAATCTGCCAAACCTGTTTCAGGGAAACGTCTGAGCCTTCGGGAAATTTGATGTTGTAGGACTCGGGTTCGCTCCACGTCTTTCCAAAATCGTCCGACGAACTCAGGAACGATCCCCAGTAAGGGCTGTTCACCGCTGCCCAAAGCTTCTGCCGGCCGTTGCGGCCATCGTATGTCAGCGCGTAAACGCTCCGTCCCGGAAAATACGGGCCCGCCTCTTCCCAACGCTCGCGCTTCGCATCGCCGCGAAAAAGAAATGCGCCTTTCATAGTGCCGACCAACAAAAGATTATCGCCGGCCTGAACCTTGATCTGGTTTGGACTAGGCATTGAGTAACCTCCCGAGATGCTGCGGTGAACGCGCGCGCATTATATAAAACGAAGCAGCGCGTCCCAAACGGCGCGCACGGTACGCACTCCTCCGGAGTGCTTGCACGCCAGAGGCGTGCGTACCGAGTAAATCCAGAATGTAAGAGGTGTTACGGACGATCAGACGAACCGCCGTAAATCACACCGACACGCCGCGCGACAGGCTTCGTATTAGACAAAGCAGCAGGGCGAGCCTTGCGCTTTTTCGGTCGAGGCGCAGTCGACTCCAACTGTTCGGTAATCGCGCCCAGTGGCGATCCAGGCTCCGCCGGAGATTCATCGACCTTAATCTCCGTCGCGGCAGAGTCCACATGAGGCTGAGGCTGCAATAGCAAGGTGAGCGCGAGCGCCGTCGTTCCCAACAACCCGGCAACGACAAGTATTGCGATCATCATTCGGGGTTTTTCCAACCACCCAAACCAATCGCGCTTGTGTTGTGCAATCGGCTCGACGGGCTGGGCGATCAAAACCGCAATCTCGTCAAAATGCGGCTCCGAAAGCTCGGTTGGTGGCATTTCGTTCGTGGCTTTCTGCTGTTTCATGAGAGCGTCATTCATTTTTTACTGTTCCCCGTTCGTACAATTCCAGTGTTCTTGATTGATAGAGGCAATCAGCTTTCCGCCGGCGCCGGTACAACGGAATATTTATGATCGGACAACAAACCCCATGAGAAAATTGTTCTGATTGAGTGGCACAGACCTCAGTATGGGTTTGAAAATCCAGGATCACAGACTAAAGTCTGTGCCACCTCGCAACGAAAAAAGCATGAGATATGCAAGATTGTTCGCCGACGACAGCGGCGAATCGCGCTTCGACGACATCGAGATCGAGTTCACGGCCACCGATTACGTACAATCAGCCGCGCCGCTTGATTTTTCCGCGCCGCTTCCTGCATCCCAGGTCGCGTTTATGCGCGCGCCGGCGGGGTGGGCCAGCGACTTTCACGTTTCGTCTGCGCGCAACATGTTCGTTGTGCTTAGCGGTGAATGGGAGGTAACGGCAAGCGATGGCGAATCCCGGCATTTCGCCGCCGGCAGCGCGCTGTTGGTAGAAGATACAACAGGCCTGGGCCACTCTTCGCGCGTCGTGAGTGATACAGAATCTGTGGCCGTGATTGTCCCTTTAACTCAGGAGCAAAACAGTTGACAGTGGCGGTAATCGGCCTAGAATCGGCAGCACTAATCGTTCCAGCCCGCAAAAGGAGACCAGTCATGACTTCCAATATACTAAGACTGCTTGTGCTACTGCCGCTCTTTTTAGTCTTGTTTATTACTGAGCGAACTGGCAGCTCGCCGCAGCGCCCATTACCCAATCCCGTCCTTTATCTAACGGGTATCGAAACCCATCAAGAGGGGCCCAAGCAGTTCATCCGCTACCATTACGACGTCTTCAACAAAGACGCGTACCCGGCGGATTTCTTTGCGCCCTCGCCGAGTTTGCCGCCCTGCGGAAAAAACACCAAGGCCG
Organism: Pyrinomonadaceae bacterium; assembly: GCA_036374695.1. Lineage (GTDB taxonomy): Bacteria > Acidobacteriota > Blastocatellia > Pyrinomonadales > Pyrinomonadaceae > UBA11740. The sequence goes on from DASUTF010000141.1 coordinate 20,956, forward strand.
CTCGCACGTGGGTCGATATTTATGACCAGAAGGGAAACCGGCTCAACGGATTCTGCGCGCTGAGTAAGCCTGCCGACCTGAGCAACATTTGGTTTGCCGTCGAGGTGGGGACTGCTCCGCCGAGCTGGGTTTATATCGAACTGACCGATCGCCAAACCAACACCAAGTACAAATCTAATCTGGCCGAGACGGTAGAGTAACTCCAAAAAGAATTTGTTTGCCCCGAGCTTTGCCCCGCGTATGATGCGAAGCTCAAACCTATTCGTGTCTGCGCAAACTGGAGGTGACTCGTGCCTCAAAAAGACCTGCACAAACTTCTGGAGCGAATCCATCTGCGGCTGGATGAAAGTTCGGTCGGGATTTCGCAACAACTCGCGCACCTCGACGCGGCCGATTTGGCTGAGTTGCTTAACCAGTTGCTGCTGGCTGAAGCGGCAACGGTCATTTCAATGCTGCCCATCTCACGTGTAATCGAACTTTTCGATCATTCAGAGATGCGCCGCCGCGCGGCGATTCTGGAACAACTGGAGCCGGAACGGGTCGCGCAAATACTGGAAGGCCTCTCAGCGGACGAACGCACGGACGTCATCCAGCGGATGGGTCTGCATGAGTGTCATCGAGTCCTGCCGAAACTGACTCCGGAAATCCGCAAAGAGCTGGAAGGCTTGCTTCAATATCCGGCGCACACCGCGGGCGGCATCATGACCACCGAGTTTGTGCGGCTCGATTCGAAGCTGACGGTCGGCGAGGCTCTGAAACACATCCGCGCGGTCGCGCGCGAGAAGGAATCGATTTACGCGTGCTACGTTCTGTCTGAAAAAACCAACGCGCTGCTCGGCGCAGTGTCTTTGCGCGATCTGGTGATGGCTGAGCTGACTGCGCCGGTGACCGAAGTGATGCGCCGCAAGCCAGTGACCGTGAATGCGCTCGACGATCAGGAGCTGGTGGCGAAGAAGATCGCGAAGTACAACCTGCTCGCCGTGCCGGTGCTGGAGAAGGACGGCAGTGTCGTCGGCTTTGTGACCGTCGATGACGTGATCGACGTGCTGGTCGAGGAACAGACCGAAGACATTTTGCGGATGGCCGGCGTCGAGCCCGGCGCTTTGGACAAGCCTTACTTCGACAATCCGATTAGTCGCGTGGTGCGCAAGCGAATCGGTTGGCTGCTGCTTCTGTTCGTCGCCGGCACCATGACCAGCGCCGTGCTGCATCGCTTCGAAGATGAGCTGGCCGCCGTCGTGGCCCTGTCGTTCTTCATTCCGCTTTTGATCGGCACCGGCGGGAATGCCGGCGCCCAAACAGTAATGACTGTGATTCGCAGCCTGGCGCTCGGCGAAATCCGCATCCGTCACGCGTGGCGGGTGGTTCTGCGCGAAGCTTCGACGGGAATGATTGTCGGATTGCTGGTCGCGCCGATCGCATTTGTACAGGCGTTGATTTGGCAGGTGCCGATCGCCCTGGCGCTGACCGTGGCGGTTACGATGCTGGCAATCTGTCTCTGGTCAACGACCGTCGGGGCTTTGGTTCCGATCATTGCCGAACGGTTCGGCGTAGATCCGGCCGTTCTCTCTGCGCCTTTGATTACCACGCTCGTCGATGCGACGGGCCTGGTAATTTACTTCTCGATCGCAAAAATTATCCTGCAACAGATATGAAAATTGGCGACACCATTTCCTGGACACGCTCCTTTACCGAAGACGACATTCGTTTGTTCAATCGCGTCTCCGGCGACGAAGGGATCCACCATGTAACCCCCGACGAACAGGGACGGTTGATGGTTCACGGCCTTTTGACCGCGACGATCCCCACCAAGCTTGGCGGCGACATGAACTTCATCGCCCGCGAAATGAAATTTCAGTTTTATCGCCCGGTGTTTGCCGGCGACACAATCACCTGCGTATGCACCGTCGTTGAATTCGAAGCGATGGAACGCTACACAAACGTCCGCACCGAATTCGTCTGCCGAAATCAGGACGGCAAAGAAGTCATGACCGGCCAGGCAATCGGAGTCATTCGCGCATGAGCGTGCCGAGAAAGCAGACATACGTGGCGTTTTTGCGCGGCGTCAACGTCGGCGGTA
>DASUTF010000142.1:0-4790 GCA_036374695.1 Pyrinomonadaceae bacterium
ACTTCGGCATCGACGCAGTTCAAACTGTCCGAGATCAAGGCCGCAGCACTTGAGTTCGCGAAGCAACTGCGGCCGCAGGATCGCGTATTAGTCGTCACTTTCAACAGCGAAGTGTTGCTGCTGACCGAACCGACGAACGACCTGGCTTTGATGGAAGAGACCATCGAAGAATTCGCCCACACCGGAACAGCGACGCGCTTGTACGACGCGGTGAATCTGACGATCGCCGAACGCTTGAACCGGATCAAAGGCCGGAAGGCGATTGTGCTGTTCACCGACGGTGTCGATACGGCGAGTCAGCAGGCTTCGTATCAAAGCACGCTGGAGCAGGTTGAAGAGCTGGACGCGCTCATCTATCCGGTTCAATACGACACCACGGACTACATGCGCGCGATGCAAGGCAGCGGCCAGGGCACGGTCACAGTGACAACTACTAAACGAGGCATTTTTGGATCGTCCAGCTCGACGCAAACGTATAACGCGCCCGCGAACAGCGCGCCCATGCCCGGCACAACCAAAGAAGACTACGAACGGGCGAATGCATATCTGCACGCGTTGGCCGACAAGACCGGCGGGCGTCTCTATCCGGCGAAGGACACGAAACAGTTGGCCGATTCGTTCACTGCGATCGCTGAAGAGTTGCGCCGGCAATACACGCTCGGCTATTACCCGAAGACCGCGAGCGTGGCAGATGGCGAGCGGCGCGCGATTCGCGTGCGCGTGCGCCAACCGAACCTCGCGGTGAAGGCGCGCAACAGTTACGTGAAGTCTTCCCCGAGTCAGAACAGGTAATTGCGGATCCACCAACGTCCGGCTGAGTGCGGCGGCCCCAAAATTGGCGGAGTTAGAAAGGCGGTACTTATCATGCTCAGGAATCGTTTGTTAGATAAAGGGGTCTCCGTGCGATCACTTTTGCTTAAATCGGGAATTGTCGTCGTGCTGATTTGCGCATTCGCAGTTGCGGCCAGCGCTTACACGCTGGTGTTTCGCAATGGTAACCGGATGGAAATACCTGATGAGTTCACAGTCACGAGAACAACTTTAACCTATGAAATGTCGCCGGGTGTTCAGAAGACAATCCTGGTAAGCCTGATTGATATCGGCGCCACTGAACGCGCCAACAACGAACCCTGGGGAAGCTTTTTCAGGCGCAGTCAGATTGCGCAGCAGCGGGCACAGGCTTCGCAAACGACCCAGCCTTCTGAGCCTGCGCCTCAAGCCACCAGAACCGTGACTAACAGCGACCTGGCCGCAATTCGCCAGCGCCGGCTTGAAAGCGAGCAAGCGTACGAAAAGCGCCGTTTGCAGTTGGGCCTGCCCACGGTCGCCGAAACGCGTCTGCGTCAGCAGGAGGAAGAGAGGATCTTCCGTTCCGAACTGCGCGACCAGGCCGCCGCTACCTCGCGCGAAGAGTCATTTTGGCGCGGGCGCGCGCGGGAACTGCGCACTGAGATCGCGACGGTTGATAATCAACTCAACTACGTTCGGGCGCGGTTAAATGAGATCAAAGAATCGTCGCGCGTCACGGGCAGTATTATTCAAGTCTATCCGTCCTGGCCGGACTATGGGCCGTGGACGCGGGATCGTTGGGGACGTCGCAATCGGCGCCAGACGACTCCGCCGATCTTCGGACCGCCACAAAATCCTTACGGGTATCCGAACGGACAATACCCTAACGGCTATCCAGGTCAGAACCCGTACGGATACCCGAACCAGTATCCGTATGGCTATCCGGGTCAGGGTCCTTACGGTTACCCCAACCAAAATCCCTATGGCTATCCGACGTCACCTTACGATGTCGATAAGTCCATGCAACACGCGGATCTCACTCGTCGCCTGGATGATTTGCTGATGCGACGAGCGGGGCTGATGGCGCAGTGGCAAGCGTTGGAAGACGAAGCCCGTGATGCGCGCGTGCCGCAAAAATGGTTAGAACCGTAGAAAATTAGTTTCGAGTTTCGGGTTACCAGTTTCGAGTTCGGTTTCAGGTGTGCTTGAGGGTATGCTCCGCACTTGATTTCTTAACTCGAAACTTTAAACTCGAAACTCGAAACTATGAGCGACTGGGAAACTATCATCGGGCTGGAAGTCCACGCCCAACTCAGCACCGAATCGAAAATCTTTTGCGGATGCTCGACGCGCTTTGGCGATGAGCCGAACTCGAACACGTGTCCGGTGTGCCTCGGTTTGCCGGGTGCGCTTCCGGTTTTGAATCGAAGGGTGATTGAGCTGGGAGCGCGTGCCGCTTTGGCGCTCGGTCTCCAAATTCAGGAACGTTCGATCTTCGCGCGCAAAAATTATTTCTACCCCGATCTCCCGAAGGGTTACCAAATCTCGCAATATGATGAACCGTTCTCGATCAACGGCACGCTCGAAATCATGACGGCTGAACGTGACGAAGCCGGCCACGCGCGTGATTGGAAGCCGATGACCGTAGGCATCACCCGGCTCCACCTTGAAGAAGACGCAGGGAAGAACGTGCACGAAGGCTTGCCGGACGTCGATCGCTATTCCTACATCGATCTGAATCGCGCGGGCACGCCGCTGGCTGAAATTGTCACTGAGCCCGATTTCCGTTCGTCCTGGGAGGCCTACGATTACGTGAATCACGTGCGGCGCGCGTTGCAATGGGTGGGCGCGTCGGACGCGGACATGGAGAAGGGAAATCTGCGCTGCGAAGCGAACGTCTCAATCCGTCGCAAAGGCGACCAGACGTTCGGCACGAAGGTCGAGCTGAAAAACCTGAACTCAGTTCGTTTCATGCAAAAGGCGATCGAGTTCGAAGTCGAGCGCCACATTAAAACGCTTGAATCCGGTGGACTGCTTACTCAGGAAACGCGTCTCTGGGACGAGCGGCTCAGCGAAACGCGCCCGATGCGCTCCAAGGAAGAGGCGCACGACTATCGTTATTTTCCTGAGCCTGATCTGCCGCCGCTGATCGTCAGCAGTGAATTAATCGATCGAGTCCAGGCCTCGATGCCGGAATTGCCGGGCTCGCGCGCGAAGCGCTTTACCGAACAGTACGGTTTGTCTTTCGCCGATGCATCGCAACTTACAAGCGATCGTCCGCTAGCGGATTATTACGAAGCCGCGGTGGAGGCGAGCGGCGGTAATGCGCGCGCCACGACGAACTGGATTCGATCTGAGTTGCTGCGCGAACTTGAGCATGCCGGACTGAGCGCCGACAATTCGCCGGTTCCGGCAGTCGAACTCGGCGCGCTTGTCCGGATGATTGACGAAGGAACCATTAGCGGGAAACAGGGCAAGGATGTGCTGGTTGAGATGTTCCGGAGCGGTAAACCTGCGGCCGCTATCGTCGAAGAGCGCGGACTGATTCAGGTAAGCGACACCGGCGAAATCGACAGCATCATCGATGAAGTAATCGCAGCGAATTCAAATCAGGTCGAACAGTTTCGCGGGGGCAAGGAAGGTCTGTTTGGGTTCTTCGTTGGGCAGGTGATGAAGGCTTCAAAAGGAAAAGCGAATCCGAAAGTTGTGAACGAACGCCTCCGGGAAAAGCTGAAATAAATTTCCCTGTCTCAGTGAATCCTCTGTGCCTCCGTGGTGAAATCGTCTTGCGGAAGACTAACCACAGAGACACAGAGATCACACAGAGGCACAAAGGCTTGAATGGACCTTAAGAACACAACCGCGATTGTCACCGGCGGCACGAAAGGCATCGGCCGCGGCATCGCTGAAGCGTTGCTTCGCGAAGGCGTCTCAGTCTGCATCAGCGCTCGCCATCCAAACGAGCTTAACGAAGCCGTCGACCAACTGAATCAACGTGACGGAGGTCAGGCAGTCGGATTCGTGTGCGATGTTCGCGATTACCGTCAGGTGAAGGGGTTAATCGCTCACACCATTAAAGAACTCGGCGGGCTCGACATTCTCGTCAACAACGCCGGGATCGGCATTTTTAAGACAGTCGAGGAAACCTCGCCCGAGGATTTCCGCGCGGTGCTTGAGACGAATGTCTTCGGCGTCTTCTACTGCTGCCGCGAAGCAATTCCCGAGATGAAGCGGCGCGGCGGTGGCTACATCATCAACATCTCTTCGCTGGCGGGCGTGAACGCGCATCCACGCATGGCCGCCTACAACGCGTCGAAGTTCGGCTTGAATGGTTTTAGCGAAGCGTTGATGCAGGAGGTGCGTCACGACAACATCAAAGTCAGTTACGTCATGCCCGGCTCAGTGAACACTGAGTTCGGCGGCGACTCGCCGAGCGACGAGAAGAGTTGGCAATTACAACCCCAGGACATCGCGCGTGTTGTACTCAATCTGCTTCAACACGACGATCGGTCGCTGGTCAGCCGCGTCGAGATTCGGCCGAGTAAACCGCCGAAGAAGTGAGGGCCTCAGGCCTGTTCGTATTGAGTCCGCCTTGAAGGGACCCAACTTCGCACTGAAAACTAAGCAAAACAATGGAAGCAACTGACGCCGCCGAGCAAATAGTCGAAACGAACGATCGTGCCGACGAGAAGTTCAAGTCGCGCGCCGCTCTGGTTATCGGGTTCATGGCCATGCTGCTGGCGATTACGAGTCTGGGCGGCGGTAATGTCCTTGAAGACATGATCGCCCACAACATTCACGCCAGCGACACCTGGGCTTTTTATCAAGCGAAGACGATTCGGCAGACGACGGTGCGGACTGCCGCGGATGATCTCGAAGTTGAATTAAAGACGAATCCGAATATGCCGGCAGACGCACGCCAGGTGCTGGAAGCGAAGATTGATGAGTACCGCAAGACCGCCGAGCGCTATGACGATGAGCCCGACAAAGCCGATCCCGGC
>DASUTF010000143.1:0-7696 GCA_036374695.1 Pyrinomonadaceae bacterium
CACTCAGGTAAAAACGCAGGATGGATGGAAAAAGATCGAGATCATCCAGCGCGGGGAGGTCGTTTGGACGCATCGCAATAGATTGAGACCTGTAATTGGCGTTCAGCCACACCCGCACGTCGGACGCATCATCGGTATTCGTGTCCAGGGCAGCACCGAAACGATTTGGATGACTCCTTCGCAGAGACTCCTCTCCCCCTCTCCGCATGCGGAGAGGGGGAAGGGGGGTGAGGACGCGATGCGCGTTGACCCCACCCCTACCCCCTCCCCGCAGGCGGGGAGGGGCGACGTGCAACGTCGGCTGGGTGGAACGCGTGGCGGATTGTGGAAGTTGGGCCGCGAACTGAAAAAAAACTCCACGGGCGCTGAGAAACTTCTGTGGAATGAACTTCGCGGGCAAAAGCTTGGAATTAAGTTTCGCCGACAGCATTCACTCGGTAATTACATCGCAGACTTTTATGCCCCGGACGCTCTCCTGGCAATCGAACTGGACGGTTCTGTCCATGACTCTGACAGACAAAAATGGGCGGATGGCATTAGGCATCGGCAGATTGGGCAAGCAGGTGTTCGAATTCTTCGATTCAGAAATGAAAGAGTGTTGCACGATCTGAAAGCGGTCCTGGACGAGATAAGGCACTGCATATCTCCCTCACCGCAGGCGGAGAGGGGGAATACCACGGCAGGCCCTTACTTTCGCAACGCTGGTGACTTAAAGGTTGGAGACGAAATCATACTTAATGAAAGGGGCCATCTCTGCGTGGTTGAGTCCGTTGAGTCAACTTTCACAAACGAGATGGTCTACGATCTTATCGTAGGAGAGGATCAATCCTTCATTACAGCAGCGGGTATAGCCTGTGAATAACTCATTTCTAAGGTGAGTTTTTTCGATCATGACAATTCCCCTCCCCACCTGCGGGGTGGGGTTAGGGGAGGGGGGTAAACGAGTTGCCTGTCCTCACCCCCAACCCCCTCTCCGCATGCGGAGAGGGGGCAAAAGACATCATGACGGACGAGAATCGCGCCAAACTTCTTCGTTACCTCTGCCGCTTTCATTTTGCCTACCTGATCACGATTCCCTTCCTCGGGCTGATTAGCTGGTGGTTCGTCAGGCCCTCAGCCCTGGCGGCAGTGATCATCGCGGGCTTCGCTCCGATCGCCGCCTACTACGCGCTGCAAGTCGAGCGCTATCACCTGACGACGCACTTACCTTCTGCGCTGTGGGTGACTATTTCCGGGCCGTTACTGGTCTTGATCTCGAGCATACGCGGCGGTGGCATCTGGTTCTTCTTTGTCGATGCCACGTTCATCGAGATTGGCGGGATGTGCGCCGGCATCATCGTCGGCGCGACCGTCAAAGGAATTCGCGAGCGCGAATACTTTTACCCCGGCGTTCTGTACGTGTTCATGGGTGCCTTTATCGCGGTGTGGGGATGGTTGATCTGGCAAGCGCACGCAGTGTTTCGCTGGCAGGACAACGTTTGGTTGCTCGCGGCGTTAGCAAATGAAACGTACGCATACAGCCGCATGTTCATTTCCGGCCACGTTGATTTGTATTACGGCAATACGCGGGCGGCGAAACGCGCAGGCGCCGACTGGCTTCCAGGACCGCTGAAAGACGAGCATGGGTTCGCCCTGATTCTTGTTTTTGCCGTGATTATTATTCTGTCGCCGTTTGCGATTGGGCTGTTGAAGTATGCGGGGAAGCTGTAACTCGGAATCATCCACAGATTACGCAGATTAGGGATTGATTCATTGCATCATTGATCCATTGATTCAATGATTCAATGTTTCAATGAACCAATTTCGCTACCTATTCCTTCCAAACCGGCGGCAACAACCGCCGGCGGCCATCACTCGCCATTGAAACGCCTGACTCGTCGAGTTGCTTTCGATCCCAAAGCTTGCACGTGACCTGGCGGTGCGCCTGGTCCAGCGCTTCACAGTAATTTGTGTAAGTGCAGCGACGCACTTCTTCACCGCGACCCAGTCGCACCTTTCGAAACCAGTCAGGATCGGCCAGCGCCTGCCGCGCCATCCCGATGATGTCCGCGTCGTTGTTTCGCAGAATCGCTTCGGCTTGTTCGAAAGTTGTGATACCGCCCGTGGCGACGATTGGCGTTGTGAATCCGGCTGCATTGACGGCGTGTTTGATTTGCGCGACCAAAGGAACTGAACGCCCAAATGGCCCGCGCTCATCGGAAAGAGTTGTTGGCATGCATTCGTAACCGCTTCGACCGGTATACGGATAAACCGCCTGACCAACTTTGGGCTGCTCGGCATCTTCGAACTTGCCACCTTTCGAGATCGAAAGGTAATCGAAACCGGCTCTCGCGAATTCCACACCGAAATAAACCGCATCATCGATTCGATTGCCCCGCGCAATCACTTCATCACCGAGAAACCTGACACCGACCACGTAATCGTTGCCGACCCGTTCGCGAGCCGCCCGATACACTTCCAGCGGCAAGCGCGCGCGATTTTCACGTTCTCCTCCGTAACCGTCGGCGCGGTCATTCAAAGCACTGAGAAAGCCCGCCATGGTGTAAGCGTGGGCGTAGTGAAGCTCGACGCCGTCGAAGCCGGCTTCACGCGCGCGGCCCGCGGCATCGGCAAAGATTTGAGGCAGCACCTGCGGTAGGTCGCTTATGTGCGGCAGATGTGTGTCGGTGACTCGCTCGCGATAGCCGAAGCGGAGGGATTCAAGTTCGCGCTCATCAAGAACGTGTTCCAACACTTCGTCCGAAGCGTGCGTCAGAAATTCGCGCGCACGGGTTTCATCACCATTCAGATATCGAGGATCGCTCGTGAGTTCGGCGATCGTTTCACGATGGCGCGGTGTGATCTTCAGGAACCGGGCAAAATACCTGGCCCTGTCGGGCCGGCGTTTGACGGCCAGAAAATCAATGATTTGGATGAAAAGTTTCGTCTGACCACGGCTTCCTTCCCGCACCGCTTCGACGAGCTTTTTCAATCCGGGCACGAATCGATCATCACCAATGCGCAGCAACGGACCGCTGGCAATATCGCGAACCCCGGTGGCTTCGACGACGAGCGCTGCCGGTCGTCCTTCAGCAAATCGGCGATACCAATCCAGGTTGTCCTGGGTAACGAACCCGTCTTCGGTCGCGCGCCAGGGCACCATCGCCGGCACCCAGGTGCGACTTTCAAGCGACAGCGAACCAATCTCGATCGGCTGAAACAGAAGCGACCGGGCCGCTTCATCGGCCGTTGGCCAACGCGTTTCGGGTATCTGATGCTTGATCGGATTGGGAAACTTCCACATGAAGGGGTCACTTTAGCATGAGCCAAAGGGAGCGCGGGCATCCTTGCCCGCATGAGCGCGAAGCGCGAAAAATCGGTGAGCGCATGCGGCGCTCTGGCGGGCTGGGTTGCCCGCGCTCCGCAATGTGATAAATTAACTTGCACCAACCGGAGAAATCTCTTTGACTGACGACCTGCTCAAGTGGCGTTCGGAATTCCCCATTCTGGAGAAGACTGTCTACCTGATCTCGCACAGTCTCGGCGCGATGCCGCGCGCGACTTACGATCGGCTGCATGAGTATGCCGACGCCTGGGCGACGCGGGGCGTGCGCGCGTGGGCCGAAGGCTGGTGGGATATGCCCACGACGGTTGGCAACGAGGTCGGCCGCATTATCGGCGCCGACGCAGGCACGGTCGTGATGCACCAGAACGTCTCAATCTGTCAGTCAGTGATTCTGTCGGCGTTCCTGCCGCTTGCTGCCAACTCAAAGCGGAACAAGATCGTTTTTGAAGAGTTGAACTTCCCGTCTGTGATGTATGTGTATGAGGCGCATGCGCGCGCGCACGGGTTGCGAATTGAACGCGTGAAATCCGACGACGGCATAACGATTCCCCTCGAGCGAATGCTCGCGGCGATCGATGAAGAGACGCTGCTGGTTCCGATTTCGCATGTGCTTTTCAAGAGCGGCTTCCTGCAGGACGCGAAAGCGATTACCAAACGCGCGCACGAAGTCGGCGCCATGGTCGTGCTGGACTGCTATCAATCCGCGGGCACCGTGCCGTTCAACGTCAAACAGTTGAATGTCGACTTTGCCACCGGCGGTTCCGTGAAGTGGCTGTGCGGCGGCCCGGGCGCAGGTTATCTGCATGTGCGGCCCGACTTATTCGATCAGATCGAGCCAAAGACTACCGGCTGGATGGCGCACGAGCACCCGTTCGCCTTCGAAGCCGAGATGCATTACGCGCCTAACGTCACGCGGTTTCTGCACGGCTCGCCGGCGATCCCGGCACTTTACGCGGCGCAATCGGGCTACAAAGTCATCAATGAAATCGGCGTCGCGGCCATTCGCGAGAAAAGCATCCGGCAGACACAAAGCTTGATCGAATTAGCCGAAGAGGCCGGTTTCCGCGTCACCAGCCCGCGAGACCCGTCCCAACGCGGCGGCACCATTACAGTTTGGGACGACAACGCCGCCGCGATCACCAAAGAACTGGTTCGACGCGAATTCATTGTCGATTACCGTCCCGGCGCGGGGGTGCGCATCTCGCCGCACTTCTACACGAAAGACGAAGAGCTGGGATTGATCATCGCTGAGATGAAAAAGATCCGCGACCACCGCGAATACCAGACGGCCGGAAAAGCAGGAGCTGCGTTTTGACACCAGCGGATCGACTAAAGCAATTTACCGACTCGACTGACTTCATCGCCACGATCGTCTCGGAAGCCGAGAAGAACAGCGCGACGGCGAGCGACCTGGTTCGCGGACTTTCGGAACAGCAGCTCAACTGGAAGCCCGATGCCAGGCAATGGAGCATCGCGCAATGCCTCGAGCATCTGGCAATCACGTCCAGGCAGTTCAACAGCTACTTCAAACAATTAATCGAAAGCGCGCGTCTGAAGTGGCCGACGAACGGCGCCATTCCCTACCGGCCCAGCCTGGTCGGTGGCTGGCTGATCAAACAAGTAGTTCCGGAAACAACGCGCAAAGTTCCGGCGCCAAAAGTCTTCAAGCCGTCTGACTCGTCATCGATACCGGATGCGCTTGCGTTATTTCTAAAGCAGCAGGAAGAATTTGTTCGCTTCGTGCGCGAGAGCGAAGGCGTTGATTACAATCGCGCGCGTCTGCGTTCACCGGTTACGCCGCTGATGCGCTACAGTCTCGCGGACGCGTTCGTGGTCACGATTGTCCACGGCTACCGGCACCTGGCCCAGGCCAATCGCGTCAAGGCAATGCCCAACTTCCCGAACTGAAGCCACACAAATATGTCCACCGAATACGGCAAAGACGCTCCGCTCTCATACAACGATTACCTGCGCGTGCAGGAGTTGATCGAACTGCAGACGTGTCGATCCTCACCCGCGCATCACGACGAACTGCTTTTCATCACCGTCCATCAGGCGTACGAGCTTTGGTTCAAGCAGATTCTGCACGAGATCGACGCGACCGTGCGTCTGATGAATGCAGACGGAACGGGCGAAGCAGCCTCAGCGATTAAGCGCGTGGTTGAGATCGAGAAGCTGCTCGTTACGCAGATTCACATCCTGGAAACTATGTCGCCGATCAGTTTCCTCGGCTTTCGCGATGAATTGAACCCGGCGAGCGGTTTTCAATCAATGCAGTTTCGCGAGATTGAATTTGCTTCGGGCTTGAAACACGAATCGGTCGCGCGCGCGTTCAAGGATGACGACTTCGCGCACAAACGTTTGCAGGCGCGGCTGGATGCGCCTTCGCTTGGCGATGCCTTCTTCGCCCTGCTCCGCCGCCGGGGGTTCGACGCGCCGGCCACCGATGAGCAACAGAGTGAAGACGCACGAAGCAGCAGTCGCGGACGCCGCGTCCGCGCCATCGTCGAGATCCTGACGCACCCGGAAAAGCTCTATAAAGAATATCAATTGGCTGAAGGGCTGCTGGAACACGACGAACATTTTGGGCTGTGGCGTTCGCATCACATCAAGATGGTTGAGCGCATGGTTGGCGCGAAACGCGGGACGGGCGGTTCTGAGGGAGTTGGTTATTTGAAAACGACGCTCGACCACAAATTCTTTCCCGAGCTGTGGGAAGCGCGCACGTATCTCAGCACGCAGCACGGCGACACGGGATGCCCGTTTGCTAAAACCTGACACTCACCGAAATCATGCCTGTCGAATTCCCTGAACGCTTTAACATGGCCGATTACTTCCTCTATCACAATTTAGAGGAAGGGCGCGAGCACAAGACCTGTCTCTACTTCAAAGATCAAACTTACACGTACGGCGATGCGGGACGAATGTCGAATCGCACGGGCAACGCTCTGCGCGAACTCGGCGTGGAGATGGAAGACCGCGTGCTGATCGTCCTGCCGGACTGCCCCGAATTCGCCTGGACCTGGTTTGGCGCAGCGGGCATTGGCGCGGTCATCACGATGGTTAATCCGCTGCTGCCCGCGGACGACTATCGCTACTATCTCGAGTACACCCGGGCCCGGCTGGCGGTGGTGCATCAGTCTTTGGCGCAACCCTTTGTCGAGGCGGTCTCAAGCGCGAACCATCTGCGGTCGGTTCTGGTCGTTGATGACGGAGCCGCGATGGCGGAGCAACTGGTTGATCCGCGCGGCCGTGTGAACTTCTTTCCGTTTGCCGAAACTGTCGAGTCACAGCCAGAAACTTGCCGCCCCGCCGACACACATCGCGATGACATCGCCATCTGGCTGTTCACGTCGGGTTCGACTGGTCATCCGAAAGGCGCGGTGCACCTGCAGCATGACCTGCCGTACAACACAGAAGTCTTTGCCAAGCGCACGATGGGCGTGAATGAAAACGATCTGACGGTGTCCGTGCCGAAACTCTTTTTCGGATACGCGACGGGAACGAACCTCCTGTTTCCGTTCGCCGTCGGCGGCGCGACCGCTTTGTTCGCGGAACGTTCGACGCCGGAGAAGTTATTCGAAGTGATCGAACGATATCGGCCGACCATTCTCACGACCGTGCCGACGATGATCAATGGAATGCTTAACGCAGATGATGCCGCGTCCCACGACGTTTCGAGCATACGGTTCTGCTACTCAGCCGGCGAGGCCCTGCCGGTTGAGCTCTATCATCGTTGGAAGCAAACCTTTGGCGTAGAGATTTGCGACGGCATCGGCTCAGCCGAAATGTTCCACATTTACATTACGAATCGCCCCGGGGATGTGAAGCCCGGCAGCCTGGGCCGCATCGTCGAAGGCTACGAAGCAAAAATTGTGGATGCTGACAGCAAAGAAGTTCCGACCGGCGAAATGGGCACGCTAAGAATCAAGGGCGACTCGGCCTCGCTGTGTTACTGGAACGCGCATGAAAAATCGAAAGAGACTTTTGCCGGCGACTGGTGCACGACGGGTGATCAATTCCATGCCGATGCGGAAGGTTATTACTGGTATCACGGACGCACCGACGACATGCTCAAAGTGGGCGGCATCTTTGTCGCGCCCGCGGAGATTGAGAATTGCCTGTTGCAACACGACGCAGTGCTTGAATGCGCCGTCGTCGGCCACGATGATGGCGATGGATTAGTGAAACCAAAAGCGTTCGTTGTCGCACGCGACGGCCACGCGGCAACCGAAGAACTAGTGGACGACATCAAGCAGTTCGCAAAGACGCGTCTCGCGCTTTACAAGTATCCCCGCTGGGTCGAATTCGTCCCCTCGCTGCCGAAGAATGATCGGGGCAAGATTGATCGGAAGCTGCTGAAGACGCAGT
>DASUTF010000144.1:0-2102 GCA_036374695.1 Pyrinomonadaceae bacterium
TCATGCGCCAGCGCGGCCAGCATGACTGTCACTTGTTTCGCGTACGGCAAATCGTCAATTGACTCGCGCGCGCGGTCGACGGTGAGTAACGTGTGAATCCAGACGTCACCTTCCGGATGCCATTCCGGCTCCTGAGGAACATCGATCAGCGCCTTGAGCTCCGGGAACAATTGATCGACCTCGCCTAGTTCGCGCAGCCACTTCAATCCGATCAAAGGCCGTCGTGCTCGCAGCAAGAGCTTTTCCAGCTCGCCCCAGACGCGTTCGGCGGGCAAGTCAGAAAGATCGATTGAGCGGCAAAGCTCCACCGTCTGCGGCTCGAGTTCAAATTCGAAACGCGCCGCGAACTGGGCCGCACGAAGGACGCGAAGGCTGTCCTCCGGGAACGTGTCGGGCGACACGACGCGCAGTAATTTGCTGCTCAGATCATCGCGGCCGTTGAAAGGATCAAGAATTTCCTGTGTCAGCGGATCCTGCAGAATCGCATTGATTCTAAAATCGCGCCGGCGCGCTGCCTCTTCGACAGACATGGACGGATCGCCCTCAATGAAGAAGCCTCGATGGCCTGGGCCGGTCTTCCGTTCCCGCCGCGGCAGTGAAACATCCAGGTGCGCACCGAGTTTGTAAACCGTGAACGCTTCGCCGACGACATTCACACTGCCGAACTGATCGAGCAGTTCACGCAGTCGCGCCGGTGGAATGCCATAAACTTCGAGGTCCCAATCCTTGGGGCGTTGTCCCATCAGTTCATCGCGCACACAGCCCCCGACGAGCAGCGCGCGGCCGCCTTCGGCGCGCACCGCTCGTGCAATTTCCAGGACCTGAGACGGAATCTCCATTGTTGGGACAGTATAAAGGCGGGCAACGCCCGCCTCTAAACAAGCAATTCTGTGACTGGAGCGCAAGCGTCTCGGTTGCCAATTAGCTTAGGCATAGTGCAAGCGAAGACGCTTGCGCTCCAGTCTCAGCCCCGTCATTCGTCGCCGATGACGACATTCAGGCCGCGCGTCGAAGGTATGCAACTGATAACCTGTACGCGTTCAATCTTGCCTAATTCGGAACCGGCTGCGTGCCAAAGCTTGACCCAGAATGTGCGGGTGTCGCCGTGAATCGCGAACGTCGCGCCATCATTCATTACAGCGACTGGTTCGGCAGTGGTTCCATCGCGTAGCTCTTCCAGCAACTCGGGAATGAAAGGCTTGAGTTTTTCGAACTGAAGTATCACAGCGCTGTCGGCAACTTCGGCCGGCGGCAACTCGACCGGGTCACCGGATTCAAGCAGCAACCGCGACTCGGTCTGTTGGTTTCGTTTTTTGACGACGGGCATTTGCCCTCATCAAACCATAGCGAGACACAAACTCTCAACTTGCGACTCGGCTTTGCCACCAGAAACTCCGGATAGCGGCACTCCAATTCATTGCGAAATACACGTGCGACAGACTAAAGTTTGTGCACTTCAAATGGCCGCCACGAATCTTTTCGATGCGATCTTTCAGCCGGAGCGATCTTCGCGAGTCGCGGTGCTCTACGAAGAACGAGAGATTACTTACGAAGAGCTGCGCGACTTAACTGTTCAAGCGGCCGAAACTTTGCGCGCGTTGGCGATCGATCGCGGCGATCGCGTCGGCATCCTCCTTAATGATTCACCGGAATTCGTTGCTTCTTTCGTCGCCATCATCTCGCTTGGTGCGATCGCAGTGCCGGTCAACATGGCCCTCAGCAAGGAAGAGCAGCGCCTCATCGTGAAGGACTGCGGCGCGATCGCGGCAGTCGTAGAAGGCAAGGTCGTAAACGAACTATTCCGTGATGGCGGGCAAAGCGCCAATTTGGAAAGTCTAATTATCGTTCGCGGAGACCTGCCGGGAATCGATGGAATCGCCACAACCGACATGCAATCCGCCTGGAGTGAGCTGGGCGACTTCCCGGTAACCATTCGTCAGGGCGAAGCGGCCTTCATCCTTTACACCTCCGGCAGCACCGGCGAGCCGAAGGGCGCCGTGCACAGTCAGTCCGACATCTTCTATACGAACGAAACGTTCTGCCAGGAGGTTTTACGACTGCGCGAAGGCGACCGCTTGTTTTCATCGTCGCGCCTGCCGTTC
>DASUTF010000145.1:0-4886 GCA_036374695.1 Pyrinomonadaceae bacterium
TATGGAATCTACTACGGCCGGCAGAACATGCTCTCGCAGGTAGGTTCGATTACTACTAATGGTGTGCAACAGCAAACGATCTTCGTTAATTCGTTCCTGATTTCGATTGGGGTCCCGGGGCCGACCTGGCCCGGTTTAGTAACCCCGGCGGCTGGAACGTGCACGTCTGGAGGACGCACTAATCCGTTCCCGTGCTTCTCTGGGGTGCGCGTGTTCAGCCGCGATTACGCCAACCCGCGCATCTACACCGTGAACGCGGCCTTCGAGCAGGAGTTGCTCACTGACCTTTCTTTGTATTTTGACTTCACCCATTCGAAGGGAGTGCACTTGACGCGTTTTCTCAACTATGGCCGCACCGGTTTCTTTGCCCCATTCCTGGACGAAACCATGGTAGCGAGCGCGGTGGGTAAGGCGCTCTACAAAGGCTTTACCGTGGGCATGAGAAAGCGTTTCAGCAAGGGATATCAATTCGAGTGGAACTATACGCTGGCGAAAGACCAGGATGACGATTCGAATGAACGTGATCCGTTTACAGATCGCTCGTTCGATATCTTCAACCTCGCGTTGGACTATGCTTTATCGGACCGCGATATACGCCACAAGTTCAACTTCTATATGTTCGCCGAACTGCCTTGGGGATTTGAATTTGTTCCGCGTGTCCAGGGTCGTACCGCCCAGCCGGCTACACCTTCGCCGCGCACTGCCACCAATCGCAACACGCTCCGTAAGGACAACGAGTTTTTCTCGTTCGATTGGCGGCTATCCCGCCGGTTCAAGTTTGGCGAGCGATACGCGCTGATTCCCACTCTTGAGATGTTCAATACCTTTAACTCAAAGAACAGAATCAATTCGCTGTCGGGCGCCGGAAATCAGAATTCGCTTACCGCGCCCAGCCTGTTTGACTTTTCCGGCTTCCTCCGCCAGGGCGTCGGCGACCCGCGCCAATTGCAGTTGTCCGTCAAGTTTACGTTCTGACAACTGGCGGTTCTGACAATTACGAAGAAGGCGCAGAGGCCGCTTGGCCCCTGCGCCTTTTGGTTGGCCGGGTACGCAGATTTCCAGCCTGCTTGGGCACGCCGGAGGCGTGCGTACCGAGCAAACTACCCTTCGTAAGTCTGCACCAACTGGCCATCGATGAAGATGCGATACTTCTGCGGCTGAATCCCGGCGAGTAGAAGCTTTCGCTCTTTCTCGATCGTCACGTGGTGTTTTTCTGCCAGGCCGACGACGAAATCGTATCGCTTGGTGAGACTCACTGAGATCGTCCGTACTTCCTCGACGATGGGAATGCCGTCAACTTTGATTTCCAAACCGCCCGCGAACTGATCGAACGAGAAATCAACCCGGTGGGGTTCCGTGATGCCGACCATGAAGCTGAATTGCATTTATTTCCAGCTCATCGTCCGTCAATTGATCGCATGCTTCTGCGCGCCGTCCTTCAGCGACAAGCTGGCGTTTCCCGGGACGACGTAGACTACGGTCACCTTGCCGTCGGGAAAATCCAACCTGCCGGTGCGAACCCAGGGCTTTCCATCCTTTCCGGTGACAAGGCCGTTGAAGGTAATGTTCTTGTTTGAGATGCTGCCGTCACTTTGCGGGCTTCCGAAAAAACTGGGCGCGAATTCTTTTCCGCTCGAGTCAACCAACGGCATGTTTACAATGCTGCCCATGGCAGGCGCCGCTGAAACCGTGAAATTCGTGAAGGTAATCTCAGATGCATCGCTCAGTCCCCCCGTTAGACTGACTAGCTCCGGCGCAGCCACATCTTTTACTTCATGTTCCTTCTTGCCTTCAAAGCTCAGGACGTAAACAATCTCTCCGGATTTCGGAGCGACCGCGTCCTTGTTCGTCGCCACCTGGTCCTTCTTTTCGATTTTGCTCAGGCTTCCCAGCGAGGTGTTGATGGGTAAGTTCACTTTGCTGCTGCACGAGACGAAAAGAAGCAGCGTGGCAGAGATCAACGTACTCAGTGTTCGGGTCATATTCTGTCTCCTGGATCGAAGGTGGGCGACTTCTACACCTGCACGGATTGAGTGTCAAGACCTGGGTCGCGATGCTTACGGTCTTGTGAAAGTCTAACTAGGAAAGTAACACGTCAACAATTCTGTCGACGTGAACTCTGGTGGTATCAAGTAATGGAATCCTATTGTGCTCAGACGCGCGCAGGATCAAAGGCAGTTCGGTTCCCGCGAGAATCAGCCCGTCGATGTTCTCTCGTTCGCGCATTCGATCGACGATCTCGAGCAAGCGCGTGCGTGTCTCGGGCAGGAAGACACTCCTTAGCAATTCGCCAAAATACTTTTCGTGGATGAATGCTTTTTCTTCTTCGTTCGGCGTAATAACCGGCAGGCCTATTTTCGCGAATGTGTCCGGATAGAATCGCGCGCGCATCGTAAACCCGGTCCCAAACAATCCCGGCCGCTTCAATCCCAGTGCCTGAACTTTGTCGCGGGTCGCTTCGACAATGCTCACCAGCGGCAATGACGAACGGGCGCTAATCTGATCGAAAACAATGTGGGCGGTGTTCGCCGCCAGGACTGCGAAGTCAACGTTCGCGCGCTCGAGCCGTTCTACTTCCGCCACCAGGTAATCGGTAAACGGGCCCATTTCATCGGCATTGATCCATTTGACCAGCCGATCCAGATCCACGCTGTTGATTACGACGGACGGATAGCTGCCGTCATTCGTGCGCTCGCGATAGCCGGCGATGATGTATTGGTAATATTCAACGGTTGACTCGGGACCAATTCCGCCGATGATGCCGACAGTCTTCATCGCAGTGAGCAGTGGGCAGTGGGCAGTGAGCAGTGGGCAGTGGGCAGTGAGCAGTCAGATGTCAGTGCCAATGGCCAGTAGTCAGTAGTCCGTTGTGCGTTGTCGCTAGGGTTGTCCGATTATCACTTGTTATCAGAGCACCCACGACTGACACCCGACACCCGATACCCGATACCCTAATTTCGTCCGCACCACGTCCAGAAAAACCCAGTTGACCAATTGACGCGGTTCGCGCGGAAATCGAAGTCGCCTTTGATTGTCACGCCATCGTCAGAAGTCATGAAAATCCACGGCCCTTCCAACCTGCCGCCGTTGCGAGTTCCGTCCTCAGTGATAACGAACAGCTCTCCGCGTTCATCGTGAGTGACAGTGCGAATTCGATTGCGGCTGCCGCCGAAACACCATTTGCCCTCGACGCGCATCATTGTCCACGAACCGTCACGCACTCGCTGGTTGCGCCATGGGCCGCCGAGAAAGTTGTTCCAACTCAATTCCAACCAACCTGAACCGGTTCTCCCGCTCGCATCGGCAAATGTGAATTGAAGTCGCTTGTTAACCATCGTCCCGCTGACGGTTCCGGTTCCTCCGTCGGAATAACGAATTACACCGGTGACACGCGAGCCGCTTTGCGTGAAGACAACTTCCGACGCGCCAAAGTCGTTGCCGCTTGTCCACCACTTGCCGTCAATGTTGGCGGGCGTCGTGTTCGGGCGCCTGCTTGACGATGTAGCGGGCGTAACGGGTTTTGTGGTCTTGGCAGGCGGTGTGCGCGTGCTGCTATTCGAATTCGTGTTCGACTTTGTTTCTGGCGTCGTAGTCTTGCCGCCCGCGGGTTGAGCGAAGACATCGGCAGTAGCGACCAAAACGATCACCGTGACGAGCGAGAGTAAGACAAGTTTCATTGGCCGGTCACCTCATACTCCGGTTTCTTCGCCCCCATCAGCCACTTGTCGAACCAGCCGACGATGTGCTGCAGCCGCTCAATGCGGTGCCAGGGCTGGCCTGAACGCGAGAGTTCGTGATTCTCGTTCGGGAAGCGAACCATCACCGTCGGAATCTTTCGGTACTTCAATGCGCGAAATAGTTGTTCGCCGCCCGAATAGGTTGGCGTGCGCCAGTCCGTTTCACCAAGGATGAACATCATCGGTGTCTTGATGTTGTTGACGTAAGTGATGGGCGAGCGGGCTTTGAAATCCTCCGGGTCTTCAAACGGCGGCGCTTTGAACCAGCTTGGCTGAAACAGGGTGAAGTCCGCCGTGTACCACCAATCGGTCCAGCTTGCGATATCGCGCTGAGAAACGGCGGCTTTGAATCGATCCGTATGACCGACTGCCCAGTTGGTCAGAACGCCGCCGCCGCTTCCACCCGTAACGCCGAGTTTTGTTTCATCGATGTAGCCGCGCCGGATCAATTCATCGACACCGGCCATTAAATCTTTGTGGTCATCGCCGGGGTATTTATGCTGGATGATATTCCCAAACTCCTGCCCGTAGGTCGTGCTGCCGCGTGGATTCGGATACAGCACCACATAACCCTTCGCCGCCATCCATTGAAATTCGTGATCAAAGATGTAGCCGTACGCGGCGTGTGGTCCGCCGTGAATGTTCAGAATCAGCGGATACTTCTTGTTCGGATCAAAGTCCGGTGGCTTCTGCACCCACGTCTGAATCTTCCTGCCGTCAAAGCTCGTGTACCAGACGTCTTCCGGCTCAGTCAGATTCAGTTTTGAGAACAGCTCATCATTGAGCCGCGTCAGCTGCTTCGGCGCCGCGCCGCCTGTCTCTAGCCAGAACAGATCGCCAATCCGGGTCGGGGTCGAAATCAGCAGCGCGAACTTCGAACGATCGGCCGTCGCGCGAAAGTTCATGACGGCATGATCTCCGGTCGTTATGTTTGTCTGCCGGCCGTTGCCAGCATCGAACGCGCCAATGTTCGCTCGACCTTCCTTCGCAAACGGCGCGTAAATCGTTCGGCCGTCCGCGCTCCAGATCGGCGGGTTGCCGCCACCGCCCCGCGGCGCCGCGTTGTCGCCGCCTACGCCCGCCCCCACGTCCCAATCGAAAGCCGTCGTGAGGTTGCGCGGCTGCGCACCTGCGCTCAGATCCATGACC
>DASUTF010000146.1:0-35797 GCA_036374695.1 Pyrinomonadaceae bacterium
CGACGAAGACAAGAGAAAGGCTACTGCAACCTACAAAGAGAGCAGTACGTACACGAAGCAACCGATCAGGATCCGAGTCGTAACTGGAACAGTTTATTTCTGGACCAGACATCCCGAGCACTGCCGACCTAGAACCGAACCGCACATTGAGAAGGGCCTAGGGAAGAGCGGAAACAAGACGCCATACTCCATGGAACTCACGGCCCCGGGACACTAATGCCAGAATGGGTAAGGTATTGGTAACTGCCGGGCTTTAGAGCGACTGCAATGCAAAGTCCTTCCACAAGAGCACGGTCTTTCCTGTCGTGGATTAAGAATTGGGAAAGTCTGTCCGAACTCGTCACGTGGGTACTTGGAATAATTGGCGGCTTTTGGCTCTCTCCCCCGATCGGGACTGGAGAGTCGCAGGCTTTTGTCAACGCAACGCGGTTCATTGTCACGGTCCTCATCGCAGTAAGCATCTATTTCGCCGTCAAGTTCCAAAAGCACCACCATGCTAGGGGATGGTTGATCGCCGCCATACTAGGTTTCTCCATATTCGTTGGTGCGTGGTTTCTTTACGATCGCTCAAGAACCAAATGGATCTGCAACGTTAACGGGCAGTTGGTAGTAATGGGCGACGGCGACACGTTTACGGAGAGAGGCAAGGACAACAGCGAAAAACCTGAATGTAAGCGTTGCGAGGATCTAATATTTGAATGCGGAAATGGAAGTAACCCGGAACGCAAAGCAGAAAGCATCTGGGAGAAGGAAGGGATTGAAAACAACAGAAGGAAACTAATAGCCCTCTATTTCGCGACCATACCGTTCCTTGTGCTCTGCATTATATCTACGTTGCAGATACTTCATTGCCTAAAACAACCGGACGTTCGGTTGAATTTTCATGCGCTTTGGGAAGGTCTGCCATCAGATGGTGGTAAGGTGCGACTCGATCTTCATCTACCTGTAAATCGAAAACGGATTAGCGGTCGATGGGAACGCATTTTCAGTGATCAAGAATTGTTCAAGTATTCTCATTCACCTCAGCCCATACAGAATTCCCGTTTTTGGGGAGAGACTCTATATTTCAGAGTCTTAGATAGAAGTGATAAAACGAAATATAGGATGTCGATGTCCTCTTCCAGAAGAAAGGCAATATTGGACAGGCAAAGTCATACCGGGAAGTATGAGTTTTTCTGCGGTTTGAATAAGATCAAAAGAGAAACTGCCCCTAACGCGTAACTGCGAACAAGCCGTCGATGAATTATTCTTTCGGGCGTCCACCTGCATGTAATCAGTTCACCGCTTCGGTTGCCTCGAATACCGTCTCGGACGCTTCTGCGCTCTCCACCGCCGCGATTTATCCTTCCGAGTTGAAGGCATCAAGGGCTGCTGCGGCGCGCCTGGTGGTTTCGATGTTCGCATTCACGTAGCGATAAGTCGTGTTCGCTTGGGTGTGGCCGAGCACTCGGCCAACTTCCGGCAATGGAAGATGCGCTGCAACTAAACGCGTCGGGCAGTGTGGCGAAGATCGTGGAAACGAACGTCTGGGAGGCCTGCTTTCGCGCGAACGGAGGTCCAACTCTTCTTCACATTGTCCGTGAATCCAAACACGAGAAAATCTCTGTTCTTCGGCGACTCTTCCCAGAGTCTTTCCAATTCGATCATGAGACGAGTCGTGAATGAAACCTGCCGTTCCTGCATTGTCTTGGTATTGAATGCGCGAATCGTTAAGACTCGTTCTTCGAAATCAACGTCGCTCCATTTGAGTCCGAAGATCTCGCCGCGTCGCATGCCGGTGTCGAGTGCACATATCACGATCGGTCGCAGGTGTTTGCGGTAGCGATTCTCGCAGGCGGTGAGCAAGCGCAGTTCTTCTTCACGCGTGACGATGCGTTCTCGTTTGCGCTCGTCAGCCAGCCGACAGAAACCCGACCGTCAAGGAGGGTGCACGTAATGTCTCCGTGAAGATTGATCTCTCAGAACTCGCCGCCGACAAAGATGCTGATTAACGGGTCGCCGCTCCGCATCGGATTCCGCAAGATCCAGCCTTCGCGTTCAGCGATATTCAATAGCCGTCGCATTTTCTCGAGTTCGCGATTGACGGCGGCAATAGTCCGCTGTTTCTTTGCCTTGGTCTTGGTCGCGAGCCTCAAGGCCCGGAATTCCCGTATATCGCTGTGGGTGATGCCGCGAAGCAGCCGCAGACCGAAATGGTCTTTCAGCGCCTTTGCGTTGGCCTTGGCAGGCACGATGCTCCTGACGCCGGCTACCTTACGTCCATCGACGTACTCGGCGGGCTTGAGATACTCCTTCTCGAAGTACGTCGCGAGATCGAGAAAGGTCATGTGTTCTTTCGCGAGTGAGCGTCCGCCGGTCTTATCAACTTCCGCGATGAGGTCTTGTACCAGGTCCTTCGCATGACTCTTACTCTCGGCCCGCCGCTGTCGATCATGGCGCTTACCGGTGACTGGATCGGTGTAGGTGATGCGCGCCCACCAGGTTACTTTTCCTTTCGCAGTGCGACTCTTCCGGCTAACTATCGATCCAACTCGCTCTCGCACTCTTCACCTCCAAAAACTGCACACACTTTCGCACACAAAATGGATGCTATTTTGTGAGATTAGCAGAGTTGTCAAGTTAGACCCGATTTCATTATTAGCCAATAAATACGGGCCTTTGAGGCGATTTGTGATAATTGGAGATAACGCGGGAAAACGGCCTTGGGAGGCTTCACACGCGAGGGGTCACTAGTTCGAATCTAGTAGCGGGCACCACTTTGAACAGAGAAAAGGGCGGCCATGTTACTGGTCGCCCTTTTCCACTTCTTGCTGTCGGTCACGCTTCGACCCAATCTGCTAAAAAATCGGGTGACCACCGCCGCGGCTGTGATCGGCTGTCTTCGCGTAGAGCCGGCGATCGTTGTGATACAGAACCAAATGCTCTCCTTCGTAGCGCACGACGTTGGCGATGCGTTGCCAGTCGCGCTCGTGCTCAGCGATGACGAATGCTGCCGGACTGTATGCCAGCACCATC
Source organism: Pyrinomonadaceae bacterium (assembly GCA_036374695.1). Taxonomy (GTDB): domain Bacteria; phylum Acidobacteriota; class Blastocatellia; order Pyrinomonadales; family Pyrinomonadaceae; genus UBA11740. Next base: position 3,016 of record DASUTF010000146.1, read on the forward strand.
CCAGCGGAGAAGACGTAACCACCTTGATCATAGACGCTGCCGGCGTATTGCCCGGCGTTAACCGCAATGTCCGGGGAGTATTGTCCGCTGCTGTCGCGTGTGCGATCCGCGCGACCGATAAACACGGTGTAGTCCTGGAAGTTAAGGCGTGAACGATAGCCGCGACGCGCGGAGGCTGCAAACAAGTCCGCGAATCCGTTATCGATCGCCTGCAGAACTTCAGGCCGTGGCGTAACTCGCGCGACAACAGTAGCGCCGCGCGGCGTCGTTGTGGCAATGGTGAATGTGTCGCCCGTCACCTGTTGAGCGCGCGCGACCAAACCTGGATGGACCGAGCTCGTGCGTCGCAAGTACGGCTGAGCGTTGACTGCCGCTAAGCTTGCGAGCACAACTAAGAATGCACCGATGATAGAGCTCTTTTTCTTCATTTCTCTTCCCGTAAAACTCCGCGACCCGCGCTTGGGGGCACGGGTCGCATTAGTACAAATCGCGAAACCTTATTCGGGTCGCTTCCGGTTGCTGTTAGTCGGCGGCGGCTTCTGCTTTTCCTTGTCGACGATGCGCGGCTGGTCCTTCGGCGGACGGTTGGAGTTGCCGCCACCCTTCTGTGCGAGCAAACCAAACGGGAGCATTAACCCGATTAGTACCGCCATTAAAAGTAATCTTACGTGCTTCATGTTTCCTGACCGCCTCCTCGCGTATTTCGTTGTTTTGAAGGAGAGGCGGAGAGCTTGCGCTTAGGTTTCAGCAACATGGGTGCCACACCCGAGTTGTTAGACGGTAGATTAGCTCAAAAAGTCTGCGGCCGCGATTTTTGTTGTGTGCGGCAGCAGTTCGGTTGCCGGTTTAGCTTAAGAAAGCCGGGATTTTCCCCGGTTTTTCGCACTGTTTGGCACTTCGCCGAACCATATCGTGCAGGGGCTTCAGCGGCGCACAGTCACACTAATTGTCCCTACATTGTTACTGTTGTCGTATGCCCGCAACGATATCGTGTGTTCTCCAGGACCTTCGATTAGCAGGTCAACCGAGAAGCGCTCGCGCGGACTGTCGGCAATCCCGTCGTCGGGAAAGACCTCGTGCCAGGTCCCGCCATCCACGCTGACGTCGGCACGCTTGATTCGGCCGGTTGCATCCTCGATCTCGAAAACCGCCCGGCCACGGTCTCCAGTCACCAAAGCACTGCCAACCAATCGCAGTATTGGCGGGGTGTTGTCTATGTCCACGGCCTCGCTCAGGCGCTCGCCTGAAAGAGCCGCTCCCGTAGGATTGTCCAGGACATCGGACGCAACCACTCTGAAGATGTAACGGCCGTCGGCGAGGCTGGCCGCGTCAACTGTGTAGAACGTTTCGCGAATATGATCTTTCAGCAGGCGAAAGTTTGTCTCGCCCAAAGAATGATAGTAAACCGCGTACTCTAACGTGTCGGCATTGCGGTCTTCGGACTGCCATTGCAACGAGCGCGCACCGCGTTGAAACAACCGGCGCGGCGGCGTTTGACTAGCCATCCCAAACATCGAAGGATCCAGCCCGGCCGACTCGATATTCGGGTCAGTCTGAATCTGGAGCTGCTGCTGCAAAGCCACTCCCGGCGGCAATATGGTAATAGACAGGATTTCGGGCGCGACGTTCCTCGGCAGATAAGCAATGCTCACGCTTTCCAACTGCGGCTGTGCGGCACGTGCACCCGACCCGCTGCGAAGGACCGCGCGCCATTGAACGAAGCGCGCTTTAGGACTGATGATTTGCGCGCCCGCAGCGTCGGCGTAGCTCGCGCTCCAATCGCTCCACGTGGCGTCGGGCTTGTCGCTGTTGCCGCTGCGTGTTTGCAACTGAATCGGACCCTGGCCGCGCCACCAGACGCGCCCCCAGGTTGACGTGAGTTTCGCATCACGCACTGGCGACTCATAAGTTCCTTCATTCACGCGTGTCTCGCCGTATCGAAACAGTTTTCCCTGGTTGCTCGACGCCGCAAACACGTCCGATCCGCGTGCGACCATGGCGGAGATTTGCCCTTCGGGCGATTGCAGCAGCAGCGTGTCTCGCCCGTCATTGGTAATCGAATAGATGCGGCCTTTGTCCGAAGTGCCGAGGAGGACGCCGTTGCGAGTTGCGAGCAGCGCAAAACCGGTAACGGATGTCGAACTCCAAACGATATCAGTGCCGCCATCTTTCAGAATGCGAAATACAGCGCTGCGCACATTATTCAAGTCATTCCGGCTGCGGCTCGGCTGCGCAGGCTGTGTTTGCTGCGTTGCGGTCGTTTCGTCGGTCGTCGCGGTCGTTGTTGTGCTTGTTGCATCGGCACTGGGGGTTGTCTGCGGCCGATTAACGGCGACGGCATCGCTCAGCCCTAACGCGTAAATCGATCCATCATCCGCCACCGACAGCGCGTGAATCTCGCGTAGAGGCGCATCGTACAAGCCAAACGCCTTGCCGTCTGACGAAATCCTCAGCACCAGCCCGCCTGGATCCGTTCCCGCAATGAGGTCTCCCTGCTTCGTTACCGCCAGCGACATCACATGCGTTTGGTTCGTGTTCAGAAGCAGAGCTGCTTCGGGATTCGCACCGGCCGCGCGCACGCGATAGAGCTTTCCGTTGTCGCCTGTTCCCACCGCCAACGAACCGTCGGGCATGACGGCCAGAGACCATATGTACTTGTCGACTGGATCGAAATAGACCTCCGCTTTGCCGTCCGATGTAACCCGATAAACCTTTCCGTCGGGTGAAGTCGCAGCGAAGAGAGCCCCATCCTTCGCGATCGCAAGCGCCGTGACATCGAGTTCAGCCGCCTTGTACAAAAGCGCGCCTCTGCCATCCGCCGTCACGCGAAACAGTTTGCCGTCGTGACCGGTGCCCAGGTAAAGATTGCCGGCCGCGTCAACCGCCGTGGACCAAATGTAAGGCTGCTCTGTGTCAAAGACTCGATCCAGGCGTGGCGCCAGTGTCACGACGCCGTTATCCGTGATCGAAACGCCGCGCGCTTCGCCTTGCAGGATCTCGGCGCGGGAATTTATTTCCCATACGACCGGTTCGCTGGCGAACGCCGTAGTAATAAAAAGCGAGATGAGGGTGAGCGCAACCGCGCTGGTTCTGAATAGTCGTTTTCGCATGAATTAACTCGCCAAGACTGCAGAGAATTAGTTGCCGATATATTTCGAATAGAGGGAGCGCGCGGTTGCGATGTCGTCAGTGCCGCGAATGATCGAGCGCGCATCCTGAAAAACTGTCAGTTCGTATTCGCCGGTGCGGAACCTGAGCAGGTAATCGTTGGCTTTCACCTCGCCCGCCGGCTCCAGCTTCTGACGCAACGCCGCCAGATCGATATGCACCGATTCGCTCGGTGAAATCTGGACCGCTTGCCGTCCGCACATTACCGCGGCAAAGTCGCGCGCATCCGCTTCCAGCGTTTCAAACTTTCCGAGCGCGCATGTCGGACAGTCACTGAGCGGTGCTCCGAGAGAAATCTTGCGCCACTCATTCCGCCACACATCGAACTGCATCAGCGAGTTGTGCAGACTCTGCATAGCACCTGTCAGAAGCTTCAATGCTTCGCTTACCTGCACCGACGCAACGATGCTGATGATTGGCATGATGACGCCCGCGGTGTCACACGTTGGCGCGCTGGCAGCGGGCGGTGCTTCCGGAAAAATACAGCGCAGGCACGGGGTTTCGTGCGGACGGACTGTCATCGTCACGCCATACGATCCCACCGCCGCTCCGTAAATCCAATTCAAACCGTTCTTGATGCACGCGTCGTTGATCAGGTATCGCGTCGCGAAATTGTCGGTGCCGTCCAGCACGACGTCGGCGCCGGCGATTAGCCGCTCGATGTTTGAATGATTAACGTCGGCGATCTCGGGTTCTACTTCGATGTCGCTGTTGATGTCGGCGATATGATTAGCCGCCGCGACGGCTTTCGGCAGACGCTCCGCCGCATCGTGTTCCGTGAACATAGTCTGACGCTGGAGATTTGATGATTCGACGAAGTCTCGATCGACGATGCGCAACTTGCCGACACCTGCGCGCGCTAAAGCCTCGGCCTGCGACGAACCCAGCGCTCCGCACCCGATGATCACCGCGCGCGAGTTTAGAAGCTTCGCCTGGCCCTCTGTACCTATGCCCGAGAACAGAATCTGCCGGCTGTAGCGCTCTCGAGAATTGGAGTTTAAAGACATTAATTGACTTTGATGGAAACCCGCTGCTCACGCGCGATTGTCAGACTGGATGTTCAGCGCGGACTTCGCGGCATCGCGCATCGTCTCAACATCAGGCTCTTTGCCTGCCCAGAGTCTGAACTGCTCCAGCGCCTGTCCGATCAGCATTTCAAGTCCGCTGACAGTTTCACAGCCAGCCTGGCGCGCTTCACGCATGAATTGCGTCGCAAGCGGATTGTAAACGAGATCGTAAGCCAATCGTACCCCGCGCAGTTGTTCCACGGTCGCCGGGGTCTCAGTTTCAAGTTCGCCGCGTGTTCCGAGCGGGGTCGCGTTGATGACCAAATCAAACTTATTGAAAGTTGCTCCTGCGACAGGATGACATTCAACGTCGAACTGATCTTTTATAGCTTTCGCCTTATCCGGATCGCGCGCAAATAGACTGACCGACGCCTGCTCCTGTCGCAACGCCCACGCAACCGCACGCGCAGCGCCGCCCGCGCCGATCACCGCGCAGCGCACGCCCTCGAAAGATTCAATGCGGCTTTTCAATGGCCCGACGAATCCCGCCGCGTCCGTGTTGTAGCCGTGAAGCTCCCCGTCCTGAAGGACGATCGTGTTAACTGCGCCAATCTCTTTGGCCGCCGGCTCGATCCAATCGAGATGCTTCATCACCGCCGACTTGTGCGGCGCTGTCACGGCCAGACCGCGCAGGTTCCATTCGATTTCACGCGAGCTTTTCCGCGCCATTCGACGCATGAAAGCATCCACGTCGTGGACCTCAATAGGAATGAAGACAGCGTTCAGGTTTCCTTCGGCAAAAGCGGCGTTGTGAATATACGGCGAGATGGAATGCGCAACCGGCCGGCCAACCACCCCCATGATTTGCGTCTCTCGATCGATGCCATCGATCCGATAAACTTCGCGCAGCTCGCGAGCCGTCACTTGTCCGGGAGCCGTGCCGCTGGTTTCATCAAGCGATCCGTACGTGAGAAACGAGCCACGCGATGGTCCCAGGATTCGCGTTATCAGGCCCGCTTGGCCCATCGCAATCGCGATCAACTCGCGACCTTCGCGCTGCGCGCGTTCAAGCAACTTGAGAATCGGAATGCAGTCGGTTGCGTCGTCGGCTTGAACTGCGATCTTGAAAATTGAAGCATTCGTAGCCGCCATTCGACGATAGATGTCTTCCAGATCACCGGGCACACCGGCGAAATCATGGTGCGAGCAAATCAGTCTCTTGCTGCTCAACTGATTCCTTATTTCGTCGGTTTCCAGCAACTCAAGTTCGACATCAGCAAAATCAGGAAAACTATTAAGCACGCCGAGCTGACTCTTGCGCAGCCAGAACTCAACCCGGTGAGCCGCTGCGATTGGACGCGCGCCACCCTGTTCCGCGGGCCGGAAGGTAAGAATGAACGGGCGAGAAGTTGTTTCGTGAAGGGACGCCAGTTCTTTGAGAGCGGCATCGACCTCGGCAGCTTCGACACAGTCAATCCTTAACTCGACTACGTCCGCAACTTCCTGAGCACGTTTGACGCTGTCAGCCAATTCATTGACGCGCCGAACACAAACCGGAACGCAAATTTTCGCTTTGTGGTTTTCCATCCAACAGAATTAAAGGCGATGGTTTGTCATCTCCATCGCCTCAGATCGAAACTCGATAATCCTGCTTTGCGCCACTACGACTTTTGATCAAAGTGGCGAGTTGCTGCTTCCTCTCCGAGATGACGCGTTGTTCCTTCGGTGACGCTGGCAACATGCGGCCGCAGTTCACTGGGAGGACTCGACGGTAAGACTTCGCGTGGCGCGGCGTACGGCATTTGCTCGGGGCGGCTTGTTGGCGGTGGCGGCTTCAACTGATTGGCGCGCACTATCTCCGACATCCCTTTCCCCAGCATTGCGAACGCCGGGATCAGCAGCCAGAACCACCAGACTTGAGCGCCGATGGGCCGTCCAAATAACGCCAAGGCGATGGCCACGGCGATGAACCCAAAGCCCATTACCACATTTCTCACACCTTCGTCGAAGGTAGGTTGGCGTTCGTGCCGACCGCGTCGCCGTCGACGCGTTGGCTCCTCGTTCGGCGCGACCGGCAACTGACCGGTCAATGCCTGTGGGACCAGACTGATGTTGGCGCCGCACGCGCGGCAGAAATGCGCGCCTTCAATATTTTGACTCGCGCATTTGGGACAGAACATTTTGGGAAGGCACCTCCGTCGAACTTGCCAGTCGAACGCTCTTTTCAACTGCTCGACTTGCCAGCCGAGCGTTGTCGCAGAGCTTCATAGAGAATAACGCCCGTCGCGACCGAAACGTTCAGTGATTCGATATGGCCGAGCACCGGTATTCTGACAACAGCATCACAATGCTCGCGCACGAGCCGATGCAAACCTGAACCTTCGCCGCCCATGACAATCGCCGACGCTCGCGTCCAGTCCCAATCAGAATAATTCGACTGGGCATCGGCGGCCGTTCCGACGACCCACACGTTACGCTCCTTGAGTTGATCGATCAAACGCGAGAGGTTAGTAGCCCGCGCGACCCGCACGTGCTCAACGGCGCCGGCACTGGCTTTGGCGACCGTTTCTGTGAGACCGACTGCGCGACGCTCCGGCACGAAAACCCCGTCAACCTGTGCACATTCAGCCGTGCGGAGAATCGCGCCCAGATTATGCGGATCTTCGACGCCGTCCAGAATGAGTGCGAGCGGTTCAGGATTCATTCCGACCCGCTCGGCGATAGTATCAATCAGGTCATCCGCGTCTGTGTAGTGCGCTGCGGCAACGCGCGCCACAACACCCTGATGAGATCCATTGCCGGCGCGTTTATCGAGCGCCACGCGCGGCGCCTTATGCACCGGGACCCCTTGCGCCCGCGCCAACTCAATCAACTCGCGTAGGCGCGCGTCCTTTGCTCCTGACGCAATGGTGATCTCCTGGAGCGGTCGTCTTCGCGCACGCAGCGCTTCGATGACCGGATTGACGCCGAAAATCTCAGTCGTCGGACCGCGTGATGCAGCCTGGCTTTTACGATTGCTGTGCATCGTTCTGCAACTGTGGTGCTAAAAACCGGAGCAGCCGCGAATATCGTGTGAATTGAAGTTCGTTGTCGCTAACGGTCGCAGTCGCGTGGATCTCGCGCGTCAGCGTGCGGCGTCTTTCGCTGGCGCCGGCTTTCGCCTCAAGCGGCCAAACTTTATTCAAGGCCACGCGTATTCGAAGGTAACTATCATCGCACACGGCGTGCGGGCCGTTTCGTCGTAGCACATCAACCAGCGCGCGAAAATTCTCAAAAGCGACAAGCTTCTTTTCAGTACCGAGGCATGAGAAGTCGAAGCTGCCCGCGCGAATTCGCCAACCGGTCTCATCAGCACGAGAATAAATGTCGAGCACCGCTTCGTCCGTGGTTAGCTGACGTTCATCGAGTACTTGCTTTGATTTGTCTCGCTTCTGTTCCACCTCGGTGGTCGTAAAGTACAAGCGACCGAGGACGATCAGCACAACATCGTTCCAGGGCACTGAAACTCTTTCGCCCGCCCGGCGCACTGACACAGTCAAAGCATCGTTGTCCATCGCGAGGGCGGCAATTTGTTTTGGAGGTGTTGCCAGATTCAGTTGCGCGTCTGAAATCGTAGCCGGCTCAACCCCGACGCTTCGCAACTTGTCCGAAATGGCTTGTGCCTGCTCCGTCGCGGTCGTTGCGTACAGAGGCGCGACTCCTGCACTCAAAAGTGAGTTCATCTCCGGCGGCGTAAGGTTTAGCAGCTGCGCCGTCTCGACGCTGACTTCCCTTCCGTCAGACCCTGTGGGCAGCGCCACCACATGCACAACATCTTCTGCGGTTCCTTTTTCGGTAGTTGTTCCGGGAGCGAAGTCAGAACCGCCTGCGTGAGCGGGCGGGTGACTCAAGGCTGACGGCAAGGCTTCGATACAAATGCCCAACCCTGCGCCACAGTACAGGCAGTTAGCGCGCGTGGGCGGATTCGCTCTTGAACACGAAGGACACGGGACCAACTCGCTCGCGGTGAACGTTCGCGCCTGCGTCGAATCGGCGTTGTTTGTGGGCAATTGATCGTCGAGAGTCGCCAACTGAAAACCTCATCCGGATTATACACGCGTTTATGAGCGCGTTTTTGGCCCACTTGACCGGCGGCTGTGGCAGCGGCATCCTAGAAGCGATTTCAAAACACTAACGGAGCTTATTATCGTGAACCACTTTGACTCGTCGAACAATGTTTCTTTGCAGTTCGGCCATCGCGGAAAAGTGGCAATTTTTATTGATGGAAACAACTTGTTTCACGCGGCGCGATTTCACAATATCGATATCGACTACAACAAGTTGCTGCGTGTGCTGCTGGGCGATGGCCGTTTATTCAGGGCTTTCTTTTACACCGGTGTAGATGCGGGAGCTGAACGCCAACAGGGCTTTCTGCTCTGGATGCGACGCAATGGTTTTCGCGTCGTGCAGAAGGAGTTGAAGACCTTCTACGACGGCTCGCGCAAAGCGAACCTCGACGTCGAGATCGCCGTGGACATGCTTTCTCTCGCGGGACGCTACGACACTGCCGTGCTGGTTTCCGGAGATGAAGACTTTGTCTACGCCGTTAACGCGGTGGCCTACAAGGGCTGCCGGGTTGAGATTGCCGGTTTTAGATCGAATTCAGCGCCGAAGCTGATCGACGTGGCGGACTGCTTTATCGATCTGGGCGAGATCGCTGACCGAGTGCGCAAAGAGTTCGTCCATCCGGCGAAATACGAAGAGCGGGACATTCACTACTCGCAACAGCCCCCGCCGCCCGCTCCCTTCGACGAACCGGTGGCGACGGTGCCATCCTGCGCGGAAGCAAACAGAACGGAGCAACCCGTTCATCCGGCGATTGGATCGATCATTGAATCGAACGGCGGGGACGGGGCGGCTGGCTTTTCGAGTGCAGTCGATTTCGTACGCGTGACAGACGAGCAATGACGGTTCGGAGATTCAAGGTCACAAGTTGTGACCTTGAAGATTGGGACTGGTCACAATTTGTGACCGGTTCGGCAATGTCAGAATCCAATGCGACGCCGTTTTGGCTCAGGTTGGGGCGGTGGTGGCTTGAGCAGTCTGCGGATTAGCGTGAACAATTCGATGATCGCTTTCTCATGCGTGTCCAACCGCCCGGCTAGTTTGCGTTCGAGAGCATCAAGTTGCTTAGCTAATTCGTCGCTACTTGCAAGGACTTCTCTCAGCTTCACAAAAGCGCGAACCACATAGACACTCATCGCCACGGCGCGTTCGCTGTTGAGGACGTTGGCCGCCATGACAGCTCCATGTTCGGTGAAGGCGTAGGGGAGTTTTCGACGACCGCCACGCGCCGGCTTTGAAGTCACAATTTGTGACTTCAAACTCGTAACCTCCCGTGTTTCCTTCAGGTTAAGCTGAAACAGAAAGTCGTTTGGAAAGCGATTTGGGTTTCGCTTGATCGCCTGGTTCAATGCTTTCGTTTCGACTCCATAGATCTTCGCCAGATCCGAATCCAGAATTACCCGTTGCCCACGGATAATTCGAATCACGGGCTCAATCGGCTCAAGTGTAGTTAGCGGCTGTTTCGTTTTGGGGGAGCGTTTGGCCATGGGAGTTAGCCTCAGGTTTAAGACGTCACGTCACCGCTCATCAATCGGGACGTACGGCACGTTGCGTGGGCCGACGTATTCTGCGCGCGGCCGAATGAGCTTGTTGTCGGCGTACTGCTCCAGAATATGGGCCGTCCACCCACTGATGCGGCTGATAGCGAAGATCGGCGTGTAAAGATCCAGCGGAATTCCCATCATGTAGTAAGTCGAAGCTGAATAGGCATCAACATTTGGCAACAGACCCTTCTCGCGCTTCATTATTTCTTCCAGCTTCGCGGTGATGTCGTACCACTTGGAGTCGCCTTTGCGCTCGCCCATCTCTTTCGAGAAGCGGCGCAGGTGGGTCGCGCGCGGGTCTTCAGTCTTGTAAACCGCATGACCGAATCCCATGATTTTCTTTTTCTTCGACAGCGCCTCTTTGACGTAGTCCTCGACCTTATTCACGTCGTCGATCTCAAGCAGGATTTTCATGATCGCCGTATTCGCGCCGCCGTGCAGCGGGCCCGACAGGGCGCCGATCGCTGCGGTAACCGCGCTGTACATGTCCGCCAGCGTACCCGCGACTACGCGGGCCGTGAACGTAGACGCATTCAGTTCGTGATCCGCCTGGAGAATCAGCGCCACATCCAATGCGTGCGCGTCGAATTCGTCGGGCATCTCTCCGGTAAGCATGTAAAGAAAGTTCGTGGCGATGTCTAATTTCGGTTCCGGATGCACGAAACTCTTGCCATTGCGCGCCCGGTCGATCGCGGCGACGATTGTGGGAAACTGGGCAGTCAAGCGAGTCGCGACCTTAATGCTGTTTTCGCGCGAAAGATCGCGTTTGTCTTTGTCGTGAAAAGCCAGTACCGACACAGCAGTGCGCAGTGAATCCATCGGATCGGCGTCGGCGGGAAAACCTTTGATTAACTCGAGAATGCTTTCGGGAATCTGATACGAAGCCGAGAGGGATCGTTTTAACTCGTCCAGCTCGTCGCGCTTGGGCAAGCGCCCGTTCCACAGCAGGAAAACAACTTCTTCAAAAGTAGATTTCGTCGCCAGGTCGTGAATGTTTACGCCCTGGTAAATCAGCTCGCCTTTTTCTCCATTGACGTCGCCGATTGATGAGGCAGCCGCGACCACGCCTCGCAGTCCGGTGGCCACTGCGCTGGCCGCGCCTTGCTTCGCTTTGTCCATCTGTTTGTCCTTCAGGGTTTGAATTAAATTTGAAGATAGCAGAGCGTTTGTGGAGTGACAAGCGAACAGGAATCGTCGCCTAATCTACACACCGTCGTCATGAACAAGCAACACTGAGTCGCCACGCTTCGCGGATAAAGTCGCCGCTGCGGAAGCATTTTGCGCGGCAATTTCGACAAAGCCAGCGCTGCCAATGAGCATGAACAATTCATTCTCCGGCCCGCTTTGATCGGCAAAGAACCTGCGCATGGAACGGATTTCTTTGTTGTTGACGATCAGTTTGGCGCCTGCGGCAATTCGTTCTTCGTTGATGTCTTCTGACGTGAAGTTTGTGATGCAGTTGCCAAAACGATCTGTGTGAATGATCGAGCCTGCGATGGCGTCAGTCGTCGGGCGCGGCAGGAGAGGCGCGAGCATGACGATGTTCTCGAGCGGCGGCCCGACCTCTGCGGGCGCGAGGCCGTTGGACAGCGCGGCGGCCGCAGGCGCGAACACGTCGCGGCCGTGGAAAGTCGAGCTGACCGGGTTCCGAAAGAACTGCTTGTTCGTTATCTGCCGGGCGGAGGACTTCCCTTCCCGTTCACTTATCCAACTGAATAGACCGTTATCCGGACCAATAAAGAATTGATTCGCACACTCGACGAGAACTGCGCGTCGATCTGAGCCGACGCCGGGATCAACCACGGCAACGTGAATCGTCCCGGCAGGAAAGTCTCTGTAACAAGCGAGCAGATTGAATGCGGCAGCTTGAACATCCTGGGGCGGAATCTCGTGCGTGAGGTCAACAATCGTCGCGTCAGGATTGAGCGAGAGAATCACTCCCTTCATCGCACCGACGAAATAGTCCTGCGCGCCGAAGTCTGTGAGCAGAGTGATGATCGACATGCAGGGATTTCACCACAAAGACACGAAGCCACAAAGCTCATTGAGAACTTCGTGGCTTCGTGTCTTTGTGGTTGATGTAGTCGAGGCTACTGGATTTCCGCTTCACCTGCGGTGCGAATCCGCAGTTGCTGGCCGGTATAGAGGTAGATCTCTTTGCCGCGCTCGCGCATAACGCCCGCCGTGCCGACCCCCGCACCAATCGTCGCGCCGACGGCAGCGCCGCTCCCGCCGCCAAAGATGGCGCCGATCACAGCGCCGATTCCGGTTGCCGCGCCAACTTTAGCGACGTCCCCTTTGGTCGAATCTTTACCTTTTACGCCGCCTTCCTGATCGACTTTGCCGACGCCCTGACTGGTGCCCGTTGACAGGACTTCGATCAGTTGCGCGCTCATCTGCGCGGACCGGCCGTCGGGCAAACGGATTTGGTCAAAAGACAGTTGCAGTTCCGCAGTCCCCTTCACTTTACCGGGCCGCTGTACGCGCGTGACCTGCCCGAGGATGATCGCGCCTTCATATTCGGTGGGCTCGAGGACCTTCACTTCGAAACGATCGCCCTTTTGCGATGCATCGGTCGCAAGGTTCGAAAGCAACTCGACGCGCAGGATCGTGTCGCGCGGAATTACGATCAAGTTACCGCTGCTGGTCGGGTTTGTGGTGTTGTCGTCCTGTCGATTCGTGTTCGTCAGCGCCGGCGCCTGCGCATCGTCGCTCGTGTCGCGAATCCTCAAATCGTCCGGAATCGTCGAATCAAAGTTTCGACGGTCATAGCCGGCGCTGTAGCCAGCCTCAAAACCCTGGCGGTATCCGTTGCGATACTCGTCCAAACTGCCGTGCGTGGATGAATAGGCGCGGTCGGCCTGTTGATACTCAGCCTTCACGCGAAAGTCGCGTTCGGCTCGTTTCGCTGAATCCTGAACGCCGGCCGGATAGCCATCAGAGTAGCCGGTGCGATATCCACGCATCAGCGCGCTCGCCTGATTCTGGCTTGCGTCCTGGGCTGAGGCGGAGTTGAAAACGGCCGGCAGCGCCAATACCAGCGCCGTAAACAGACTAAGGGAAATTCGTCGTGTCTTCATTTTCTAAACCTTTCATCCCGCAAATAGGGGCAGTTTGAAAGGGAGAGACTTGTTTGAATGCCAACGTGTCGGCATCCGTTTCGATCGAATGCTAACATCGCACGACAAGCGGGACAATCTGCAATCCTCGTTGACTCTGCGGAAAGCCCGCTGAAATCGCTGTTCTGATGCGCTAAGATGGCCGTCAGTTGTCACGCGTTAGAGTACCAACTTTAGTTGGGCAGTCTGCCGGCGCATTCAAGGCCGACTAAAGTCGGTACTCTGACCCTTGTAACTTATGCAGAGGATTTATCTCGATCACAGCGCCACGACTCCCGTCGATCCGCGTGTTCTCGCCGCGATGATGCCGTACCTGACGGAGAATTACGGGAATGCCTCCAGCGTGCACCTCTTCGGCCAGAAAGCACGTGCCGCCGTGGACAAGTCGCGCCGCCAAATCGCGTCTCTGATCGGCGCCCGGCCGAACGAAATCGTTTTCACATCGGGAGGCACGGAAGCAAACAATCTGGCCATTCGCGGCGTCTGCGAAGCGGCCGAGCCGCACGGCCGGCACATCATCACCTCGGCCATCGAGCATCCTTCGGTACGCGGACCAATCGATCAGTTAGAAAAAAAGGGCTGGGAAGTGACGCGGCTGCCGGTCTATGACGACGGCATTGTGCGCGCCGAAGATGTGCGCGAGGCGATCCGCCCGGACACAGTTCTGATAAGCATCATGCTCGCGAACAACGAGATAGGCACGATCCAACCGGTCGCAGAAATCGGAGTGCTTGTCCGCGAACGACGAGACAATGGTCATCGAAATCTTTGGTATCACACTGACGCCGTCCAGGCTGCGGGTCGGATTCCGATCGATGTAGAGGCACTCGGCTGCGATTTGTTGACGCTCTCGGCACACAAGATGTACGCCCCGAAGGGCGCAGGAGCGCTGTTCGTGCGACGCGGGGTACGCCTGTTGGCCCAAAACGTCGGGGGTCACCAGGAGCGAGAGAGACGCGCGGGCACCGAACCAGTCGCGAACCTCGTGGGCTTTGGCGCGGCAGCCGAGTTAGCAAAGCTTGAGATGTTCGATCGCAACGAGCACACGCGGCGGCTGCGTGATCGATTTGAAAGCGGCGTCTCAGACCGTATCGAAGACGTTGTCTTCAACGGCAAGCGCGAATCGCGCCTGACGCACGTTTCAAACATTTCGTTTCGCTTCATCGAAGGCGAGGGTTTGTTGATTCATCTCGACCTGCAAGGCGTCGCCGTTTCGACCGGCTCGGCCTGTTCGTCCGGAACGCTCGAGCCGTCACCAGTGATTCGCGCGCTGGGACGCGATGAAGAACTTGCGCGCGGCGCAATTCGGTTCAGCTTTGGCAAAGACAACACGCATGAGGACGTGGATCGTGTGCTGGAGGTTTTGCCGCGCGCCGTGGAAAGCCTGCGCGCGCTTTCGCCTCTTGCACGTCCTTCCAAATCCGTCTCTTATTCACACCCGGTTTCAACCGGGTGAATATAAGTGCGTCTGCTCGCTGAAACCGTTTGAACGGTTTCGGAAATGATCCGCACTTAAACTGTTGAAACAGTTTCCGACCCTCAATCCACGCCAATCGTCACCCGGCTGAAGCCGTGTGAGAATGATATAGCAATGCCTTACTCAGATATTTTTCGAGACCACATCGCACATCCGCGCAATGCAGGTGAATTGCCGGATGCTACGTCCGTCGCGGAAGAAACCAATCCGGTCTGCGGCGACCGGCTGCGTCTAAGTTTGCGCATCATCGACGATCGTATTGAGGCCGCGCGGTTTCTCGCGTACGGCTGCGCGCCAACCTTGGCTTGCGGTTCCGCGTTGGCCGAGATGATCGAAGGAATGTCGATTGAAGGGGCGCGCACGTTGACGAAGGAACAAATCGTGAATGGTGTCGGAGGCCTACCCTCGCGTAAGCAGCACGCTGCCGCGCTGGCGCTAGAGACCCTGCAGAGTGCTATTCGGCAGTACGCTGGATGAGATACGCCTGCCTGCCGGAACGCGCTTCGCTCCGTTAGGAGCGTAATGTCTGTAGAAAAGAACGCTAAGACAAAAGCATCCAGGCTTGCAGCAGTGAGCTGCTGCAAGCCTGGAATAAGAACTCAAATTCGCCCGTAACTATAAACATCTCGCTCCTCACGGAGCGAAAACTGGCGCGGCTGCGCGTCAGCGACTGGAGCGCAATCGTCTCGATTGCCGGTCATCTTGAAGGCGCAAGCGGGACGCTTGCGCTCCAGTCAGTTTGTCAATTTCGATTCGGCGAGCGCGCTCGTTGGGCGGTAGCGGGTGGCGTAGGAGAAGCCTTCTTGTGATATTCCGGCCCGCAGTACTTTCTCGGCTCCTGCCCAATTATGAAAGTCTTGGTGCGGATCACCGGACACGTGTCGACCGCGATCAAGTTAGTCGCCGGATCGACGTCGAGCGTGATGGTGCCTTGCAGCCGGTTTGAATCGCCGTCGTAAATCTTCGGTGTTGGTTTTGGCTTCGGCGGTTCCGGCAGCGGGTCAGGCAAACTTGCCGGCTCAGTCTGTGGATTGCTTTCATCTTCCGTTGCGTCCGAAGCATCCTCCGCCATGTCTTCCGCGTCATTCGTTTCCGAACCGGGCGAAGTTCCGTTGATAAACAGTTCGCTGCGACTACTGGTTGCGTCCGCTTGCGCCAGCTGCCCGGTAGCCGGATCGATGTTCGTTTCCTGAATCCCCGAAGGCATCTGCCAGTCACCTGTCCATTCGGGATGAATTGTTAACGCCGTGTTCATGAAGTCGGCCCAAATCGGCAATGCCGAGGCAGCGCCCGTCAATCCCAACTGCGCGCCGTCGTCGAAGCCGACCCAAACGACGCAGACTAAATGCGGCGTGTAGCCGGCGAACCAACCGTCTCGTGAGGTGCCGGTTTTTCCGGCCACGTTGAATTTGAAACCGCGCGCGCGAATCGGCGCGCCGGTGCCGCGGTTGACGACGTCTTTCATGAAAGACGTCATGACGTAAGCGACTTCGGGTCTCATTACTTCATTCTCTTGCGCCGTAGGTTGGGCCACGGTTGTGCCGTCACCCGTCGTAATTCGATTAATCGCAGTCGGCGCAGTGCGCCTTCCGTTCTTTGCGAATGCCGTATAAGCCGAGGCGATTTGCAGCGGTGTTGCTTCAGCAGTGCCCAGAGCCATGGCCGGATAAGCGCGCGGCACGCGTGGCAATCCGGCTTTTGCGGCAAGATTCATCACGCGGCCAATCGTGACTTCCATCGCGACATCGACCGTGACCACGTTCAAGCTTTTCACCATCGCATCACGCAAAGTGACGGGTTGCATTGAATACTTGTCGCCCATGTTGCCGGGCGAGTATTGCTGACTGTCGTAAATGAAAGTCTTCGGTTCATCTTTGTAAACCGTCGCCGGCGTAATTACGCGCGGCACGCCGTCGTACGCCGTGTTAAGCGCCGTCGCATAGACGAATGGCTTGAAAACCGATCCGGGTTGGCGCAAAGCCTCCGCTCGGTTGAATTGGCTCTTCGAGTAGTCACGTCCGCCCACCATCGCGACGATCTCACCGGTGTCCGCATTCATCGCCACAAGTGACGCCTGCACGGTGCCTTCCGGAAATCGCTTCGCCTGAATTTTATCGAGCGCCGCCAACTGTTTCGTGACTGCCGCGTAGGCTGCGCGCTGCAAATCCATGTCGATAGTCGTGTAGATGCGCAGGTGATCGGCGCCCTGGCCCGTGAGCAAGTCGCTGAGTTGGTTTTGCACGTAGTCGGCAAAGTAGGGCGCGTCGGAAACGTCGATACGACCCTTTGTCGGGGCAATCTTCAGCTCAGTCGCTTTCGCTTGCTCGGCTTCTTCCCGAGTAATTGTTCCGGTTTCGGCCATCGACTCGAGCACCTGGTTGCGTCGCGCGCGGGCCGTTTCGAGATTGTGATAAGGGTTGTAACGGTTTGGACTGCGGATAATGCCGGCGAGAAAAGCGGCTTCGGGCAGCGTCAGCGTTGTGACGTCTTTGTTGAAGTAAGCGTTCGACGCTTCGCCAAACCCATGAATCGCGAAGCCGGATTGCTGGCCGAGGTAAACCAGGTTGCAATACAGCGCAAAAATTTCCTGCTTTGTAAGACGCGTCTCCAGGATCACCGACATGTACGCTTCCGGCACTTTTCGCCGCCAGGGTGTCTCCTGCGACAACAACATGTTCTTGACGATCTGCTGCGTGATGCTGGAACCGCCCTGTCGCGCTATCGGAGAGTTCGGATCACTGTCGTAGCGCCGCACGAGCGCGCGAATGATACCGCGAATGTTCACGCCGTGATGTTCAAAGAACGAACGGTCCTCAGTCACCGTGATCGCTTTGACGAGACTGTCCGGCAAGTCGTTGAAACCGACGACACGACGCTTTGCACGGTCAGGGCCGGTAACCGAACTAATTAGTTCAGGTTCAAGTTGCGCGCGATCCAAGCGCGCGCCGCTGTCGCGACTCATCAGCGCGCTGATCGATTTTCCGTCGCGCGTAAATTGAACGCGCAGTGGTTCAAACGCGCGCGCCTGATCGAGCATGGCGTCCGTGCCAGGTTGAACTTCAATGGTTGAGCCATCAAGCGCATAACGACCACGCGCCGTTTCGGCCTGCTGCCCGCGCTCGACATACCCGGCGCGCCGCAGATACGAGACGAATTCCTGTTGCGACAGACCCTGGCCGGTCCGAATCTGCTTAGGCGCGGCGTAGATGCCGGCCGAGCGCGTGAAAACCTCACCTTCCAGCAGCTTGTCGATGCGCGTGGAAAATACTACCCAGTAATAAATTAGTATTCCGGCGCACAACGCGAACACCACCAGCGTCGGAATCGCGACGTATGGACGCGTCAGGAACCTGAGCAAGCGCCGGCGAAATGTGGCGCGAGGTTCTTCGTACCGAACGACTCGCGGCGGCTGACCGCTGCGACGAACGATGCGAGGAATATGATCGTTAGGTGGATGCCGGATGGGCATGAAAATCGAGTGACGCGGTCTCCGGGGGCGGCGACACCAGTTCTGATGCTAAACGCTAATGACGGGGCTGTCTACTGGTGATTGACACACAGACCTGCATTGGTTAATTTAGGCTGCGATTTCCCCCCGCATGCGCGCGGCAGACTGCGTCGTTCAGTCAGACTTAAGGAGTTCCCCCCAATGAAAGTTAGATTTGCGCTCATCGCCGTGGTTGCGGCCCTGGCCACCTTCACGGCCTTTCCATCAACTCACTCGCAAACAAACAAATCGTCGGGCGGCGGCTCTGGCTTGACGGCTTCCGAACGGGACCTGCTTGACGAAATCAATCAAGCGAGGGCGAATCCGCAGCTCTACGCCACGTATCTTGAAAAATTAAAGCCGCAGTTTAGCGGGAAGCAGTACACGCCGGCCGGTAAGGATCCGCTCACGACCGAGGAAGGATGGAGTGCGGTTGACGATGCAATCAGATTCCTGAAGGCGCTCAAGCCGCTGCCCCCACTAATTGCTTCGAATGGCTTGTCTCTGGCTGCGATGACTCACGTTAAAGACCAGAGCAGCAGCGGAGGAACCGGACATCGCAGCGGCAACAGCAACATGATCGAAGACCGTGTGAAACCGTACGGCAGGTGGGAAGGCGCCATCGGTGAAAACATCTGCTACGGAAACGATTCCGCGCGAGAGCGACTGCTGACATGGTTGATTGACGACGGATTTCCGAGCCGCGGCCACCGCCGGCGTTTGATGGGAACCGAATATCAAGTCGCGGGAATTTCGTGCGGCGCGCATCCACAGTACAGCTCGATGTGCGTGCTGACTCTGGCAGGTGGCTTCAATGAATTCAATCCTGGGACGTCCGCCACGAAAACTGTCAACGCGCCAGCCAAGACGACAACCACGACTCCGGTTAGGACGACCACTACTCCGGCCAAGACCACGCCGCCAAAGTCTGGTGCCGCAAAATCCAAGCCAGCGCCGGTCAGGATGTAGCTTGTTGGCACGCGTATCTTGCGCTTGGGTCCACGGACGGGACGCCCGTGCCTCAAAGGAAAAGGCTTTCCGTTTTTACACGGAAAGCCTTTTTAATTGGTCGGGACGACTGGATTCGAACCAGCGACCTCACGCACCCCAAGCGTGCGCGCTACCAGGCTGCGCCACGTCCCGTCAACGCTTTTAGTATCGCCGCAAACATTTGGATTTCAAAACGGTGGCGTGATCAGTCACGCTCCTTCGGTGTTCTTGTGAGTTCCGCGTCGGTCTCGTTGAGCAACTTCAGAATCTCTTTCAGTTCGGACGCAATCCGTCGCAACTCGGCCTTGCTGTCGTTGTTAACGTCATCAGAACTCTGCGGCGCGGAGGTTTCGGGCGCCGGTTGTGTTGCGGCTGAGGATAACCGCCCGGCCAGCGACGGTGGCGGTTTTAAGCTGCGTACCGGCGCTTTTGCGGCCGCCGCGCTGTCGCGCACGGAACCGCCAGTGCGTAATTCATTTGCCAATTTCTTTTTCGCTCCTGCGATAGTGTACTGCTCGTCGTACAGCAATTCTTTGATCCGCAGCGCCATTTCCACGTCGCGGCGCCGGTAAGTGCGTTGGCCCGCCCGGTTTTTTTGCGGCGCGAGTGTCGGGAACTCCGTCTCCCAGTACCTCAACACGTGAGCCTGCACGCCGGCGAGCTCGCATACCTCGCCGATTTTGAAGAACAATTTTTCAGGAATAGCGACGGAAGTCATCGAGAGCGCGACCGCAAAGTGCCTGCGTCGCCGGGCCGACCTTTCAAAGGCCACGCGAAGCTGCCGCATGTTAACTGCCGCAACTTTTGCGTGTCAACAGTTTCTTACACTTACAGCCGCCGAGTTCAAGCGAGAGTTTAAAAGAAAAGTCTTAAGAGGATCGTCGGTGAAAAGGCACAATACGCTTGAAAAATGAGTTTTTATTTTCTGCGCCGCGAGCAAGTACGCCTAAGGCGTTCACCATTTCCAGCCCAGAGTGGCGTGCTGGCGCGCGCAACCCCTGGGTAGCCGGCAAGAACTTATCGCAACCTTGAAGTTCCGCGGTCGTCGTCATATCCATTTCGTCACCGCATTGCCTCTGCCTCAAAAGTCGCCAAACTATCACCGTAGATGTGGGTGAAGTCGATCGTTTCAACCTGCCGGGCAGGTTAGAAACCGACATCCATTCGCTAAATCCATTTCACTTCTAACTTTTGAGACAAAGCCCACCGGATTAGGCGAGCAACAAAACCGCGGCTATAATCTCCAGTTCTAAGCACCCGCCCAAATCGGAGGTTTCTTACCCAAAATGATCGCTACGGCTGCCGGGTTTCGCCTCGCCGCGCGCTTTGATGAAGTCGGATTTTCGGACATCGTAAACATCCGTAATCGGGTCATGGAACTCCGCGCGCAGGGCGCGAGCGTCTATCAGTTCGAAGGCGGCGAACCCTTCCGGCCGACGCCTGACTACATTAAGGACGCCATGGTCACCGCGCTGAAAGACAACAAGACTCGTTATGCGCCCTCGTCCGGCATTCCTGAATTGCGCCAGGCCATCGCTGACAAGCTACGCTCGCGCAACAATATTCCTGCGAGTGACGAGAACGTCGTGGTAGTCAACGGCGGCATGCAGGGATTGTTCGGCGCGTTCCAATCGGTGGTCAATCCCGGCGATGAGGTTCTGGTGTTCTCGCCCTTCTGGACTCCTATCAAAGATCTGGTCGCGCACTGTCGCGGAAAGATTGTGCTGGTGCCAACAGAGGAGGCGCGAGCGGACGGATTCGCAGCGACGCTGGCGCGTTACGCATCGCCTAACACGCGCGCGATCTACTTCAACACACCGACCAATCCTTCAGGTGTTGTGTTTACCCGTGGTGAAGCCGAGGAAGTCGCTCGCTTCGCAATCGATCGTGACCTCATCATCATCGCCGACGAAGCTTACGAAGACATCGTTTACGACAGCGAGCACCTCTCAATCGCGTCGCTCGACGGCATGTTTGACCGGACCATCACGACCTTCACATTGTCCAAGTCTTACGCGATGACCGGTTGGCGCATTGGCTACGCCGTGGCGACTGAGCCCTGGATGACGGGTTTGCGCAAAGCACTTCTCTATTCTTCCAACGGCGTCTCGACACCGACGCAATGGGCGGCGTTGGCGGCGTTCACGACCACCTCAGATTTTTTGGAAACTTCGCGCGCCGCTTATCGCGAACGACGCGACTTGTTAGTCGGGGGACTGAATGAACTCGGTCTAACTTGCGAGCCACCCGCCGGCGCGTTCTACGCTTTTCCGGACGTGACGCGCATCAACGCGGACAGTCGCGAGGCGGCGGAAGCCCTGTTGAACCGCGCCCAGGTAGCCACCGTTCCCGGAGCGGTGTTCGGACCCCACGGTGAAGGTCACGTGCGGTTTTCCTTCTCGACTTCGATCGAAACTATTCAGGGCGGCCTCGAATCCCTGCGCCGGAATCTTTAAGCAGAAAAACCCGGAGCCACGGATGAACACGGATCGACACAGATTTAAGCTTCACAATTCTTATCTGCGAAAATCTGTGTGTATCTGTGGCTAAGTCTTACCAGGTAGTGAACGAGTTCGATTTCATCCGCCGGCTTCGCGAGCAAACCAGATCGCGCCCACAATCTTCGCGCCTCAGCGTCGGAATCGGTGACGATGCCGCGGTGATTCGCCAATACTCCGATCGCGACCTTGTCTTAACCACGGACCTGCTCGTCGAAGGCGTCGACTTTCATCCGCAAACTACGCCACCTTGCCTCCTCGGTCACAAAGCGCTTGCCGTTTCCATGTCAGACGTCGCGGCCATGGGCGCGCGTCCACGTTGGGCGCTTGCTTCGGTTGGCTTTGCGAAAGACGTTTGGGAGAGCAACTTCAGAGATGACTTCTTCGCCGGCTATCTGGGCCTGGCTGATCGATATGGCGTAACCCTCGCGGGCGGCGATGTTTCGGCGGCGCAGCAGATTGTCATCGATTCAATTCTCGTTGGCGAGGTAAAGACCGGCCGGGCGGTCTTGCGATCCACCGCACAACCCGGCGATCAGATTTTCGTCACCGGCAGTCTCGGCGGCGCCGCAGCCGGATTGAAGCTGATTGAGCTGGGAGCGCGCTTGTCAGAACCGCCTGCGGCGCGGGGTCCGCGCGAGGGCCTCCCGAGCGGGGTGCAGGATGCGGGCGAGGCGAATAGTCAGCTGGCGGCAGACGGCAGACCGCAGGATGGCGGCGCGTCAGTACCGGGAGCGGACCGGGGTCCCCACGCGGGCAGCCCGCGTGGGGTGGTGGATGCGACCGGATCAACTCAGTACTCTGAAGAAGACGCAATAGACTCTTTGTTACTTCGCCAACTCTCTCCCCAACCGCGCGTCGGCTGGGGAATCGTTCTGGGCGAAGAGCATCTTGCTACCTCAATGATCGACATTAGCGACGGGCTGTCTTCCGACCTGCATCACCTTTGCGCCCAGAGCAACGTCGGCGCGACGATTGACGCCGCGTCGCTTCCGCTTAATGAGCATGCGGTCCAACTTTGCGGCCGTCGCGCGCTCGATCCACTGGCGCTCGCTCTACATGGCGGTGAGGACTTTGAGCTGCTGTTTACGGTTGCTCCCAAAAACGTAGCGCGGCTGCCGAAGTTCGTGGATGGGATTCCGATTTCGCACATCGGCGAAATTGGAGAAGCGGCCGGAGGCGTGGGCGTTAGTGAACAGAATCGAGTCTGGGAACTTGCCGCGCAGGGCTTCGAACACTTCGGAAGCAATAAGCCCGGACTATCGCGTAGTTGAGCGGGGCTCGACGGGCAGGCCGGTTTCCTGCCACGCTTTCCAGCCGCCCTCCAGGGCGCGGGCGTTTTTGTAACCTGCCTGTCTGAGTTCCTGCGCCACCCGGGCGCTGGTCGCTTCGTTTGGTCAAGCGCAGTAGGCAATCAGCCACGCCTCCGGATCCAAACCGAGTTTCCTCGCTTCGCGAACCACATCGTCCGGCGCCAGACGCACCGCGCCTTTAGCCTGAGTGTCGCTGCCTTCCAAACTCCGTTCAGTGCGCACGTCGAGAATTACAACCGGCTCGTTCCCTTCCCAGAAACGCTTTAACTCATCTATCGAAACTGTCTGCGAGCCGACTGCTGTTTCGAGAGTTACCGCAGCGGACTTAGAGGCCGTCGAGACGTGCGCGGACTCGTCTTCAGAAGCAGACGGGACGTCTGCGGACCCAGGCGGTGGCTTCGCAATTGAATGCAGCTCCTGACTGGTAAAGCCCGGTGGAATGTCCGTCAGGGCGCCTTCTCTCAGGGCGCGCCTGCGCGCCAAACGCGCCAGAAGCATAGGCGAGCCACCGTGTACGACGACCGAAACCAGCACCACCAGCGAGCAGATCGCGAACAATTGATCGCTGCCGGGCACGCCGGCGAACACGGGCAGAAGAATCAACAGCAAAGAGCTGAGTCCGCGCGGACCAAACCACGCGATCAGCAAACGCCCGCGCGGGTGTACGTTTGAACCCAGCAGCGAGAGCAAATACACCGGTGTTCTAATCAGCACTGCGATCGCGGTGAACAACAAAGCCGGGACGTTGATCACCGTGAACCCGCTCCAAATCAAAGAGCCTCCGAGCAGCACAAAGGTAAAGAGCAAAAACATTTCGGCCGTGACTGCGCCATACTCGACAAAGCAATCGCAAAGCTCCACGTCCAGCGCGGCGATGGTTATGCCGGCGGCAAAGGCTGCCAGGAATCCGCTGCCGTGCACCGACTCAGCAGCCGCGAACGCGGTGAACGCCACGCCAAGCGAGTAAAGCGATTCGTAGTCGCGCCGGACGCCGAGGCGCTTTCTGATCAGATCGAGTGCGGCCACGGCAACCAAACCGACCATTACTCCGGCTCCCGGACCGAGGATGAAAAGTTTTAGACCGAGGGTTACGAGGGCCGCCCGGTCGGGCGCCGCGCCTCCAAGAAAAGCCATCGCCACCAGCACGATAGGCAGGAGCACGACATCGTTCAGCCCGCTTTCGAGCTGCAGCGGTTTGCGCGCGTCTTCCGGAATGTCCCGGCGACGCAGTAAGCCACGCAGCAAAACCGGATCGGTGGAAGCGAGAGTAGCGCCCAAAATCGCGGCGGCCGGAACCGAGAACCCGAGCAGCCACCATGCGGCGAACGCGATGATTGCGGCAGTAACTAAGGTCCCCGGACCCAGAAGCCGAAATGCCAGGGTGGCGTGACGCCGGACGTCGGCGATGTTAAGCGAGATCGCGTCGGTGAATAGGACGAGAGCAAGGCTCAAAGTCGCGACGATCCGCAGGCTTGGAGACTGCAGCGAAACGTTCAGAACGGCGAGACCGTAAGGGCCGAGGGCCGCTCCGAGTGCGAGGAACACGGCCACCTGCGGCAGACGGCTGCGATCAATCAACCCCGAAAGCAGCGCTGACACGATGATGACGGCGCCAATGATGGCTAGCGACGCTACGAACGATTCGGCCGTAAACTCAGTCATCGCAAACTTGGATCAAAAACCTTCTTGGTCAACGCCCTCTTGAAGTTCTCCAGGCCACCTCCGCGCTCACTGCGACCCGGCTTTGAATGTATTTGAAGCCATGCTAACGCCGAGGTCGCAGAGAGACGACGCAGAGTAAAACGGAATTAGGGCACCGCTCGATCAACCACAGATTACACCGATTGTGTAGCGCGCCGAAGTAGTTAACCAAAGGCGCGACCACACCCTGGCGGCGTCTCGCACCGAGGGTGGCGGGCCATCCTGTGGATACGCCGGCACTGTTTGACTGGCTCAAGTCCCTTCCCTATCCTCGCTTTCAATGCTGAGCATTCATAACACGCTCTCCGGTCAGCTTGAGGAGTTCAAGCCGCTGATTGAAGGCGAGGCGAAGTTTTATTACTGCGGCCCGACGGTGTGGGACTACGGGCATGTCGGAAATTTCCGCTCGGCGATAGCCGCCGACGTGATGCGTCGTTATTTAAAGTTCAAAGGCTTCCGCGTGACTTCGGTAATGAATCTGACCGACGTCGATGACCGCATCATCGCGCAGGCGCAGCAGGCCGGAAAGTCGATCGACGACTACACCGCGAAATACATTGACGCGTTTTGGGAGGACTTCGACGCGCTCGGGTGCGAGCGGCCCGACGTCGCGCCGCGCGCGACGCATCACATCGCCGAGATGGCGAACATGATCGAAATGCTCGAGCAGCGCGGGCACGCTTATCGATCCGACGACTCGATCTACTACCGCATCACTTCGTTCCCGGAATACGGGAAGCTCTCGAAGATCAATTTCGCGGGCAACATCGCCGGCGGCAGCGATCGCGTGGACACGGACAAGTACGAAAAGGAAGACGCGCGCGACTTTGCGCTTTGGAAAGCAACGAAGTTGGACGAACCTGGCTGGGAAACTCAGATTGGCCGCGGTCGTCCGGGATGGCACATTGAGTGTTCGGCGATGTCGATGAAATATCTCGGCGAGACCTTCGACCTCCACCTCGGCGGCATCGACCTGGTCTTTCCGCATCACGAAAACGAGATCGCGCAGAGCGAGGGCGCGACGGGAAAGCAGTTCGTGCGCTACTGGTATCACTTCGAGCACTTGAAAGTCGAAGGCGAGACCATGTCAAAGTCGAAAGGCAACTACTACACGTTTCGCGACATTGCGGCCAAAGGTTTTTCCGCCGCAGCCGTGCGTTACTTTTTGTTGAGCGTTCCCTTTCGAAAACAATTGAACTTCACCTTTGACGCGCTCCAGGGTGCTGAGCGAACGGTCGAGAGTCTGCGGGATTTTCGTGCGCGACTCGACGAAGCCAGGACAGAGGCCGGCAGCAATGACGGAATTCGTCACGCAACTGAACAAGCGCTGAAAGATTTTGAAGCGGGCATGGACGACGATCTGAACACGTCGGTCGCGCTGGCGGCGATTCACGATCTGACGCGCGTAGTGAATCCCGAGCTGGCGCAGGGCAAACTGCTCGACGACAACAGGCGTGAATTGATTTCGGCGATTGAACGGTTCGACAGCGTGCTGAACATCTTTGGAAAACCGCAGCGCGAACTGCTCGACGACGAAATTCAGGCGTTGATTGATGAACGGCAGGAGGCACGTCATCGCCGCGACTTTGCCCGCGCGGATGAGATTCGCGACGAACTCGCCGAACGCGGCATCACCCTGGAAGACACGAAGGACGGCGTGCGCTGGAAGACTAAATAAGTTTCAAGTTCCAGGTTTCAAGTTTCAAGTTTGGTTTTTCAAGTTGGCGCGTGTCGCATGAGCCGAACAGGTTCCATCGCTTCCCGAACTTGAAACTTGAAACTTGAAACTTGAAACTTCTTCCTTATGCCCCCTGTCACACGAACTCGCTTGCGCCTGCGTTACGCGCTGCTCGCGCTGGCGGCCGCGATTGTCTTTGGCACCATCGGATTTCACCTGGTCGAAGGCTTGTCATTTCAGGACAGTCTCTACGTCACAGTACAGACGCTAACGACGGTGGGTTATGGTGACGTCACGCCTAATAGCCAGGGCGGGCGGGCCTTCGCTGTCTTGATCATGCTTATGGGATTAGCGGGAGTTGCGCTGGCGGCCTCGACCATTGTTCAATCTGTCGTTCAATCAGAACTGATTTCCGCGTTCGGCCAGCGACGGCAATCAAAAAGAATGAGTAAGCTACACGACCACTACATCATTTGCGGCTCAGGGCGCGTCGGGTCTCATTTGATTCGCGACCTGCAGAGCAGCGGGCAGTCTTTTGTCGTCATTGAAAAAGATCCGCAACGGGGCGCTGAGTTTACTCAACGCGGCGTTGACGTTCTGGTCGGCGATGCAACGTTGGAAGAAAGCCTGCGCGAGGTCGGCGTCGAGCGCGCACGCGGGCTTGCCGCATGCCTGGCCGAGGATGCGGACAACGTTTATGTGGTGTTGACGGCGCGTGATTTGAATCCGAAACTGCACATCGTCGCGCGCGCAGCCGAAGAACAGGCAGAGGCCAAACTCTTGCGCGCCGGCGCGAATCACGTCATTGCCCCGACGATTATCGGCGGACATCGAATGGCCGTCGCCTTGACTAAACCGGCAGTCAGCGAGTTCATGGATTCGATTACTGCGAGCGAACTCGGGCTTGGTTTTGAGCAAGTTGAAGTCGACGCGTCCTCGCAGTTGGTCGGCAAAGAACTGGGAGAGACGCCCATTCCGGCCGACCTGGATATCGTCATTGTCAGTATTCGCCGGCAAACCGGTGAGATGATTTTCAACCCCGCCACGTCAGCAACCATCGGCGCCGGCGACATCCTGATCGCAATTGGACAAGCCGAGTCGCTGATGAAGCTAAATAAGTTGACGCGCGGTAATACCTAGTTTCAAGTTGCAGGTTTCAAGTTTCAGGCTCAAGCCAACGCCGGAGCCAGCTTGAAACCCGGATTCCTGCCGGTGAGGACTTGAAACTTGAAACTTGAAACTTGAAGGTCTTAATCACAGGCGGCAGCGGTTATCTCGGCACTCACGTCCGCTCGTTTTTCAATGCCGAAGACCTTTCGCGACGCACTCATCTGGATGTGCTTAGCCCGCTGGACGCCGCCCGCGCCGGCGCTTACGACGTGGTAATTCATCTGGCCGCGCACCTCAGTAAAGACACGGCCGAAGCCGAACAAACATTTCGCACGAACGTCGAGGGCACCGTGAACCTGCTGCGTGAGATGGAGCCTGGATCGGTCTTCATCTTCGCATCGACGAAAGATGTCTACGGACCGCATGCCGACGCGTTTGAAGAAGTGCCTGAGACCTGCGAGACAGAATACGCGGAGCACGGTGCGCTTGAATGGTCTAAGCTCATAGCCGAAAAGTACGTGCAGTACTACGCGGCGCAGCGAAACTTCCGATCGTGCATCTTTCGGCTTTCGACGGTCTACGCTCGGCCATCGGAAGGAAACGTCAACGGGGTTGTGACGCACTATGTCGAATCGGTTAAGCGTGGCTGGCCGATTCGCCTGCCGCTCGAAGGCAAACCGGTGCGCGATATTCTGCACGTTGACGATTTTTCGCGCGCCTGCCAGGCATTCATCGATTCTCCGGTGTTGCACGGCCTGTATAATCTGGGCGGCGGCAAAGAGAACGCACTGTCTCTCCGTGAGATTATCGATAGGACCGCCGAGATCATTCAGTGCAATCCCGTAATTGACGAGGAGCATCCGTTGGCGCCGCCGGTGCCGCTGAATTACGTTTCGGATTTGACTCGAGTAAGACAGGAATTAGCCTGGCGGCCCCAAATGGGAATCGAAGAAGGGCTGCGGAGTTTGATTTGATCAAAGCGCACGACGTCAGCAGCATTGTCGTCCGCGCGCCCAACTGGGTCGGCGACGCGGTCATGAGTGTGGCCGCACTGCGCGAGTTGCGCCGTTTGTTTCCGAACTCGCACATCACGGTAGTTTCGAAGCCGGGCACTGCGGAAGTCTTCGCCGGCGCTGATTACATTGATGACGTGCTGGTTTACGAGCGCGCTGGGTGGAAATCATTTTTCGCCCAGATTCGGGCATGGAAAGAGCGGGAGTTCGATCTCGCGATTCTCTTTCAAAATGCCTTCGAAGCAGCAGCTATTTCATTCATGGCGCGCGTGCCGCTGCGCGTTGGTTACGCGACCGAACGGCGGGCACTCCTCCTGGGTCATGCGGTGCCGGTCCCCGGATGGAAGAACGAACGTCACGAGATCTTCTACTACCTGAATCTCGTCGCGGCACTCGAAAAGCTATTAACTGGAAGTTCGCGCGACCCGTCGTCGCCAGATTTTGGGATTTCAGTTTCTGAACGACAAAAACGACAGGCCCGCAGGCTTTTGCGAGAGCGCAAGGCGGAAACCACGAAACCGCTGGTTCTGCTCTGCCCCGGATCAGTAAACAGCCGGGCCAAGCGCTGGCCGGCGGAACGGTATGCGGCGTTGGCGGATCAATTCGCGGACACGGGAGCTACGGTCGCACTGATAGGCGCACCGGGCGAACTCGATGTGTCGCAAACGGTCGCTGCGATGACCCGACGGCCGCCGCTCGTTCTTACCGGCGAAACCTCAGTCTCGGAAGTCATCGCCGTGATCAGCATCGCCGATGTCTTGATTACGAACGACACCGGGCCGGCCCACATCGGGGCAGCCGTGGGTACGCCAACTCTAGTAATCTTCGGGCCGACTAATCCGCTAACCACGCGCCCGTTTGGACCTATGGGTGAAATCATTCGTCAGCCGCCAGAGTGCGCGCCGTGCATGCTGCGCGACTGCCCTATCGATCATCGCTGCATGACTGCGATTGCGCCTGAGGAAGTGTTCGACCGGGCGCAGAGGGCAATGCGGCAGCGCCTGGAGGTCGCCGTCTGAAAACTTTTTACAAAAATCAGGGACAACGCGGTTTGGCACCTTCTCATCTCACGCCTGAAAGTCCGAAGCGCGAGCTGATGTCTGGGGAGACGCTGCGGGCAACGCGCCAGCAGTTACGTCTGCTTTGCGCTTCGGACTTTTGCTTTTCTACTCCTCGCCATCGTTGGCTACTTCTCAATAACATTCAAATATTTGTGAGGCCGCTGCCGTGAGCGCACGCCGAGGCGGAACCTGGTTTCAGCGTTGGCGCGTGCCGCTGGGCTTTCTGATCGCGCCGATTTTTGTCTTGCTGGCTCGGCCGAAACCGTGGACCCTGGCGGTCGGCGGCGCCATTGGTTTGGTTGGGTTGGGCCTGCGCGGGTGGGCGTCGGGCCACTTGCGGAAGAATGACGCACTCGCGATTACTGGCCCGTATGCATACACGCGGAACCCGCTCTACCTTGGGAGTTTCTTGATTGGCATTGGTTTTACCGTGGCCGCCGGTCGTTGGGCGCTGGCTCTCCTGTTTGCCGCGCTGTTCCTGGGCATCTATGTCCCCGTTATGCGCGTCGAATCCGCGACGCTGGAAGAACTGTTCGGACATAAGTATCGCCGGTACGCTCAGGCGGTCCCCCTGTTCATCCCGCGGCCGCGGCCATACCGTGAAAAGGCCGGTGCGAAGTTTGACGCGACGCTCTACAAGCGCTATCGCGAATATCAGGCGACGCTCGGCTTTGTAATTGCCTGGACGTTGTTAGCACTCAAGGCCTGGTACTTTCGTTATTGATATGAAAAGTCGGTTTTTCACACGCTTAATTCCCGTTGCGTTGCTCCTTCTGGTCGGCATACAGGGCGTCGCGTTCGCGCAGCAGAAGCAAACGCCGGAATTGCCTTTCGCGCGCGGCGAGCAGCTCCTTTACAAGGCGGAGATCAATCGCGGACTGTTGCGCGGCATTGACGTCGGCGAACTACGATTCAGCGCGCAACTCGCGAGTAACGACAACGTGAGCATGGTTGGCGATGCCGTGTCGAAAGGTTTCCTTCTCCGGCTAACTGGCAACCACTTTCACATACACGTGGAATCGGTGGCTGACGCGCTGCCTTTTTCCGTGCTGCGTACGAAGAGTACGTACAAGGACAAGCGCACCACCATTAATAGCGAAGCCACGTTCGACACCGGCGCCGGCAAGGCCGTTTGGACTGAAAGCGAGCGAGACCAGAAGCCGAATGCGACGACGCTCGCCATCAATAGTCCGGTGCATGACGTTCTGACTTTGATTTATTTCGTGCGTACCCAAAATCTGAAGCCCGGCCAAACATTTGAAGTCATGATGGTGGACGCCGGCCGGTCTTATCGATGTGTGGTAAACGTCGTCGCCGGGAAAAAGATGAGCACTGCTGTCGGTCGTGTGAATACCGTCCGCGTCGAGCCGGCTATTTTCGATGGCAATCGTGAGGTTCGCCCGCGCGGGACGCTTGCAATTTGGATGACCGATGACGCGCGTCACATTCCGGTGAAGGCCCAGGTTAAAGCTCAGATCGGTAATGTCGATATCAATCTCAAACGCTTGACGTATCGAGATGCAGCTCTTGCGCGCAAATAAACCCGCGCTAAACTCCGAAACGCGATTTCACAAACCAGCCCACTAATCATTGGTCACCGGGGCCCTTCAGCTCTCGCTCCGGAGAATACTCTGGCGGCATTCGCACGCGCGTTCCAGGACAGCGCAGACGGAATTGAACTTGATGTGCGACTTGCGAAAGACGGCGTCCCGGTTGTGATCCACGACGCAACGCTGCGACGCACGGGCTTGACGTCAGGTGAAGTGGCCGGAATGACGTCCAGGCAGCTGGCGCAGGTTAACGCCGGCAGTTGGTTCAATCGCGCATATCCTGCGCTTGGACGTGAAGAGTACGAGCACCAGCGCGTGCCGACGCTCTCAGATGTCTTTCAATTCATCCGTGACAAACCGGGAGTTATCTACGTTGAGCTTAAGATGGACGCCGCAGACTCATCCAGCGATTTGGTGCGCGCCGTCGCTGACACAATCGTCCAATTCGGTTTCCAGGAACGCGTAGTAGTAGTTAGTTTCGAGCTCCCGGCGGTAATCGAGATCAAATCGCTGAATTCTTCTATTCGGACGGGTGCTTTATTTGCGCCGCAGCGTCGACCTCACGTGAGCTGGCCTGCGGAATCAATCCTAAAGGCCGCGACTGAATGCCGTGCGGACGAACTATTGCCGCATCACCTCCTCATCCGACCGAAACTCCTCGAGACAGCACGCGACCGGCGCTTGCCAGTCGTTGTCTGGACAGTGGACGATCCAGCCTGGGTCGCGCGGGCCACTAATCTCGGCATCCAGGCGCTCATCACGAACAATCCGGCGCAACTCCTCAACCTTTAGAGGCAGGCTATTGTCAGCGTTCGGCCAGCAGGCCGATTCTAAATGCCATGAGTGGTGTGCGAATCGGCAGTCGCTCTGTGTCTCAGTGAAAAACTCCGTGTCTCTGAGGGTTTTGTCTGGATATCTCACCAGACAGACAGAGAGACACGGAGAAACTTACAATAGATACTCTCAATGCGACGCTCAACGTGCGAATAGCGCACGTCTCATGTATCATCGTCGGTCTTGCATTCGTCCTAAATATCCGGAGGTAAATTCTTAGTAATGCCAGTACAGAAGGGCGCGGAAGTCGCGCCTGCGAAAGGTAAGCTCGGCGTTTTGCTGGTCGGCCTGGGCGCGGTCAGCACCACATTCATCGCCGGCGTGGAAGCAATCAAGAAAGGCTTGGCCGAGCCGATCGGCAGCCTTACACAGATGGGTGCGATTCGTCTGGGCAAGCGCACGGACAACCGCAACCCGAAGATTAAGGATTTTCTTCCCCTCGCGAGTCTCGACGACCTGGTGTTTGGCGCCTGGGACATCTTCCCCGACTCAGCCTACGAAGCAGCGCTGCAGGCCGGCGTCCTCGAGAAAGATCTCGTCGCGAAACTGAAGAAGCCGCTCCAGAAGATCAAGCCGATGAAGGCTGTCTTCGACCAGTCGTACGTCAAACGTCTCAGCGGAACGAACGTAAAAACCGGCAAGCACAAACTTCAGCTGGCGAACCAGCTCATCGACGAGATCGCCGAATTCAAGCGCAAAAACAAATGCGATCGGCTGGTAATGATTTGGGCGGCCTCGACCGAAGTGTTCATGAAACAGCACGCGGTTCATCGCACGCTGAAATCCTTCGAGCAGGCGATGCGCGAAAATCACAAAGCAATTGCGCCCTCGATGATCTACGCCTATGCCGCTTTGAAGTCCGGGATCCCATTCGCGAATGGCGCGCCCAATCTTACAGTGGACATTCCCGCCCTGATGGATTTGGCCAACGAGAATGGCGTCGCCGTCTGTGGAAAAGACTTCAAGACTGGTCAGACGTTGATGAAGACGATCCTGGCGCCGGGATTGAAGTCGCGCATGTTGGGCCTGGATGGCTGGTACTCGACCAACATCCTGGGTAATCGCGATGGCGAAGTTCTCGACGATCCGGATTCATTCAAAACAAAAGAAGAGTCAAAACTTTCGGTG
>DASUTF010000147.1:0-5226 GCA_036374695.1 Pyrinomonadaceae bacterium
CGACAAGCGGAGAGCGCAGTCCGCAGATGACCTCCAGCAGGAAATTGTAAGCGTCCTGGCCTTCGTAAGTTTCAGAACCAGAGGGGAGGTCAGCAATCAACGCGGTGCTTTCGGATTTGTGAAGCAGGACGATTCGGCGGAGGCAGGTCTGCCATTCGAGCCCGTGTATGGCCGCTGGCAAACTTATTCCGCGCCGGGCGGGATGATGGATAATTACCAGATTGTCCAACACGCCCTCATTTTAGAAATCCCGAACCGGCTATTGTCATAGTTTTGTCATTCGACGTGAGGATTATCGAAGATTTGACCGTTAATGTGACGGTAATCACGTCCGTTAGTTCGGCAAGAAACGCCAAATCGTCTTAAAGTCCCGCGTCAGTTTTTGATCTGTTAGAATCGCGCGGACCATTTCCACCGGTATCCGGTTCTCTTTCAGAATCCAATCGTGAAACGCGCGGTTCGTCATCTTCTTTGAGTCCACCAGTTCGTGATGCAGAGCATAGAACTGACGACCGCCGAGCAAGTAGGCGATTTGATAGAGGGGCCCGTAGCTCCCATCGAATGAACGGCGCACTTCGGCCGTGGCATTGTCGCGTTCGTGCCCGACACGATTTACGAGATAGTCGATGCACTCCTGCGGCGTCATTTTTTCCAGGTGGAAGCTCAACGAGAAAATGATTCGCGCGCAGCGGTGCATGTGCCAGAACAGCATGCCGATCTTGTTCTCAGGCGTCTTCGCAAAGTTCATGTCCCAAAGCAACAGCTCCCAGTAAAGCGCCCAGCCTTCGCCCCAAAATGGTGTGCTGAACAAGCCGCGATAGGGTTTGTAACGCGCAGTCATGAAGCCTTGCAGGTGATGTCCCGGGATCAGTTCGTGATGAACGGTCGCACGCGAGAAGTGTGGGTTGTTGCCGCGCATGCTCATCATTTTTTGCTCATGCGACATGGTGCTCGTCGGATAAGAAACCTGTATCACTTCGCCGCCCAGAAAGAACGGGCTCACGAGTTGTCTTTCAGGTGACAACATCTCCATTCGCCAGGTATCGCGCGCGAGCTGGGGCACGGTAAGCAGATCGTGATCGTCCATGAATTTGATAGCTTCCAAAGCGAGGTCGCGAATTAACGCAGGCTGCTTTCCCGGTTCGACGTAGAGGTTCTTCACGTGCTCCAGGGCCTTTTTCCAGTCATCGCCGTAACCGAGTTCGCGTGAGGCTTTCTTCATCTCGTTTTCGCACCACGCCATTTCTTTTTCGGCGAAAGCGATTAATTCCTCAGGCGTGTAGGGAATCATCTCGAACTGAAGCTCGCTAATCAGCGCGTCACGGCCGATCGGATCGCCGACGATGTCACTGGTATCACCGGCGCGCGCGGTGACTTGCACTCGCGGAGGTTGAGCTTGAGCTCGACCTTGTACGGCGCCGCCGCCCCCCGTTCCGCGGCCGGTGGTCGCTTCGGCCGATGAGCCTTCGGCGCGCAGACCGACAACCCGTTCACTTAGAAATGCGGAATAGCCGGTGAGCGTCTCGTCGAGCGCTCGGTAAGGGTTCTCATTCCACCAGGTGAAGATAGGATCGTAACCGTTGTAGAACCCGTACCAGTTGCGCAGGTTGTTTCTGAGATTGTTGAGTGCGCCGACTGTGCGAAACGCGACGGTCTTCTTAACGCGGATCGGCGGCACCGTTTCCGCGCGAGAGTCAGACCGAAGGCCGGCTTCAACTCCTCGCCGTGTCTCTTCGATCTGCTTTTTTAGCGCGTTCAGCGTCGCGGCGGTTTTGGGGGAATCAATAGGTTCCATGCGCCGGCGGGTTTCTTCAAGATTGATGATGGTTGCAGCAAACGGAATGAGCGCTTGCATCTCGGCGACGTGTTTTTCTTCAATGCTGAGTTGATTGAGTTCCCGCTCCAGATGATTACGAAACAAGATGTAATCAACCTTGCCCCCTCGGCTCATTTCGTCGAAGTTCACTTGTCTGAGACGCTCAAGCGCTTCACCATAGAATTTCCTGAACCGTTCCCGTCGTGCCGGCGAACTGGCAACGGGATAGGAACGTTGCAAACTGCCGCGATCCACGACGTAATACTCGATCATCGCGCGCATCTCGCTGACGGACGAATCTTCGGCGGCAGCGGGCTTGCCCGCGGAAGACTGACGTTGCGCTGACGTCGAGAATCTG
Source organism: Pyrinomonadaceae bacterium (assembly GCA_036374695.1). GTDB lineage: Bacteria > Acidobacteriota > Blastocatellia > Pyrinomonadales > Pyrinomonadaceae > UBA11740. The sequence goes on from DASUTF010000147.1 coordinate 2,175, forward strand.
GCTCCGGCAGTCAGCATGGCGGCGAGCAGAACTGCCGCGATTAGCGAAGGGCGAAAGCGGGTCATTTGCGACTCCTCAGCAGGAGATAGAACTGACGGGCCGATATACTAACGCAAAAGTGTCAGAAGCCCGACCTGCTTGGCGTGTCACGCGATCCTGCGCGTGAGTTCCCGGACGGGACGCCCGTAGCCACTCTTCTGACACGCTTGCGCCTTTCCAAAGTGCTTTGTTATTATCTGGCTTCGCAATAATGCGACGGGACAGGCTTTACGCTTGTCGTTTCGAATTTTTGATAGGAAGCTCCAGAAGACCTTCGTGCTGAGACGGACTACAACTCGTTTCACGTTTTGATTGCGCGCCCTTTGGGCGTGCGGCGAAGGCGCTCCTATCGAATCCGATCATTTGCAGTTAGTAAATAGTGAATCGTAATCGTGAATAGGAAGCGCCGGAGGCTCGGTGCTTTGAGTTGCGTTGCGCGCGGTTTGTAAGCGCCGCAGGCGCGAGATGTTTATAGTCTCTGCGTCCTTAGTCTCTTTATTCAGCTCTGTGAGGAGCGAAATGAGTGGGACCAGTATTACGCTCCAAAAGGAGCTTGAGACGAATCGACCTGCGGTTCTATACACGTCTCGCTCCTGACGAGCGGAGAATCGATTGTTTGGCGATTAGATGAGCGAGATTAACATCCAACTTAATAACGGCCCCGCAACGCAGGTTCCTGCGCCGGTCACGGTCGGAGAAGCTTTGAAAAAGCTCGATCGCGATCTGGCGAAGCAGGCGCTGGCTGCGCGCGTCAACGGCCGTGAAGTCGATCTCGCGCACACTATCGACGCGCAGGCGAATGGCGATGCGATCAAGATCGAGCCGGTCCTGCCGCAGACGCTGGAAGGGCTGGATGTGCTGCGACACTCGACTGCACACCTGCTGGCCGCGGCAGTGCTGGATCTATTTCCCGGGACCAAGCTCGGAATTGGGCCCGCGCTGCTTGACGATCCACGTTACGGATTTTTCTACGACGTAATTGCGCCACGCGCTTTGGCTGAAGCTGACCTGCCGGTCATCGAAAAGAAGATGCGCGACATCGCCAAGCGAAACATGCCATATCGGCGCGATGAGATTTCGAAAGCTGAAGCACTGCGCGTCTTTCGGGAGCGTGACGAGCCTTTGAAGTGCGAGCTGATCGACGAGAAGGCCGGCGAAACCGTCAGCGTCTATTACATCGATGGCTCGCCGTTTCTCGACTTCTGTCTTGGCCCGCATGTGCCGAACACAAATCGCTTGAAGGCTTTCAAGCTGCTTTCCCTGGCCGGGGCCTATTGGAAAGGTGATGCGGAACGTCCACAGATGCAGCGCATCTACGGCACGGCGTTCTTCAGCCAGGAAGAACTCGAAGGCTGGCTCAAGCAGCGCGAAGAGGCTGAGAAGCGCGATCATCGGAGGCTGGGTCGAGAACTTGATCTGTTTTCGATTCAGGAAGACTACGGCCAGGGGCTCGTTTTCTGGCATCCGAAAGGCGGCATCATCCGCCAGCAGATGGAAGACTATCTGCGCGAGGAACTCGTCCGGCGCAACTACAGTTTCGTTTACACGCCGCACATTGCGAAGCGCGAACTCTGGCAAACGAGCGGGCATGAGCAGAACTACGGCGATTCGATGTTCGCGCCGACCAGGCTGGAGGAAACCGAGTTCCGGCTGAAGCCGATGAATTGTCCGTTTCACATCGGCATCTACAAATCGCAGCAGCGTTCATATCGTGATCTGCCGCAGCGCTACGCTGAGATGGGCACTGTCTATCGCGCGGAACTGTCGGGCACGCTGCACGGGTTGATGCGCGTGCGCGGATTCACGGTGGACGACGCGCATCTGTTCTGCACGCCCGAACAGATTCCGCGCGAGATTGACGACTGCGTCGATTTTGCGTCGGCCGTGCTGAAAACCTTCGGCTTCGACAAGATCAAGTATGAGCTGTCGGTAAAAGGGAGCGGCGAGAATAAACTCTTCCTGGGCTCGGCTGAGCAGTGGGAAAACGCTGAGAGGATGCTGGCGGCCGGTCTCGACGCGCGCGGGATTCCCTACGAGCGCATCGAAGGCGAGGCCGCGTTCTACGGGCCAAAAATCGATTTCAAGATCGAGGATGCGATTGGCCGGCTTTGGCAGCTCGGCACGGTCCAATGGGACTTCAATCTGCCCGAGCGTTTCGAATTGGAGTACATTGGCGAAGACAATAAGCCGCACCGGCCGGTGATGGTGCATCGCGCTTTGTTTGGATCGATCGAAAGGTTCTTTGGCGTACTGATCGAGCATTACGCCGGCGCGTTTCCGATGTGGCTGGCGCCGGTGCAGGTAGCGCTCTTGCCGATTACTGATCGGATCAACGAGTATGCCGGGAAGGTCGCGCAGGAACTGCGCGGCGCCGGGCTGCGCGTCGAAGTGAACGTGCGCAGCGACAAGATCGGCGCGAAAATTCGCGACGCGCAGTTGCAGAAGATTCCTTTCATGCTCGTGCTCGGTGATCGAGAGATGGAAGAGGCAAAGGTCGCCGTTCGCGAGCGAACTAAAGGCGACCTCGGCGCGATGGCGCTGAATGAATTCATAGAGATGGCGACGCGTTTAGTTAAGACGCGAGCGCTGACAAACGACTGAGTGGCACAGACTTCAGTCTGTGATTCACTAAACCGAACACACAGACTAAAGTCTGTGCCACTAACCCAGGAGGTGCACACATAGCTACAGGTTTTCGAGGCCGCGGTCGCCCGGACTTTCGCCGTGGGCCGGTAATTCGGATTAACGAACGGATTCGCGTGCCGCAAGTGCGCGTGATCGGTGAGGATGGCGAACAATTTGGCGTGCTCGACACGCGCGATGCAATTCGTCGCGCGCGTGAGCAGGGCATGGACCTGGTTGAGGTTGCGCCCAACGCCGAACCGCCCGTTTGCAAAATCATCGACTTCGGAAAGTTTCAGTACGAAGCGAAGAAGAAGGCGAACGAGGCAAAGAAGAAACAGGTCGTCATCACCGTCAAGGAAATTAAGTTTCGCCCCGGCACCGACGTGCA
>DASUTF010000148.1:0-2398 GCA_036374695.1 Pyrinomonadaceae bacterium
CCGAGATCGATACCTATAGCTTTAGCCATGACAATGCTCCTTGTTCGAGATCTACCGGGGCAACTCTCCTTCGACCACCAGCTCGTTCTTCACATCGAAAAGTCCCGGAACGCCGCGGGCACGCATGTAAGCTATCTGCGCGTCTGCTTTGGAATTGACGACACCTTTCAATATCGCGCGGCCCCGGTCGACGATTATGTGAATCGATGGAATGGCCTGAGTAGCGTAGCGAAACAAAGGTGAGTTCCAGTTGTAGATCGCTCGATATAGCGCAATCCGCAAACGATCATCATTGGGAGAAAGGGGTAACACTTGAATCTCGTTGATTACATTCTTAACCCCTTCAATCTCTGTGACGCGGGCCTCGGCGTCCGATTTCGTCGTGGGACGCGTCACGTACCCACGCAACACCACTGTGTTATCAGGTTTCACCTCGAACTCGAGCCAGTCAAAAACACCGTAATAAGGCAGGGTCGCCAGTTCATGGCGAATCTGTCTTACCAACCGAGGGTTAACCTGCGGCGTGCCGGCAGATATGCTGGGCGCGGACGCAGGAATAGACATAACGGTCATCAGGATAACCATCGCAATTTCCAACCTTCGCTTTCGCATCTCTTCTCATCCTCCTACATTTCAAGCGCTGCGCGTGTCTGCAACAACCGCATCACACCGCCACGCGTAATGAATCCTTCTATCCTTCCGTCCTTCGCTATGGGCAACTCATTCACCTTCTCCTGATCCATGATCTCCAGTGCTTCGATAATCGCAGTTTCAGGCGTCACTGCCGGCAACCGATCGAGAGGCCGCATTGCCTGCTCAACTGTTGTGTAGGGCAGCGCGTACGATCTGTCTGATAACCAATTCCATTTCCAAAAACACGTCCAAGCTTGATATGGGCCTTCATGTTAAGTTCGCGTTAAGAAACCTCGCCGATAAACCAAACTTTGGTCCGGCGCGGCCTTTATTGCTTTCGACTTTCAGGGGGAATCGGAAATTGATAGTGCACACAGCATGCCACCAGTAACATCCCGGTATTCAACTTCAAGTGTTGCCAGTAGGCGTGCGCGCACGGTACCGTTCGATGAAGTTTTCTTGATGACGGAATTTTGATGGGATGAAACAGCCCAGGGGCGGGTTAAATCACCCAATTACAGAAGCGCATCTCAGTTGTATGATGCGCGTTAAAAGGAGTACATTACTGACTTCTCGTATGTGTATTTAGTGAACCCCCGCGGATGCTTTGCGCTCCGACTCAGCCTCTTCCTGCGGGAAGAGATTTCTGGTAGGTGTGCATCGAGGAAGAGCAATCCCTCCCTATACCTAGTCGCCCGGGAAAGCTTGCGCTCGTCGATCCACAGAGAAAGACCAAAGAGCACGCTCTCTGGTACCTGTTCCGTCGGGAAAACCTGATTCGTTATGACTACACCCGGCGCGCGTTAAACAAGAACATGTGGAGTGAACGAACTCTAGCAGGGCCAGCCACCCGCTCTATCTCCGGACTTTGAGGTGAAGACGGAATACGATTGACTAACACGCAGTCTCCACCAAGAACAAAGCTGTGAACAAAGAACGTACCCAAACAGCGCCAGCGACCCTAGGCGACGTGCTGTATGCCAAGTGCGAGCCTCCGGTGTCGGAGCAGGACTGGGCTACCCTCGTCCAATCGATTGCCGCCGGCGACCAGCGCGCGCTGCATGCACTCTACGAAAGGTCGCATCGCATCGTCTTCACTTTAATAATGCGCATCACGGCCAACCGGGAAACCAGTGAAGAGCTCACGATCGACGTCTTTCATGATGTCTGGCGGCGCGCGGCGCGTTACGATCCCGCGAACGGCACGGTGCTCGGCTGGCTCATGAATCAAGCGCGCTCGCGGGCGATCGACCGCCTGCGCTTTGAGAGTCGAAAAAAGCGCAGATATAGCGGCGATGTGCAGCCAGTGGCTGAGGTCGCTGTAGATCCGGGCGATGTGTTCAAGTTGCGTGAGCAGGGCGAATCACTGCGCGCGGCCTTGGCGGCGCTAACGCCTGACGAACGTCAGGCAATCGAGACGACATTCTTCGCCGGGCTTACGCACGTCGAAGCGGCGGCGCGGCTGAATCAGCCGCTTGGCACCATCAAGACGCGCATTCGTTCAGGACTGCACAAGCTGCGAGGAAGGCTGACGGCGGAAGGGGCGAAGCCATGAGTACGTTCCATCAGAACGGCTGCGAGCACAGTGAGGTAACCTGCGCCTACGCAGCTCAGGCGTTAGCGCCGAGCGAGGTTGCTGCGGCCGAAGCCCATATCATCTTGTGCCCAGATTGCCAGCGCGAGGTGGAGAGCCTCCGCCCAGTAGTCAATCAGTTCGTTTCCTGGCCCATCGATGTGCTGCGTCCGACTACGTCGCTGCTGATAC
>DASUTF010000149.1:0-7957 GCA_036374695.1 Pyrinomonadaceae bacterium
CCGTTCGTATCGGTCAGGGTAAACTCCGGCGCTTTTTGTCCAACCGCCGGCGCGGCTTGGGATGCAGGCAGCCAACGCGACTGAATGAACACGATGAAGATAAAAAACGCGAGTACCAACACGCTGATCGTCGCGAGTATCGGCGCCACAATCTTTGAGATTACTCGCCGCTCAGGCATGAACGCGCGTCGAATTCCGACGAACAACAACACCAGCGCGACCGCGAATAACAAGAGGTTCAGCCACGGAAAATCTCGGGTGATTGGCCATTCGATGAACAGGAACGGATAGCTGAGAAACGCGAAGAAAGTCAGCAAAAACCCAGTCCAAAGCGGCCAATTCAACTTTTTCATGGTGGAACTTCTTACCACAAAACGCCGTATCAGAGCCAGAGAATGCGGGCAACGCGAAGCCTGCTTTCAGCGCCTAAGAGACGGACGCTTTCTCGAAATTCTTGAGCTTTTCGTCGCTTGAATGTTATCTTCGTGACGGCCGACTGGCCGTTGTCACCAATTAGCCGTTTCTTTTAATTGAGGGATCCGACATGCAGAAACTGCAACCGAAGTTAGTTCGACGCTTCGTTAGTGTTTTAGCCACTCTTCTTGCCATCACAACTTTTGCCGTTGCCCAGGAGGCTCCGCAGAAAGCCGCCTACGTCACGATCAAGAACTTCGGGCAGATGGACGAGCGCTTTTTCCGCGGTGCTCGGCCTAAGAAAGAAGAGGATTACAAAGCTTTGGCGGCGCTGGGAATTAAAACGATCATCGACTTGACGGAAGAGCCGAAGGAATACTCCAAGCCGATCGTCGAAGCCCTCGGGATGAAGTACATCCACATCCCGATGATCGCGAAAAAGTATCCTACTCCGGAAGCTACAGAGAAGTTCTTAAAAACCGTTAATGACCCTGATACCGGCAAATTCTTTGTGCACTGCGCCGGCGGGCGGCATCGCACAGGCGCGATGGGTGCGGTTTATCGCTACGAGTTCTACAACTGGGACTTTGAAAAGGTTTACCAGGAAATGAAGCAATACGACTTCTACACCAGCTGGGGTCACGGCGCGTTCAAAGACTTCGTGAAGGACTACCACGCGAAGAAACAGGCGAACAACGCGAACGCCGCCGACGCGCCACAGAAGGAAGACAAGAAGTAAAACGTCTTAGTCCGGAAAAGAAATGGGCCGCCCTGATTCGTTCAGAGCGGCCCTTTTAGTTTGTACGCGTCAGTTATTTGTAGATGTACGTCTGGCTGTCTTTCTGATCCCACTCGACGCTGTCGATGTTCTCTCGATCGGCCGCGAGTATTTCCTCGCTCAGGCGGTCGGTACTGATGGCTGCGTTCATGTGCACGACATAAACGATCTTCCCAAGCGGATCGTCTTCATCCTGGCGATTAATCTCACGTAATTCCATGTCGAATTTGTGCCGGTTGAAAATCCCCTTCAACACCTCGTGGGTGCGATCCACGTTCTTTGATTCGACGGCAACCTCCATTGAGCGGAACACCTGCGATTGCTCGAACGACTCGAGAATTGCGAGTGCAAGCAGCACAAACACACTCAGAATAATCGCCATGTCCCAGCGGCCAACGCCCGCGGCCAGGCCAACGCCGAGACAAACCAGCAGCACCGTGATCTCTTTCGGATCGCGAATGTTTGTGCGAAAGCGAACCAGCGATGCGGCCGCAAAAATGCCGAAAGCGCGTGCCGCGCTGTCGCCCACGACCATCATCATCGCGGCGGCCACCACGGCCATGAGAATCTGTGTCTGACCAACGAAAGGATTGCGGCGGCTGACCGCCACTCCACGACGGGGACGGAACGCCAGAATTGCGGCGAGCAAAGCTGCGAGGGCAAACCGCAAAGTAACGATCGCCGCCGTCGCGGCCCAGTTCCCGGAATGTGACGGCGCCACATCCGGCGAACTCTCAGCAAATAAATCGCCAAACAATGTGCCGCTATTCCGTTTTCCAGCCTCAGGCGAGCTTTTTGGCGTTTCACCCGGAGACGATTTAGGTTGAGCGCCGACACCTGCATCGGCCGTGGCGGCGGTATTGCCGATATCCGGGCGATCGCGCAGCACATAGGCGAGACCTCCGCTAATCAGCAGGATGAGCGCGAAAGTACTCAGGACTGTCAGACTAAGCCTGTTCATCTCTTGATTCCTTTCGTTACGACGTCGCAGCGGCGAATTTTACTGCGCCTGCTTGGCCCACAAGCGCCGGCGCTTCATTGGGTGAACGCTGCCGCCCGATGGCGCGCTGTGACGGCCTTCGAAAAAGAGCTGGCTGTGGAATGGTTCGTCGCCGACGCCGATTTGCGGCTTCTGGTAAGTGCCTTCCGCCGTCAGAATCCGCGCGGCAATGTTGTCGCGTAAGTAAGCGGGCACCACCACGTCTTTCAGGTATGACTTGAGTTGCTCGTCCCGCACCGGCGTCACCACCTCCACCCGCCGGTCCATGTTCCGCGACATCCAATCGGCCGATCCGATGTACACCTCGTCTTCGCCACCGTTCGCGAAATGAAAGATGCGACTGTGTTCGAGAAAGCGGCCGACAATACTGCGCACGTGAACTGTCTGCGACAGCCCGGGCACGCCCGGACGCAGCATGCACGAGCCGCGCACGATCAGATCGATTTTGACACCGGCTTGTGACGCCCGATAAAGCGCATCGACTGTGTCCAGATCGGTTAACCGATTCACCTTCGCGGCGATGTACGCCTCGCGGCCAGCTTCGGCGTGTTCCCGCTCACGCTCGATCAAACTCAACATCCGATGCCGCAGGTTCACCGGCGCGACCAGAAGCTGCTTGTATTCTTTCTGGAGCGAGAAGCCGGTGAGGAAATTGAACAAATCTGTCGCGTCTTCGCCGATTTCGGGATCGCTGGTCAGCAGGCCCAGGTCCGTGTAAAGCCGTGATGTGGTCGGATTGTAATTGCCTGTCGCCACGTGCGTGTAGGGTTGCAGGCCATCAGCTTCGCGCCGCACGACCAGCGCCAGCTTGCTGTGCGTCTTCAAATTCACGAGTCCGTAAACAACGTGGACGCCGGATTCGGCCAAACGCGCCGCCCATTCGATATTGTTTTCTTCATCGAAACGCGCCTTGATTTCGACGACTGCGGTAACTTGCTTCCCCCGCTCGCTCGCTTCGATCAGGGCCTGGGGGATTGGCGAGTTCTTTCCCGTTCGATAGAGACAAATCTTAATCGCGACCACCTGCGGATCGCGCGCGGCCGCCTGAATAAAATCAACCACCGTCGTGTAAGACGTGTACGGATGATGCAGCAGGACATCCTGTTTCTTCAGCGCGTCAAACGGAGAAGTCTTGCGGCGTAACGGCGCGGGGACGGTCATCTGGATGGGCCTGTCTCTCAATTCCGCGCGGTCGAGATCGTAAAGCTCCATCAGGCTGCCGGCACCCAGGACACTGTCAACCACGTAAACGTCATCGGGTTGAATACTCATCGACTTAACGAGATAGTCCACCATCTCCTGCGGCATCTGCGATGAAACTTCCAGGCGCACCGGCAAGCCAAACCGCCGCTCGCGCAGCGACTCTTTGATCAAGCCAAGTAAATCCGCAGCTTTGTCTTCCCTGATTTCCACGTCCGCGTCTCGCGTGACGCGAAACATGTAGCCTTTGCTCAACTGCGCGCTGACGAACAAGTGATTAATGTTCGCTTCGATCAACTCTTCCATCAGCACGAACCGCTGCTCGCCGTCTTTCACCGGGACCAGGCGCGGACATAGCGGCGGAACCTTAATGCGCACGAACCGCACGGTGTCTTCGGTTGCGTATTCGCCGCTGATTAAGGCCCCGGTGTGCGCGTGATCGGCGTGGCGTTCCGCGGTCAAACCGATGTTCAAGCTCAGGTTCGACATGTAAGGAAACGGGTGCGCGGGATCGACGGCCTGCGGCGTCAACATGAGGAATACATTCTTCATGAAGTAATCGGACAGACGCTTCTTCTCGGCTTTCGTAAGCGACGCGTATGGCACAATCTCCACGCCGGCGTTCTTCAACCCCGGAATAACTTCGTCGCGCAACAAGCGGCTGTGCTCAGCGACCATCGGCAGCACGCGTTCGCGAATCACCTTCAATTGCTCGGCAGGACTTAACTCTCCGGGCATCGGCTCCAACTCATCGGCCTCGAGCATTTCCTTCAAACCGGAAACGCGCACCATGAAGAATTCATCGATGTTGCTTGAGAAGACGGCGAGAAACTTCAGTCGCTCGAGCAGCGGCACCGATTTGTCCGCGGCTTCTTCCAACAGCCGCTTAAAGAACTCCAGCTGCATCAGGTCACGGTTGAATACTGACCACGAAAGGAAGCGATGGCGCTTCCCTTTTTTGCCGCCGGGAGACTTCCGTTCGGGGTCGAATATCGGCTGATTATTCTGGGATTTCATTGTGAAATTTTGAGTCGACTACGTCGGGTCGTAAGCCTTTCGCGCGCGGACACTTTCGATTTTTCCGGTCTCGATTATATATGCGGTCAGGCGATGGCCGTACACGCAACCGGTGTCCAGACCGAGCGCGTTAGGCCCCCGGCGTGGCTCCTCGGCGGGCCAATGGCCAAACAAAACCATCTTCTCGCCAGCGTAAGCGTCGTACCAGGGATCGCCGTGCCGGGCCTCGCGCTTCGGACCCAGCGAACGCATCTCAGTCATGTCCTCGGTCGTTTGCGAAGGCAACGCGACGTTCGGACGCAGCCCCGCGTGGACGATCAAGTGTTCATCCAACTCGATAATGAACGGCAGCTGATTGAGAAACGGCAGAAACCGCTCCTTTTCATGCTTCAGTTCTTTGTGCGTCGGTTTTTGTGAAGCTGTCAGTTTGAACTTCTCGCCGTTCCAACGCCGTCGCAACGCCAGATCGTGATTTCCCATGACCGCGGTAAACCGTTTGTCGCTCATGAACAGCTCCAACACCTCGCGGTTCTTCGGTCCTTTCGTGATCAGGTCGCCGACGCTGATCACGCGGTCATTCTCAGTGAACGCCACTTTCGCAAGCAGATCCTGAAGTTCATCGTAGCAACCGTGAAGATCTCCGACGACGATTGTGCGCGATGCCATTAAGTCAGCTCTCTTCCTTTAGTTCGAGCAACGCGCGTTGATGATCATATTTGCTTTGCGGGTGAACTCGGCCGTCCATTCCTCGGCCGGACGATCGCGTTCGGCGTTTCTCGACGCGCGGAAGACCTTCGTGATGGTGCCGTTCGTTTTTTCGGCATCCAGCAGTCTTTGCAGACCGCCGGCCAGAAGCTGACGGCCAGCTTCGCTGACTTTGGGATCGCCGGCACTCTTCGCGGTGCTCGTGCACTGCCCACCGCTGACTTTGATCGGGTCTTTTTTCTTCCAACCTTCGAGCGTTGCTTTCTTCTCGCTGGCGCTTGAGTAACCGAACGTTGATCCCATATCGCTGACATAGAAGACAGCCTCGCCGGGTTTACATGTGCGCTGGTTGCCATTCCTGGTGGAATCGAGACACGCGATCTTGTGATTGTCGGTCTTGGTGTCACCGTGATCGATGAACCCCAGCCAAAGTTTAAACGCATCAATCTGGGCGCGCGGCGCGCCATTGTTCGAAAGCTTCGCCAGAGTTTCAGACAATCCGGCGGAATCTTTGTTGTTGCAGTTCACATCTATACCGCGTCCGAGTGACATTTCAATTCCGGCAGCCGGCTGAAACGGAGTCCACTGCGCGCCCTGAAATTTTCTCGTCAGGCTCTTCTCGCAATCAGGACAGTTCACGTCTGCAACCCATTCATCGTCGGCAAAGAATCCGAGCGCTTTCGAGAATCTTGACGACAGGAACTCTCCCTGAATTTCTCCGTTGCGACGGTCCTTCGCTTGCCCTTTGAAATGCGGCTTCACCTTGTAGCGAATCAGCTCGCCGTCGCCGTCAACATTACCCGGCACCGAACAATGAAATTTCGGAGTCGTGCCCGCGCCGGGGCTTTCATCCTTGTTGGCGACGCATTGAATTGGTCGCGCGAGCCCGTTCGCATCAACCGGTGGCGAACCGCGGCGCGGGCCGCCGGCCACGTTGTAGCCCAGGACCGGGTCATAACCCGGATGAGGCGCGCGCCAAACTATCGCAGTGCGCTCGGCGCGTGCGCGCTCCTCTTGCGAGAAGCACACTTGCTGGGCTGCCGCACTTTTCGTGAAAGCGATTCCTGCCAGGACAACGACCAATGCGATAAATATGCGAGACGATTTTCTAAACACGGATGTCCCCTCAATCTGTAAGTTCGATGGCAACCGATGCCAACGCCAATCCCTCAGTCCGTTGGGGGAAAAACTAACTACGCGTACTGAGTTGTTGGTAACGCCAAACAGATTAGCATTTTTGGCGGCTGTTTCAGAAGAGAACGTGGCGCAGACTTCAGTCCGTGGTTTCAAGTTACAAAAAACGCGAGTTAAACCACAGACTGAAGTCTGTGCCCCTCGGCTCGTCACTTTCTTGACTGCGCAGCGCTGGCGAGGGTCCCGGCCCGTGACGCGTTAAGCCGGCTGAAATCCGGGTGAAGAAAAACCACGCGCCCAGCGACGATTGTCGCGACCGCCGCGCCCGTCATTGTGCGTCCGTGGAACGGCGTATTGCGGCTCCTCGATGCCGAGCGCGAAACATCAAACGCCCAGGTCATTTCCGGATCGAGAATCGTCACATCGGCGCGCGAGCCGGGCCGGAACGCGCCCCGGTCTTCCAGCTTCAGAATGCGCGCCGGGTTTGTCGCACAAAGTTCAACAAGTCGCTCAAGCGAGATAACGCCTTGTTTCACCAAACCGTCCATTGCTAAGCCAACTGAAGTTTCCAGACCGATAATCCCGAATGGAGCTTGATCGAACTCGAGTTCTTTCTCGTCGGCGTGATGTGGCGCGTGGTCGCTGGCGATCGCATCGATCGTGCCGTCACCCAGGCCTTCGAGAATTGCTTCGACATGATCGCGACTGCGCAGCGGCGGGTTCATCTTGGTGTTCGTGTCGTAAGCCGGAGCGCCCCGCTCTCCCGCCACCGCATCGTCGGTCAATGTCCAATGATGCGGTGCAACTTCGCAAGTGACGGACAGCCCTCTTTCTCTGGCCCGCCGCACCGCCGCAATCGCGCCGCGCGTCGAAAGATGCGCGAGGTGAACGCGAGCGCCGCTGAGCTCAGCGAGCGCGCAATCACGCAAGGCGTCAACTTCTTCAGCCGTCGCCGGCACGCCGCGCAAACCCAGTACAAGCGACCAATGGCCTTCGTGCATTACGCCGCCGCGCGCGAGCGACTTGTCTTCACAATGATCGATGATCGGCAAATCGAATCCGCGCGCGTATTCCATCGCGCGACGCATCATCGCCGCCGTCGGCACGGGGCGGCCGTCGTCGGACACTGCGACGATCCCGGCGTCTTTCATCTCGCCCATCTCCGCGAGTTCCGTGCCTTCCGAGTTCTTCGTGACCGCGCCGATCGGAAGCACGCTGGCCAGATTCGCGCGCTCAGCTTGTTCGATCACGAATCGCGTCACGGCCGCGTTGTCGTTAACCGGCTGCGTGTTGGGCATCGCGCACACGGTCGTAAAGCCGCCGGCCACGGCCGCGGCGGCGCCGCTGGCAATCGTCTCTTTGTATTCCTGGCCGGGCTCGCGCAGGTGCACGTGCATGTCGATGAAGCCCGGCGCGACAATCAGGCCCGTGGCGTCGATCACTTCCGCGCCTTCCGGTGTCGCATCGCTGTGGCCGGTCAGTCCCACCACGCGGCCGTCCTCGATGAAGAGACTTTTACCGGTGTTGGTTCCCTGCGCCGGGTCGACGATGTATCCGTTTTTGATTAAGAGGCGCATCGTTTAATTGCGAGTTCCCCGCGTCTGATGTCGAGTTCTACCGCGCACGCCACCCGCGGCGCGCGATTCCGAATCCTCTTCAGCCGGATGCGCGGCCGGCGCCTCGGCGCTTTCAGAGCCAGCCAGCAAATA
>DASUTF010000150.1:0-5477 GCA_036374695.1 Pyrinomonadaceae bacterium
CTTTTGAGCGAAATCCCGGTCGACCTGATGGTGCGCAATCAGTTTGTGCCGCTGCGCCGCGAGAACGGAAAACTCCACATCGCGATGGCCGATCCGACGGATCTGGATCGGCTGGATGATCTCGCCGGCGCCCTGCAAACAAGGCTGGTGCCACACGTCGCGACCGCGGGTGCAATCGACGTGGTGCTGCGCAAAGGCGATGCGACCCAGCGCGTCCTGCAGGAGGCCGCATCAGGTTTCCGCATTTCGCTGGTGCGCGAGACTGAGACGGGTGAAGAGGTCCTGGATCTCGATCGGCTCGCGACCGACAGCGAGATGTCGCCGATCATCAAGCTGGTCGATACGGTTATCTACAACGCGATGGAATCGCGCGCCTCCGATATTCATATCGAAACGCGCGACACCGAAGTGCAGGTCAAGTACCGCATCGACGGCGCGCTTTATCAAAAAGTCGATCCCATCGATCTCGCTTATCACCAAACATTGATCTCGCGTATTAAAGTCATGTCGGAACTCGATATCGCCGAACGTCGCGTTCCCCAGGACGGACGCTTCCGCGTGCGCTACAAAGGCCGGAACGTGGACTTCCGCGTGTCGATCATGCCAACCGTACACGGCGAAGACGCCGTCATTCGTATTCTGGATAAGGAACAAATCAACGAGTCATTCAAGAATCTGGATCTCGACGTCGTAGGTTTCGATCCGGAAGATTTGCGGAAGTTCCGGCGCTACATTGCTGAGCCGTATGGCATGGTGCTGGTGACGGGGCCGACCGGTTCGGGTAAAACGACGACGCTCTACGCGGCGCTCAACGAAATCCGCAATGAAGAAGACAAGATCATCACCATCGAAGATCCGGTCGAGTATCAACTGCACGGCATCACGCAGATTCCGGTGAATGAAAAGAAGGGCCTGACGTTCGCGCGCGGCTTGCGATCGATTCTGCGTCACGATCCCGACAAGATCATGGTCGGTGAAATCCGCGACGAAGAGACTGCGCAAATCGCCATTCAGTCTGCGCTGACCGGCCACCTGGTTTTCACGACGGTCCACGCGAACAACGTAATCGACGTCATCGGCCGTTTTCTGAACATGGGCGTCGAGCCTTACAACTTCGTCTCGTCCCTCAACTGTGTTCTGGCGCAGCGGTTGGTGCGCATCCTGTGCACGATCTGCAAGCGCCCGCATCACCCTTCGGACACTGAGTTGATCGAATCCGGCCTGCAACCGGAAGAGCATCGCAATCGAGTGTTCTATGTGAATACCGGATGTGAAAGCTGCAACCACACCGGTTACCGGGGCCGCACAGCAATTCACGAACTGCTGGATTTGAGCGACAACATCCGTGAAATGATCGTTGAGCGTCGTCCCGGCTCAGAAGTTCGCCGCGCGGCGGAGGCCGAAGGCCTCACCAGCTTGCGTGAATCCGCCCTGAAAAAGATCTTTACCGGTGTTTCCACGCTCCACGAAATCAATCGCGTAACGTTCGTCGAAGAGGTGAATTTGAACACGCAGCGATAGAAACTCTCCTGGTAATAATTGTCAAAATAGAACCTGTCCGACTCTCCGTCTCTTAAAAAGCTTCGGTTTTTCTGCTAAACTGCGCTAGTTTTTCGTCATTGAGGAACCGACTATCCGCGGCTCGCGTGTAACGAGCGTGAATCCCGACGCGTCGGGACATCAAACGGCGGCCAAACGCCGAAAGGTAATCACTATGAAAACGCAGACCCGAAATCCGATCGTCTCGCTTATTGTCGTCCTGTGCCTGCTGGTTGTGCCGTTGACAGCATTTGCCAAAAAGGGACGGGACCACTTCAAACGCGGCCTGAAACACGAGCAAGCGCAGCAATGGGACAAAGCGGCGCAGGAGTACACGCTCGCGCTGGCGTCCGATCCGTCGAACGCGGAGTTTCAGCTTCATTATCGGCGGGCGATCTTCAATGCGTCGCAGATGTTCATGCAGCAGGGACGCGCGATGGCAGAGCAGCGGGACTACGTTGGAGCTTACAACGCGTTTCGCCAGGCGTTTGGTTACGACCCGGTGAATCAATTAGCAGTGTCTGAGATGGAGCGCATGCTGCGTCTTCAGGAGGTGAAAGAAGGCGGAGCGGTCAAGGCTGGTTCAACCTCTACGGCGGGGACCGGCGGCACGCCGGCCGGAGCTACAAAGCCGGGCGAAGAGCCATTGCCGCAATCGACGCGGCCGGAACAGTTGAGACAGGGAAACTTTAACGGCGATCTGAAGCATTACATTCGCACGCTTGCCGAGCAGTTGGGCCTGAACGTCGTTTTCGACAAACAATCTTTCGCGCAACCTCGCACGCTCGACATGGTGCTGACCCAACCCGTCACGACTGCCAAAGCCCTCGATTACATCTTTTTGCAGGAGAGTTTGTTTTTCCAGAAGCTCGATCGCCACACAATCCTTGTCGCCGACCAGGCGCGACGGCCGCAGTATCAACAGTTGGTTGTGCGCACCTTCTTTATCTCGAACGCGGATCCGGAAAAAGTGAAGACGCTCATCGGAATGGCATTGCCGGCCTCGGTGGGACGACCTTCGATGATCGTCGTCGCCGACAAGGACACAAACAGTTTGACTGTTCGCGACACGGCTGAGAACGTGCGGCTAATCGGCGAACTCATCCAGAGTATCGACAAAGATCGTGCTGAAGTCGTGATGGACGTGGACATTTATGAAGTTTCACAATCCGACTTGCTGCAGTTCGGCAACCAGATCGGAACCGGCGTGTTCAATATCGGCGGCTCACCCGGGTTTTCGTTGCTGACCGACAATGCTGTCACGCAGGCTCGCACCGCCGCGGAAAACACGCGCGGCGTTAACGTCGCCAGCATCGTCGGGGGCGTACCGACGGCCCTGGCGGCGGCGCTGGTAATTCCGCCGTCCGTACTCACCGCGTTCCGATCAAAGGACAACACGAAGTTGATCGCTTCGACGCAGGTGCACGCGTTCAATGGCGAGGAATCAAAGGCGCGCATCGGACAACGCGTGCCCGTGCAGACGGCGCAGGCTTATCCGTTCGGCGTCCAAACTGGAACACCAACGCCGGGACAGGGTAGCCAGGGAATATTTCCCTCCGGCGGATTTCCGGTAATCAATTACGAACCCACGGGTCTCACGCTTACCTTCACGCCGCAGGTGTTCCCGAATCTGGATGTGCAGGTGAAGATGAACATCGAGTCGAAAGACGTGCTCGGCGGCGAAGGCCTGACGCCGACATTCACCGAGCGCACGATCACCGGCACCGCGCGCGTGCAGAACAATCGCACCATGCTGCTGGCGAGTGTCTCGCAGGACGTAGAGACAAAGGGACGTCGCGGACTTCCCTTCCTCGGCGGACTGCCTTATGTGGGACGGTTGTTCACTTCGCCGACGCGAAGCAATCGCCGGGTCGATATCGTCATCGCGGTCACGCCCCGGGTGCTGCGCGCGCCGGCGCTGACGCCGCGCGACGAAGAGATGCGTCCCAGCGGTACTTTGCAGTCGCCGACCACCGGTTCGCTGGAAGCGATGCTGCAAGAGAACGCCCGTGAGGAGCAGATTCTCTCGGCGCGTAGAATTCCGAAAGAGGTGAACGTTCAGTTGCCTGACGCGCCCGCGTATGTCCCTGCCGCCAACACTGAAACCCAGACGCAAGCGGCCAACAACAATGGCGTGCCGACCCAAGCCACGACAGTTGCGCAGAACAACGGCGCCGCGAAAACGGAGCCGGCCGCGGTGACCACAAATCAAGCGGCGGCCACCAATGGGACAAACTCGCCGGCGGCAAACGATTCGACGATGCCGCAACCAAAAGCAGCTTCGTTCGCGCCGCAAACTCCGGCTACTGAGACAAACAAACTTGACGTGGCGACAGCGATCAAAAGCGTCGTCACGCCGGCTACTGAAGTCACCGCCACGTCGGCCAGTGCAAAGACCGACGCGAATGTGACCGCGGCGGTCGAAGACCTCGCGCCGAAACCGGCCGTGACGGACGCGACGGCGAAGTCAGCACCACTGCCGGCGGTCATTGAATTGGGGTTCGCTTCTGAGCAGACCCAATTAACTGTCGGCGAGAAGCGTCAGATCTCGCTGGAGTTGAATTCACCGGCGCCCCTTGGCGTCGCCGTAGTGATGCTTCGCTTTGATCCAGGCATTTTGAAGGTCACCAACGTGACCGCTGGAAAGATGCTTGCCGACGCGAAATCTGCGCCGACTATTTCCGTCATGAGGAATGAGGGCGGTGTCTTGCTCGTCTCGATTGCGCCGGCGGCCGGCGCCGCGATCTCGGGCGAGGGCGCGCTCCTCAACCTCGAAGTTGAAGGCCTTGCCGGCGGCAACAGTTCGCTCGCATTCGACCTTTCGAGCGTCCATGTCGTCACCGCCGACGGTAGCGCTTCGGTTGTTCAGGTGTCTTCACCGGTAACTGTCGCGGTGAAAGCGGCGGCGGCAGCAGCGAAGCCGTAACCTGGCAGGATTGGCTGTGAAGGTCAGAACAAGGCATTCCTTTCGTATGACAAAGCGCGCCGCGCAACTCCCGCAACGCGGGTTCTCTCTCATCGAGTTGGTGATCACGGTTACCGTGTTGGCGATTTTGACGCTTGGCGTGATTCCGCTGGTTCAGGTTTCCGTCAAGCGTCAGAAAGAGGAGCAACTGCGCGCCGCTTTGCGCGAAATGCGCGAGGCCATCGACCAGTTTCACCGCGAAGCTTTAGTGGGTGCGCAAATGCAGGCAATGCAGGGGCAGGGCACGACGGCGCAGCAAGAGCAGGCGCCGCGACCGCCACAAGCGCAAGGTCAGGCGAGTCTTTTCAGCGACCCGCGCGTACGCGTTTTCATCACTGACCAAACTATCTTTAGTGTCGATAATCCGGATCGTTATCCGCCTGATCTTGAAACACTGGTCAACGGCGTCGACGTGCTGCCAATCACGGCAGGTGGTCTTGGCCGTCGCGGAGACATGCGTTTTTCAGCTACCGAAGCGGCATCGCAGGATTCTTTGATTCCGAAGGTCAAGGTTTATCTTCGCCGCATCCCGGTCGATCCAATGACGGGTAAGGCTGAATGGGATTTGCGCTCAGCTTATGATTCGGCGGACGCCAATTCCTGGGGCGGAGAAAACGTTTTTGATGTTCGGTCGAAATCAGACGGAACCGCACTGAATGGAGAGAAGTATCGTGACTGGTAAAGCCAGAAGGCAAAAAGCAGAAAGCAGAAGGCAGAAAACGGCGCGAAGCGGGTCGCTGCCTACTGCCAACCGCCTGCCTACTGGCTTCACCCTGCTGGAACTGATGATCGTAATCTCGATCATCATCATCCTGGCCGCGGTGGCCCTGCCTCAGTATCACAAGACGATTATGCACGCGCGCGAAACCGTTCTGCGCGACGATCTTTACCGCATGCGCTCGCTGATCGACCAGTATGCCGCCGACAAGGGAAAGCTGCCGCAGTCGCTTGACGACCTCGTCAGCGCCGGCTA
>DASUTF010000151.1:0-10762 GCA_036374695.1 Pyrinomonadaceae bacterium
AACGACGATTGTAACTGTCACTTGCTTCCCCATGTCACTGTTTCTCGAGCGCGGAATCCCAGCATTCAAAACGCGTCAGCATCTGCCGGCCACCGACGTAAGCCGTTCGTTCGACACGCAACGTATCCAAGGTTGCCAGAGTCGCTTCCGCGACGGCATTGTTGACTCGTTCAAATGCGTTCCCTTTCCGCGTGTTTGAAATAGCCAATCCAATTTTCATTGAGTCAGCCCCTTTAGCCGAATGCATCGACTCGTCCGTTGGAAACACGCTCGCAAACAGGTACTCCCGGCTGCCGGGAAGACGAATTCGTTCGTTCGTCAGCTCCTCCTCGCCCAACTTGGGATTCACTTTGACCGACTTGATCAACTTCCACCTTTCACCTCGAAGGCGATAGAGCGTCACCACACATTGGATGCCACTATCGTTCTGGCTGAAGGCTGTCGTTCCCAGCAGCAAAACAAGCAGGACTGAACACGTTACAAACTTGCTCATGAAAAACTCTCCACGTACTTCACGCCGCTGCCGGTGTTAAAAAGCACCACGCGCTCGTTCGGTTTTACCGCGCCGTCAGACAAAAGCTTCTTTAAAGCCGGCAAGCACGCCGCGCCTTCCGGTGCGCAAAAGATTCCTTCCGCCGCGCCGATCACTTTGGTGGCGGCTATAAGTTCATCGTCTGTGACGGCGAGCGCAGTCCCACCCGATGAGCGCAATGCATCAAGAATCAGAAAATCCCCGATCGCTTTCGGCACGCGCAGGCCTGACGCGGTCGTATGGGCATTTGGAAACTCATCGGCGAAGCGTTTCCCTTCTTCGAAGGCACGCACGATTGGCGCGCAGCCGGCCGCTTGCACGGTGACCATGCGCGGCCGCTTTGATCCAATCCAGCCCATCTGCTCCATCTCATCAAACGCTTTCCACATCCCGATTAATCCGGTGCCCCCGCCCGTGGGATACAAAATCACGTCCGGCAAGTGCCATTCGAACTGTTCGGCAAGCTCATACCCCATCGTTTTCTTGCCTTCGATCCGGTAAGGCTCTTTCAAAGTCGAAACGTCGAACCAGCCTTCGGCTTCTTTACGCCGGCCGACTTCGGCGCCGCAGTCGGTGATCAAGCCGTCCATCAAAGTCACGTGCGCGCCCGTCTGTTCACATTCGATCACGTTCGCGCGTGGCGTGTCCTTCGGCATGAAGATGTGCGCCTCAAGCCCGGCGCGCGCCGCGTATGCGGCCAAAGCCCCCGCCGCATTACCCGCCGACGGGACGGCCAGTTTCTGCGCGCCCAACTCTTTCGCCATCGAAACGGCCGCCGTCATGCCACGCGCTTTGAAACTCTGCGTCGGGTTCTGCCCCTCGTCCTTGATGTAAAGCTCGTTCATGCCCAGCGACGCGCCGAGCCGCGACGCGTGCACGAGCGGCGTGAAGCCTTCGCCCAACGTGATTACGTTCGCAGGCTCGTCGACCGGCAAAACCTCGCGGTAGCGCCACAGATCGGCTTCCCGGTGCTTGAGACTCTCTTTTGTCAAAGACCGCGCCGCCTGCGACAAATCGTACCGAACCAGCAGGGGCTTTCCACATTGCGTGCAGAGGTTGTGCAACCGTCGTGCCTCGTGCCGCAGTCCACACGCGCCGCATTCAAGATGAGTAACGTTCATGATTTTGGTCAGATCCTTTCGGCGATACAACGGCGACAATCATAACGGCTGGCGAACAATCCGTCAGGTGGAGGAGGAATATTGCGCATCGGCGTGCACTTTTCCCGCCCAGCAGCTAATCTTGTCAAAACCAAATAAAAACAGGAGACACTCATGGCAAATCGCACTGCGGTTATTCAGACAAACAAGGGGACTATCAAATTCGAACTGCTGGAAGAGGACGCACCCAAAACTACTGAGAATTTTCGTTTGCTCGCGGAAAAGGGTTATTACGACGGCATTATTTTTCATCGCGTGATCAACGGCTTCATGATTCAAGGCGGCGATCCGACGGGCACAGGACGCGGGGGCGCGTCAGCCTGGGGCGGGAAGTTCGATGATGAGATCAATCCCTCATCAGAAGTTTATAAGCGCGGCTACAAAGCCGGGACGGTGGCGATGGCGAACGCCGGCCCGAACACCAACGGCTCGCAGTTCTTCATCATGCACGTTGATTATCCGCTGCCGCCCAGCTACTCGATCTTTGGCCGTGTCACCGAAGGGCAGGATGTGGTGAACGCGATTGCGACTTCGAAGACTGCATCTGGAGATCGCCCGGTTGAGGAAGTGAGGATGGAGAAAGTGACGATCGAATAAGTTTCGGTATTCAGTTTCGAGGTTCGGGTATTGTGCCGGCTTGAGTTCTTCTCTGTGTCTCCGTGGGCCTCGGTGCCTCTGTGGTGAACATGGCTAAACAAAACTCACCACAGAGACACAGAGTATTCCACTGAGACCCAGAGCGACTGCCAATCAGAGGACACTAGTCCAGAGTCGAAGCCCGGATTCGATTTGCGACGAACACCGTGGCGTTCGCCACCGCCTCTTTCAGATCCAATCCTTTCGCGAGGGAGGCGGAAACTGCAGACGACAACATGCAGCCTGTGCCGCGAACGTTCGGCGCTTCGATCCAATCGCTTCGGAAAACTGTGGCCTGACCCTCATCATCGAGAAGATCAACCGCTTCTCGCTCAGCGTTTTCTGCCTTCTGCCTTCTGCCTTCTGCCTTGTGACTTAGGTGCCCTCCCTTGATTAGCACTGCCTGCACGCCAAGTTCACGAATCCGGGCAGCCGCCTGCCGCATCTGGTCTTCATCGCGAATGTTCATGCCCGCAAGTTTTTCAGCTTCAGGAATATTCGGCGTAACTACTCGCGCCAGCGGCAACAGTTCAGTCGCGAACACTTCAAAAGCCTCGTCTTCCATTAACCTCCCACCGCTCGTCGATTCGAGTACCGGATCTATCACGGGCGCGGGCAGATTTTTTTCGCGGATAAGTCGAGCCACTTCGCGCGCGACTTCAGCCGTCGGGAGCATCCCGATCTTAAGGCCCGCAATTCTGGTAACGCCTGTGACCGCTTCGACCTGTTCGCGCACAGACTCTGCCGACTGATGTTTAGCACCGAAGAACCTCTCGGCATTTTGGAAAGTCACTGAAGTGATTGCGGCCACGGCTGTGCAGCCGCACGATTCAATCGTGCGTATGTCGGCAATGGTTCCCGCTCCGCCGGATGGATCGAACCCGGCAATCGTCAGGACGACCGGTTTCGTTTTTTCAGGGCTCGTCATTGACCAGCTTCCGTACCACTTCACCCATTCGGTTAGGTTCCTCAAAAAGACTAATTCCTGCAATGCCGCTCGCGCCGGCTCGCAAACACTCGCGCGCATTCGTCACGTCAACCCCACCGAGCGCCAGCACCGGAAATGGCGCCAACTCCTTCGCTACGCGTTCCAACTTCGCCAGTCCGGCCGGCAGGCCATAGTTCTCTTTCGAGGGTGTCGCAAACACGGGCCCGAAGACCACAAAATCCGCGCCACCTCTTTTCGCAATTTCAGCCTCGGCAAGCGAGTGCGTTGACATACCGATCAGGAAATCCTTCCCGAATGTGCGTCGGATTGTCTTAGCCTCGATTGACTGCGTCGTCAGATGAACGCCCTCAGCTCCGGCCGCAGCGGCGACGTCAGCGCGATCATTTACCAACAGACGCGTGGCCGACCCACGGGTCAGCGCTGCGCTCTGTTCACTCAGTTCGAACAGAACACGCGCCGTCAGACGCTTTTCTCTCAGTTGAATCAGTTCGAGTCCGGCCGCAACCGCAGCGGACACTTGTGCGAGGATTTGTCTGAACTCAGGACTCTCGGATGTCGTCGTTTCCGTGCTTGCGCCGCGGGTAATCAGATAGCGGATCGGTTTGGACAGGTCGAATCTCATTTGGCGCCACGGTTTGTGCCCGCGGTTTGGGCGAGCTTTCCACAGTTGAGCCCCCGCCGTCCAGCGCGCTTACGGTCTTGCGAAAATGAAACAGCTCCCAGAGTCCCATCGCGATGTTCAAAAGGCCAATCCCCGTGACGGTTCCGCGCACCCACCCTGAAGATACGAAACGTTGCAGACCGTAACCGGTCTTGCGCGCCGCCAGCAGCAGAAAATAGTTATTGCCCCAGTCGCTCAGACCCCACCAGCCGTGTGGCACCCAGGGCAAAATGGTGAGCACTATGCCAATCTCAAGGCATAGGATTATGTAGAAAACTACGGTGAGTCTTGATGACATCGGTTGTTGGAACTCAAGCGCAAGCGATCACCCGTGCAGGCTGCAAGGCCAGTACCATCTGCGTGAACAGAGGGTATGAAGACTCAATTCGCAATTCGAGTCTTTAACTCATCCGCTTACGCGGATGGTTCTGACTTCCATCGTGCAACCGGGACGGTTGCGCTCCACTCGTATGATGCCGAATAAATGCCGGAAAGAGAAATGCTCAGTTAACCAGTTGTTCTGAGCGGGTGACGGGCGGCGTAATGGTGCTCTTTTCGCCGAGGCGCGTCTTCAATGTCTTTACGCGCTCGTTCACGTTCCGGTATGAAACGTTATTTCCGTAAACTTCGATAAATGACTCCAGTGCGTGATGTAAATCGCCGGCTTGTTCATAAGCAGCCGCGATTTCATACGTCAGCGCCATGCGCTCTTCGTCTGAAACATGCGAGGCGCTCAAGCCTTTCGCAAACCATTTGACGGCCACTTCAGGCGCTCCGGTTTGCACGAAACAATGTCCCAGCAGGTTGCAGCATTGCAGGTAACGTCCCGTGCCGTCTGCCGGCGACGTAAGATTCGCGGCCATCTGAAATTCTTCGAGCGCGTCTTCGAACAAATCCATGTCCTTGTACGCGAGTCCCAGATTGTAGTGCGTTTCGTAGTCGCCATTCGCGGCGGCCTCGCCTTCGCTTTCGCTCGACGCGCGGTACTCCTCGAAGATTTCAGCCAGGCCGGCGTCGATACCCATAATCGCGGGCTCGGCTCCATTCTCTGGCGCAGCAGCTACCGGTACATTGAGCGCAATTTCCGGCACCGGCTCCGGTGACGGCGCGATGTCGGCGTCGTTTGTAATTGACACTTCGCCGTATTCAATAACGGGCGCTGCATCTGTCTCCGGAACTGCCCCGCTCTGAAGCTGGTTGATCTGCTCGCGACGCGAAATGATGTCTGGGTGAGAACCGCATTGCTGCTCCAGCAACTCCAGCGTATCAATCGCTATGTCGACGTAGCCTTGCGCGATGTAGAAATCGACGCTCTCCAGTTCCTGCCGCAACATCGAGGCGACACGGTCATCCTCGTCGGGTTGGTTGGTCGCCGCTTCAGATGTGGTGGTGGGAAACTCTTCGGCAACGATGCTCTCAAAGTTAAAGCCGGTTTCGATCTCCGCATCGGCCTGCGCGGATGGTTCCTCTGAGACTTCGGCCACAGGGTTCCACTCAAAAGCTGCTTCGTCGCTGGCGGCGGCGAACTCCTGCGAGTTCGACACGAACTCTTCCGCTGCGCCGACCGGCTCTGGTTCGCGCTCGGTAACCACTTCGAACTCGGGTAACACTTCAACCGCTTCTTCTTCGATAGGGCCGCCGAGTTCGTTCAGCCTTGCGACATGTTCTTCCTGGGCCGGATCCAAGCGCGTGAGTTGGGTCAGAGCGTAGCGCTCGTCGTCATTTAGACCCTGGGCCTGTGCTGCGTCCGCCAGCCGCTCGAGCGAGGCCTTAAGTCCGACCATGTCGCGCAGCCACCAGTGTGCCCGGGCCACCAGACGCAATGCCTGAACGTTGTCCGCGTCGCCGGCGAGCAGTTCGTCAATCAGCTCCAACAACTGCTGGTGCTGGCGTTCGGCCAGCATCTGCTCAGTGATTTTCGCCACGACGCTCACCGCCTCAGCGATCTTGCCGTGACGCACGTAAAGGCGCGCGACCTCCGTGAATCGCAAGTACGAAGCCGGCTCGCTCCCGACCAATGAGGCTGTGGCACGCTCAGCTTGTTCCGGCGCTTCCGCTTCGAAATACGCGTCGGCCAGTAACGTCAACAACTCGCGGTCTTCAGGGTTGCTCTTGAGTGCTTCTTCAATCAGCTCCGCAGCCTCGTCGGCGGTGCCCCGGCCGCTGTGGGCCGCGAGCACGCCTTTGAGCGTCGCATAATCATCGGGCTGAATCACCAAAGCCCGGCCAAAAACTTCCAGCGCTTCGTCGCATGCCCCGCGCGTGACCATCACGTGGCCGGCTTCCGCGAAACATTCGGCCGCCTCCCTTTTCAATCCCAGGTTGAGGTAGCCGTCGGCCAGCTTGGTGCGAATCTGTGTGTTCTGGGGATCGAGGTCGGCAATTTTCCGAAGTGTTTCCAACGCGCTTTGCGAGGCGCCGGCGCGGTTGTGAGCATCAACAACTGCAAGATAGTGTGCGCGCGCTTCAACAATCAGATCCTGTTGCGCGTAAAGGTCGGCCAGGTTCGTAGCGATCTCGATATCGTGCGGCTGCAAGCGATCGATCTTTTTGTACATCGCGATCGCTTTCAGACCGAATCCCTGCTCGCGGTAGTGCTCAGCGATGCGATGAAAGCAGCTAATTGCTTCAGCCGTATTACCGACGCGCGTATACAAATCGCCCAACATGTTGAGCGCAGTAAAGTCATCCGCATCAACAGCAACGATCTGAGAGTATTCTTTTATGGCAGACGCGATCTTTCCCGACTCGAGATACTTCTCGGCTGCGCGCAGAGTCTTTGCTTTGTCAAGAACCATTTGAGACCGAAGGACTGGAGACTATTGAAACTGTCGTGAGGGTGGGGGGCTTTGAGCGAGCCGTGAATCACGCCGCGTGAAGCCCTTAGCGGCACTAACTAAACTAACACTTCCCCACGTGGAGTGTCAACGACGTTGTTTGCCGAAATGCCCGTAAATACGGGCGAAAAATGCACAGTTACACTACATCGGCGAAGTTCTTGCGGGTCCGCGCAAACCACCAGTAGCCAAAGACAAAGGCGATAAGCGCTAAGGCAGAACAATATGCCAGCCCCGCCCAGTCGGGGGCGGCGCCATCAAGCATTATGCGCCGGTAACTGCGAATAAGCGGCGTAAATGGATTGAGGTTGAGGAAGCGACGGTAAGCCTCAGGCACGATTGTTTCGGGATAAATGATTGGCGTTAGGTACATCCAGGCCATCAATATAAGGCCGATTCCCTGCACGATGTCGCGAACGAAGACGCCCAGCGACGCCAGAAGCCACGCGCCCCCAAGCATCAAAAGCAACTGAGGAATCAAGAGGATCGGCAAATAAAGCGTTGTCAGGTGCAATTCATGACGGATCACCAGAATGCCAAGTAACAAAGCGACCGTGCCGAACATTTGATTCGCGATTGCCGCCACCGCTTGTGAGACCGGCAGAGTTTCAAGCGGGAAAACAACCCGTTTGACGAGATTCGCGTGATTAACCACCGCACTCGCGGACATGTTGAGGGTTTCCTGAAAAGCATTCCAGGGCAAGAGACCACAAAAAAGGTATAACGCGAAGTCCCACTGGGAATCGCTTGCATTGAATTTGGCTTTGAAGATTCCCGCGAAGAGGAGGGTGAAGATGGCGATCATCACGACCGGCGTCAGCACTGCCCAGACAATTCCGAGGACGGATCCTTTGTAACGCGCTGCCAACTCTCGCTTCGCGAGCAACCAAACTAGATCGAATCGCCGAGGCAATTCCCACAGTGGTCGCCAAACGGCGCGTCGTGCAGTCTGAGCGGAAATCATTCGCGATATTGTAGGTTGTCAGCAGATAGTTGTCAGGTTGCGTCGGATCACGGGTAGGGGTCTGGCCCTGCTTTGGGGCACTGGCCCGATCGTCAGGGATGTGTCCAGAACCGCGAGCGGACCGGGGTCCCCGCGCGGGAAGCCCGCGTGGGGTGGTGGATGCGACCGGATCAAAACGCAATTTGACTGGATGATCCCGTCGCTATCGCTCCGGGTTCTGACTTGGCGCCCTCCCTAACGGTCGGGCTAATGCCCCGTCTGTGGTACGCTTTTTCAAAGCAATGCCAAAGCCGCGCTCTTCAAGACTTTTTCCGGAAATGTCTGAGCCGAACAACACTATCGCAGGTTCGGCGACTGCTGGTCCGCTCGCGGATCGCATGCGGCCGGAAGAGTTGTCAGAGTTTGTCGGGCAGGAACATTTGGTCGGTGAAGGCCGGGTCCTGCGCCGGCTGATCGAAGGTGGCGGCACGCTGCCGTCGATGATCTTTTGGGGTCCGCCCGGCACTGGTAAGACGACGCTGGCGCGGCTGCTGGCAGATCGAACCAGCGCCAACTTTGTGGCCCTGTCTGCAGTCTTCTCTGGCGTGAAGGAATTGCGCGGCGCGATTGCTCAGGCGCGTCTCGACCGGCTACGCGGCAGCCGCACGATTCTGTTCATAGACGAGATTCATCGCTTCAACAAAGCCCAGCAGGACGCACTGCTGCCGGCCGTTGAGGACGGGACAGTAACATTGATTGGTGCGACGACTGAGAATCCTTCGTTCGAAGTAATCAGCGCGTTACTGTCGCGTTCGCGCGTGCTGGTGCTGAATCCTTTGAGCGAACAAGAGGTTGAAACGATTCTGCGCCGGGCGGTGTCTGACGAGGAACGCGGGCTAGCAAGTCTTCATCCGCAGATTTCTGAAGATTTGATCAAGCGGCTTGCACACCTGGCCGGCGGAGATGCGCGTGTGTCGTTGGCTGCTCTGGAGGCGGCGGTTCATTCGACGAAACCGGACAAAGACGGAAGTCGCGTCATCACTAACGAGACACTAATCGAGGCGCTCGGCCGCACGCAGTTTGGGTACGATAAGGGTGGTGAAGAGCATTACAACCTCGCCTCGGCGCTGATTAAATCGCTTCGTAATTCAGACGTAAACGCTTCGCTCTATTGGCTGGCCAGAATGATTGAAGGCGGCGCCGATCCCGTTTTCATCGCGCGCCGCCTGTGCATTCTTGCTTCGGAAGACATCGGGCTGGCCGACCCGCAGGCCATGGTGCAGGCGGCGGCAGCGGCGGACATTGTGCAACTGATCGGCATGCCTGAAGGATTGTTTCCGTTAGCCCAGGCGACGATGTACCTCGCGCGCGCGCCGAAGTCGAACGGCATCCTGCGTGCTTATTCCGCGGCACATGCGGACGCGGTTGAGACATCCCGCGAACCCGTGCCGTTGCATCTGCGTAATGCGGCGACCCCGCTGATGAAGCATCTAGGCTACGGCAAAGAATATCGGTACGTCCACAGCGATACGGCGGCCAAAGACGAGATGGCGTGCTTGCCGGAGAAGTTGGCGGGCCGTGTGTATTTCGAGGCAGAAACCACAGGGAGAAATAAAACCACAAAGGACACAGAGAAGAGCAAACCAGCAGAGAGCAAAGGGCCAGGCGCAGAGCGACAAGACGAAGACCTGACGTGACAGACAGGATTCCGCTTCCTCTCAGCTCTTATCTTTTTGCAGTTTTGCTTTCCTCTGTGTCCTCTGTGGTTAAATTCCGGGGTGGTTAATTTCAACGATGATTACTAAGTCCCAAAAGGAACTCGCTTTTCTTCACGACCTCTACGTCGCGCCGGATTGGGGCGAACGCTTCGCCGAGCTGGTCGATGCGCACGTCCAACTGCCCAAGGAAGGACGCGCGCTTTACGTAGGCGCGGGAACGGGCAGTCATGCGCTGGCTTTAAAGGAGCGCGCAGGAGAGGAACTCCAACTCTTGTGCGTTGATGAAAGCGATGAGTGTCTCGAGTTGGCCCGCGCAAAGGGCGCCGCGATAAACGAAAAGACGCAGTTCCAGCGCGAAGCGCCGTCGTCACTGTCCCAGGCCGACGATCAGTTCGATTTGGTTTTGGGCAATGCGTCCATGACGCGTCCACGCGACCGGCGGGCCGTCCTGTCAGAACTGGTGCGCGTCGCTGCGCCGGGCGGAACGGTCGCGTTTTGGCTTCCGACGGTCGCCAGCTTCGGCGAATTCTTCTCAATCTTCTGGGAAGCTTTGCTCAACGCGGAGCTTGAAGACCACGGCGTCGATGTCGAACAAATGATCACCGAGCTGCCGACCCCCTCAGAAGTTGAAACACTCGCGCAAAGCGAAGGGCTCGACACTGTTCAATCGTGGACGGCAGTTGAGGAGTTCGACTATGAATCAGCCGAGCAGTTCTTGAATTCGCCTTTGATGACGGATTTTCTGCTGCCGGGTTGGCTCGGTTCAGTTCCGGAAACGGCAAAAGATCGGGTGATCGAGGAACTCGCGAGAATCATCGACGAAGAACGCCACAGCGGCGCCTTTGTCTTAAGCTTGAAAGCAACGTTGGTGGTGGGGAAAAAAGGGCGGGTCCAATAAATCTACCGATTAATTTTCTTTGCTTCTGCACGGCGGCGCGCCTCTTCAAACAAAGCTTCGTCGTCAACTGAATTGAGTTTGTTGCGCGAATCCGTCTCGCCTTCATCAATGCCTTCTTTAAAGGCTTTCTTGCTCTGCCCGAGCGCCTTCGCCAGTTGCGGAAGCTTGGTGCCGCCGAACAGCAAAAGGATAGCCACGACCACCAGTACGACGATCCATTCAGTGCCAATCACAAACAGCAAAAGCTTCATCACGATTCTCCTAACTTCGTCCCTCACTCCGGCCCTCTCCCGGAGGGAGCGGGAGCTGTCACGGCAGTTTTATTCGCGCACGCATAACTCGCTGTGGCCGTCAGATTCGTAGAACAGGTACTTCCGCCAAACCTCGTCAGCGCGGCCGATGTAGCGCATGATTTGCCGGTTCACGTG
>DASUTF010000152.1:0-30848 GCA_036374695.1 Pyrinomonadaceae bacterium
AAAGGATGCGAGAAGGGCGCCGCCATTCCTCGGATGATCCAAACCGCCTTCAAGAAGTCAGGCCCCTTTTGCATGGCACGACCGTAGTACAGAATATTCTCAGTCATGGCAAAGCCAAGACCAACCATGCCCGCGTACACAATTCCGTCGACAATCCCGTCGAACTCGTCCTTCTTCCAAAAGAAAAGAATGACGAGGATTAAGGCCTTCGCGCTTTCCTCAACGACGGGAGCTGAGATAACCGCGCCCACGGCGTCACCAACCTCTTCACTTTTGCTGGCGACCGCGGCGAATTCGCGAATGCCGGTGTTGAAAATCAATGAGATGAAAACTGCGATGATCGCGCCCCAAAAGAAGCTCGTAGCCAGCATCCAAAGCGGTTCCGCTTCATAACGATCAATCCACAGCAGGAGCATCACATAGATCGGTACCGGCAAAGTCGCACAGATCATGCCGATAACCAGTTCTACCAATCCCGTCTCAGCCCCAATCAGTAACAGAATAAGCAGTCCGAGCAGCGCCGCGAACATTGCCGCGACGATCGCGGCGATGATCTTGATCGCACTCAACCGCTTCGATTTCGGCATCACAATCGGTTGATAAGCAGCGGGGTTCTGGTCGAAGCGGTTCATGCAGTGTGGTGAATGGCAGGCGCAGTATAGCGGGAATTCTGACCAGCGGCCACCGATCATTGCGCGCGCGGTACAGTAAGAACCCCTGTGACCACGCGTGCTCGAGACATCGATCCGCCGATACTAAACCAGCTGCCGCGTGAATTGTAGCGACAAGAGATAAGCGGCTACGTGTCAGCAGTTATGGGCCAGCTGCAATTCTGCTTGCAAAGGAGTCGCGGTACGTCTATGCTACGCCCCGCAACCGCAGCAAGGCCGGCAACGGTCAGTCGGCACACCAATATTTTTCTGCCAGCTCGGCAGATGCTTTTATTACCAGATTTTGAAAACGTTGCGGTTACGCCAGCGACAGTATGCTTAACGCGAGCTCGACGAGCGATACGATCTCGAGGCTTTGAGCCTCGGCCGGGTTTTCTGTTTCGCCAAGCCCGGCAATAGGGTCGTCCGCCATCACGAGTGGGGAAGGACACGGTGGGGTTTGCGTATCACCGGGATTACACGTCGGCGGCGCCTGGCCCGTGGCGGAAACGACAAGCGCTAACGTCAGAACGGCTGCTGTAAGTACGGATTTGAGTCTATTCATGGTTTTCTCCCTTTTAGTTCGAACTTTTTTCAGTCCCCCAAGTCGCAAAACGCGCCGATTCTAGCGGATAACAGATTTAGGCGCACAGTTATTATCAAAGCGGAAGAAAGGCACGTGTCACATGAACTTACAGTCTCAACGCAAGACTTCAATCGCCGACGGACTTAGCTCGGATCTCGTCAAACGGGCGAGTGAAATCTGCCGTCACGCCAAGGAATTAGAGAAGGCAGGCGAATATGAAGGTGCGGCAGACGCTCTAACTGAATTTTGGGATCCCTCCACGAACACACTCCAAATCGATCAGCTCGATGACGCGACTAAAGCTGAAGTGTTGCTGCGGGTCGGCTGCGTGGCTGGATGGCAAGGCAGTGCCGACCAGGAGACCGGCTCACAAGAAACTGCTAAGGACTTCATAAGCCGGAGCATCCGGATCTATGAAGACTTAGGAGAACAACGGAAAGCAGCAGAGGCGCGTGCCGATTTGGCTTTGTGTTACTGGCGCGAAGGAGCTTTCGACGAGGCGAGGATCAATCTAACCCAAGCTCTGGCCGACATAGCCGAAACAGACAAGGACCTGAAAGCCTTGATTCTCATTCGTGCCGGGATTGTCGAGGTTGATTCGAGGCGTTTGAGCGAAGCCCTCCGAATCTATGGCGAAGCAGCGGTTTTTGTTGAGCAGAGCAGCGATCACAATCTTAAAGGCACTTTTCACAACAGTTTCGGCCTTGCGCTGCGACGGATGGCCGACGTCAACAATCTCGAGGCGTACCTGGATCGCGCGCTGATTGAGCATTCCGCCGCAAGCTTTCATTTCGAACGGGCCGGCAACATGCGTTATGTAGCAAGAGTTGAGAACAACTTGGGAATGTTGTTCCTCAGAATTGGACGATACGATCAAGTTCACACGCATCTCGATCGTGCACGACAGCTTTTTATCCAATTGAAAGACACCGGGACCGTGGCGCAGGTGGACGAGACGCGTGCGCGGACGTTTTTGGCCAGTGGGCGACTCGCGGATGCCGAACGCGTCATCCGCGCGGCCGTACGAGTCCTTGAAAGAGGCGATGAGAAAGCCATTCTGGCTGAGGCGATCACTACCTACGGAACCGTGAAGGCGCGTTTGGGTAAGTTCGTGCGCGCACGCCAGTTGTTGGATCGAGCGATCGAGATTGCTGAAACCTGTGGCGATCTGGAAGGGGCCGGTCGCGCGAAGCTAAGCATTATCGAAGAACTAACCGCGCAGACAACGCCGCTCGAGCTTGCGGCGACTTATGAGGCTGCGGTTGATTTGTTAAAGAATTCGCAGGAGCCGACTACGACCAGCCGACTGGTTTCGGCGGCGCGCATCGTTATTGACGCGTTGAGTGAGACCGGTGAGGACCCTCAACCCGCGATCGCCGAGTCATGGGACAATTTTTCGATCAAGCGCGAGGTTCGCGCCTTTGAGAAGTCACTAATCGAGCGCGCTCTACGCGATTCGGGCGGGGCGGTTACAAAGGCGGCGCATTTGCTCGGATTTAAACATCACCAGAGTCTTATTTCGCTAATCAATAGCCGGCATCGCGACCTCCTCGTCCAACGATCGGCTGTGCGACCCCGGCGCAGTCACCTTTTCTCGAAACCGCGCAGGGCTAAACACAAGCTGGCAGCCGCGAACTCAATGCGCACGCCGGCCCACATTCGCATCTTGCACGTTGAAGATGAACCACAGATATCCGACGCCGCACGTGGCGCGCTGTCCGCAGAAAAGTGGGAAGTCGAGCTGTGCACGGATGGCGATAGCGCGCTCAGAAAGCTGACGAGTAACGAGCACTACGATGTAGTGATTGTTGACAGCAGTCTCTCCGGCGTGACCGGGCTCGAGTTGGCGCAGCGCACTCGCAAAATAACTCATCGCCGGCGGACACCGATTCTCATGCTCTCGGGCGAAGATTTAGAAACTGAGGCGTCGAGCGCCGGCGTAGATGCCTTTCTTAAGAAGTCCGATCAGTTAACCGAACTGACGCAGACGGTCGCGCGACTCCTAAGAGAAGGTTCGAGAAACGGGTAATTACCCTACCCGCCTGAAGGGCACGCGGTTCCAGGTTGGTTCCGCGTGCCTTTTCTATTGCCCGGTTCGCTAATCCCGATCACCTGGATTACAGGCGTTTTCACTCGCTTGTCATATAACTCCTCTTCCTCTGCGACTAATTCATCAAACAGGTAGAAAGTGACGCGTGCGCTTTCCATCTAGCTATTTTCAAAAGGAGTATTGACGTGAAACTGAACTGGAAGAAATTCAGCGTCGCTGCGGCCATCGCAGGCGCACTTTTGTTAACGACCGCTGTCGTTTTTTCGCAAAACCCGCCGCCCCGCCCAGACGGCCCGCCCGGACCGCCGCACGGCCCGTTTGGACGCGGCCCCCATGGCCCGCGAGGACCAGGCGGCTTTGGCCCGTTGGCCGGATTGAACCTTACTGACGCTCAGAAGGAACAAATCAAACAGATTCATGAAAGCTTTGCCGAACAAACCAAAGCGCTGCGCGATCAGATGCGCACGTTTCATGAAAGTCAACGCGATCCGCTGAGCAACTTTGATGAAGCAGCCGTTCGTTCAGCGGCTGAAGCGCGAGCGAAGGTTCAGGTGGAAATGGAAGTCGCTCACGCCAAAATGATGTCGCAGGTCGCGAACGTCTTAACCGCCGAACAGCGAGCCGAAATGGCCGAGCGGCAGAAGCACCGGCGGCAAGGTCCGCCGCGGCCGCCCGCGCCTCCGGCCGTTCCTGAGTTCTGAGAGGAGAAGAGGCACTCCTCGAACGAACGGCTCAATGAGGGCGCGTCAACCGACCGACGCGCCTGGTCATTGAGCCGTTTTGCGTCGCCGGGAACGGCCGTCCCACACCCCTCGCTGCGTGATCGGACGAAGAATTGAAATGTTTCGCCTGGGGGAACGGTGCGGAGATCCCCAAAATGCTTAGAAAAGTGCAGTATTTAGCTGTTCCAGAACCGTTCCAGAAAACCTGTTGACCCGTAAGCCGTTCATTTGTAAGAATGAACATGGCCGTGAAGTGATCTTCCGGCCCTTCAGATCGGACCAATCCTCGTCAAATCCCGCTGAAAGCTGTTAATAATTTCCTCAAAACCTTGACTTGTTTGCTGAGAGCCTGCAAGCTACGCAAATCCTGAACGACCAGTAACCATCGCGAGCACCCTCGACCTCGGCTTAGCATGGAGAATCAGAACATGGAAGATTCGTCTTCGCGCCCCAAAGTCCCTAAATTTGAACAGGACCCTCGTTTCGCCGCCAGCGATCTAGCTGCGGCTAACCCGTTTTTCAGTCCGGAGTCAATCGCGGACTCGTTGACGTTTGCCCTCGAAAATGGCGACCTCGATCGCCTCGCCCAATCGCGACGCGCTTTCCAAAGTGAACGGCAGACAGTCTCCAAGGCGGCTGACGAATGGACGCCCCCCGATCTGGAAGCGGTGCTCGAACGCCGGAACGCGCAACGCGCAAGCGACGGGGCGGTCACCTCCGCCGACGATCTACGAAAAGAAGAAGAAGCTCTGCGCCGGGCGCAGGAAGAACTCGAACGACGCCGTCACGAGGTTGAGACTGCCAAGCGCCGCGCGGAAGAGGAGGCGAAGCGCAAAGCCGCCGAATCACAGCGGCGCGCGATCGAAGCAGAAACTCAGCGCCGCGCGCGGGAACAGGGCGAGCGACTGGCTGGACTGGAAGCGATCAGGAAGGCTGCCGAAACTGCCGCGCTTGAAGCTGCACGCAGGGCGCAACTGCTGAACGCGGAAATCGATGCGTTACGGCAGACTGAAGAAGAACAACTGAAGCGAGTCGCTGAAGCGGAGAACCGCTTACTTGAACAAGTCGCCGCGTGTGAGGCAGCTGAGGTCGAAGCACAGAAACGCGCCGAGCGTGAGCAATGGCTCAGCGCCGAACTTGAATCGCTGCGCAACGCAGAACAACAGGAAGTCACCCGCCTCAAACAAATTGAGGGCGGGATTCTTGCGCAACTTGAAGCTCGTCATCGCGCGGAAGAGGAAGCCAACCATCGTGACGAGAAATTGCGCCAGCTAAACGCCGAGATTGAATCGCTCAACAAAGCTAACGACCAACAGCGTCAGACAATCGCGGCGAAGGAGCATGCACTAACTCAACTCGAGCAGGTGCGCAAAGCCGCTGAAGAGGAAGCACAGCGACAGGCACAGACTCAGCAGCGTCTGAATTCAGAAATTCAAGCGCTTCATGAAACCGAATATCAACTTGCTCAGACTGTTGAGGTTGCGAATGCGCGCCTGGTTGAGCAGGAGAATTCTCGTCAGCGATTAACCCAGCAAATTGACGCACTGACGCTGCGCGAGCAGCAGCTCAAACAAGAGTTCGAAGCTCTCGCCGTCCATGAGGCCGAACAACGCGCCGCCGCCTCGCAGCTGGAAAACGAAATACATGAGTCGGAGCAGACTCGCGCACAGGCGGAAGCGCAACTTGCTGAACTAGGCCGCAAGGAACAAGCGATCGCCGCCGAACTCGAGCGCCTGCGCAACGAGGAGCAGGCGTCGCTACAGCGGATCGCCGAGGCCGAAGAACAGGCGAAGGTGGCCGAGCAGGAAACGCTAAAACGAATCGCGGACGCGGAAGCGCGGTTACGCGAACAGGAAGAAGCGCACCTGAAAGCGAAGATCGAAGAGGAACTTCGCGGTCAGAAAGAAAACGATCGGCTCGCGGCGATCGAAGCCGACCGCAACAAATTGCGCGCGGACGTTCAGGAGCGCACGCAACGTGAGCATTCGCTGACTTCGCAGATCAAGGCGCTCGAAAAAGATCGCCACGCGCACGCTAAGCGGCTGGCAGAAGTCGAAGCACAGGCGAAACGGGCTCAGGAAGAGTTTGAAGCGGCCGTAAGCGCGTTCGAGCGGGCCTCGGCAGACTACGAAAGACAGCTGGCTGAGTATGATACGAAACGAAGTGAGCTGGTCGCGCAAGGGCGCCAGCGTGCCGAACAGGAACGGCTGCGGGCGGCGGAACTCGACGAGCTGACGGCGAAGGATGCCGAACAGGCCGAGCGGCTCAAAGAACTCGAGATGCGGGTCGCGAACCAGGAAAAGGCGTTAAGTGAGCGCCAAGCTGAGATTGAGCAACTTAATCAAAAAGAACAGAAGCTGATCGCCGACACACAAAACGCCCGGCACACGGAACAGAATCTGTTGAAACGAATCGTCGAAATCGAAGCCCGCTTCGTCGAAGCCGCGAAGACGAGACAGCTGGCGGAAGCTCAGGCCAAGCTGCAAATCGAGAAAGAAGACCGGCTCAATGCTGAGCTTGAAAACCTTCAGCGGACTGAACAGCAACACCTGAAGCGTGTCGAGGAAATGAACGCGCGCATCCCGCAACTCGAAGAGTCGCGGCGCGTCGCTGAGCAGGAGCTCCAACTTCGTCAGGAACAAGAGCAGCAACTGCGCCTAACCCTGAACGTCCTGCGCGAACAGGAGCAGGACTACAACAAGCGCGTCGAAGAGATTCAGAAATCGCTGTCGGCGCAGGTTCAGGCGTGTTACACGCTGGAAGCGGAAGTTCGCGAACAGCTTGAGAAGGAACAGGAAGTTACCGCCCGCCTGGAAGAGGTGCGCCACGCGAAAACGCATCAGGTCAAGCGCATCGAAGATGTCGAGGTGTCGCTGCGCTCGCTGGAGCAAACACGGCATTACGGGCAAACCGAATCGCGCCGGCGCACTGAACGCGAGCTGCAATTAAGTGCCGAGATCGAAGCGTTGCGGAGCGCGGAAGCTGAGCAGGTCAAGCGCATCGAAGAAGCCGAAGCCCGGCTGCGTGAGCAGGAGCAAGCGCGTCAAGCTGCGCGAGCCAGGGCGACGCAACTGGCTGATCAGGAAGAGCAACTTGAAGCGGAACTAAAGTCGTTCCAGGCCGAGGAGCGCTCGCAATTCGATCGGTTGCAACAACTTAAGGCCCGCGTCCGTGCAGAAGAAGAAGCCATTCAGGTCGCGACCGCCGAGGCGCGCCGAGAGGCGGACAAGGCCGAGCAGCGACTGACTGAGCTTGAGTCGACGCGCATCAGCCTGGAATCAGAAACGCCTGGTGACAAACAGCAGCCGTTCGTGACTGAGTTTGAATCACTTTGGACTGCTGAAGGCGAAGAACTCGCGCAGATTGCAGAAGCCGAATCGCGCGTGGACGCTCAGGAAGCAGCCGGGCAGTCGGCGCAGACAAGGATAAGCGAAGTGGCGGAGCAAGAGACGGCGCTCGCTGACGAGTTCGAATTCCTACCCGTCGCCGAAGAAGCGCGACGGCTGGAAGAAATGCAATCAAGCCAGGACTTGGGGCAGCTTGTTGCGGAACCAATCGACTCCAAAGCGATTGTGCTCGTTTCTGAGGCAGCCGAATGGAATCACAGCGAACCGGCGCAAGATTCACCAGCCGAAACACCCTGGCTGCAAATTGATCTTCAACATTCCGAAAACGGAAACGGCGAACACAGTGAAACCGGTATCGTGGCCTCATCCGTGCAATCCGACTACGCGTCGTTTTCTCATGTCGCTGAAGCGGTAGACGACCTTCCCAGCCTGGCGACGATGCTTGAGGGGACACACGACAGTGGCATACCTGCGGCGCTGCTCGATAAGATTAACGGTGACGCCTCCACGCAGCGAGCTGCGGCCCTCGCCGACCTGGCTGAAATCGGAGGCGAAGAGGCGTTTGAGTTAATCACGCGTGCATTCGATGATGCGGTTGTCGAAGTGCGTAACGCCGCGGCGCGCGCATTGTACGATCTGAATTCCGACCGGACGGGTTCGTTCACGCGCGCGTTGCGCGAGGCTTCACCCGAACGACGGCGGAAAATTGGGGCTGCAATCGCCGGTTCAGGCCTGGCGGCAAACGCCCTGAATGCTCTCTCAGGTGAAAGCCGCGAGCGGACCTACGATGCGTATTCGCTCCTGTTCCTGATGGCAAAAGTCGGTGAAGTTTTTCCGCTGTTGCAGGCCGTCAGCCGTCACTCGAACATGGACGTGCGGCTTACCGCTATTAAACTTATCGCATTGAGCAACCAACAGCAGGTGCTGTCATCGCTGCGAAACATGGCCGCGCGCGAGGCCCTGCCCCCGGAAGTGCATGCGGCGGTGATGGAAGCGATTTATTCAATCAGCGCCCAGGCCCGCGAACACGCGCCTTCACTCGCGTAAAGCATCCTGGAAATCAAAGCGCATTGAGGACCGACCACATGAGGACTGCTGAGGCAGTCCCATCCATGGTTGGTTCATTCGTGGAGTAATCTTTGACATCGTCATGATACACCGCGCGGTCGTCCTGAAACGCTGCCAGCGGATCCGGTTCGGTGATGGTCACGCCTCTCAGTGAACCGAAGATCCGGCGGTAGACGGGCCCGTCCACCAAACCTCCGACCACCTGCCGTTTCAGAATCGTGTTCGTCATTAAGTGCACGTCTT
The DNA here is from genome assembly GCA_036374695.1 of Pyrinomonadaceae bacterium. Classification (GTDB taxonomy): domain Bacteria; phylum Acidobacteriota; class Blastocatellia; order Pyrinomonadales; family Pyrinomonadaceae; genus UBA11740. Next base: position 8,667 of record DASUTF010000152.1, read on the forward strand.
TGGGAGACGTTCCCTCACGAGGAATGTTTGTGAACATCGCAAAGCCCCACGGATTTCGACCCATCAGCCAGTCTATCTGCTTAATCGCCAACCGGCGGAATCGGCGGTCATGCGTCATCTTCTCGTAAAGCAGTGCTTGAGTTGCCAGCGCCACCATTAGATTGTTGGAACACCAGATAAACGGAACGCCCGCGTGGTATGGATTCGCTGAACCTGCGGCGGCAGCGCGCTCAAGGCCGCGACGATAATACGCAGCCAGCGTCTTTCGAGTCTTCGCCTCAACCAAATCATAAAGCCGAAAGTGTCCGAGGTTCATGAACGGATAGTATTGATAATGCTTCGCCTGCTCCTTCCCCATCCACGATTCATCGGCCGCAATGTGTGCATAGCGAATCGCATCGGACAGATATTGTTTTTCGCCGGTCGCGCGAAACAGCTCGGCCGCTCCCCACTCCATGTCATCTGCCCACGTAGTTTCTTCGTACCGATACGGCGCGCCGTAAGAGTTTCCCTGCTGCACGCCCTCTTTGGCTTTGCCGAGCGCGTACACTTCCCTGCCCGCGCGTAGCAGGGTCGCTGCGTACTGGCGCAATCGCGCATCGCTTTTCCAAATCTGATAGCCCAGCGCCATCGCCGCCGCGTAGCGACCGGCGAGATTCGCTACGCCCGTTGATTCACTCTTATACTCGCGCAGCCCCTGCGGTTGGCCATCGGCGAAATAGACGACGCGATAACTTCCGGGGCCCCAACCGTAGTCAACCGTTTCGTTTTGCGGCAACCGCCATCCTCGATGATCGCGATCATCGGCAACCTGGTGATAGAGATCATGAGGCGCAGGATGCAGCCGCAACATCCAATCCAATCCCCAGCGCGCTTCATCGAGGACATCGGCGATTCCATTTGCGCCCGGCTGGCCGAACGAGTTGTAACGATCCTGAAAGTTCGAAGGCGTGAATTGATACGCGAGCAGCATTTGCGCAGTCGCGTTGCTCGACGTCAGAAGATATTTCAGCAAATCACCTGCGTCATGCCAGCCGCCGCGCGCGTCCACATAAGTTCCCGCCGGCAGAGGTCCATAGGCGGTGCGGCCGTCGAATGAGTGACAAACGGCATCCAGCCAGGGGTTGTAGCCACAGCGCTGCTGCCGCATGAATTCCAGCAACTGATCGGAAACATCAGTGTAATTCGAGCTGCGGATGTCGAACTGCGGTGATTGCGATGCGCCTAATCGAATGAAGAATTTGCCAGGTTGGCGCAGCGAGGAGAAATCGAGTTCAACGTGATAATCGAACTGACCCCAACGACCGGCGAGAGGTTTTGTCGCGCCTTCGAATACGGCTTGGCCGGTTCTGACATTAAAAATAGTGAACTTCGGCGGCAGCGGACTACGGGAAAACGCTACGGCTGACTTCGGATCTTGAGGACGGTGTCCCAGTTGGTTAAGTCGAACAAAAATCTCTGTGGATCCTGGAATTTGAGCAAGAGAAGCAGGCCTGGGCGTGACGACGATCGAGAGCAGGAAAACGAGCGACAGCACACCGCGAGTCTTGAATCTCATGCCGGCATTATTCTCGGAATGAAGGATCGATCCGGTCCAGCTTGCGCAGGAGGCCGGGCCAGGTCAGCTCTGCACCCTGGCCTACGGTCACGGCACTCATCTGTTTCGCCGTCAAATTGATGATGGGTTCGGCCACGCGGTGTAATTCACCACCGCCGGATTGTGCGAGGATTTGAATGCGGCAGGCGCGCTCGAGGATGTACATCGAGAGAAAGGCTTCGGCCGCTGTCTTGCCAATCGTAAGCAAGCCATGGTTCCGCAGAATCATGTAGTTCTTATCGCCAAGGTCGGAAACCAGCCGTGGCTTCTCTTCCTCGTTCAGCGCCAGTCCCTCGTAATCGTGATACGCCAGCGAAGCGAGCGGGAACATCGACTGCTGTGAAATCGGCAGCAGACCATCCTTCTGCGCCGAAACGGCGATGCCATAATCCGTGTGCAAGTGCATTACACACAGTGCGTCTTCGCGCGCGGCGTGCACGGCACTATGAATGGTGAAACCAGCCGGATTAATGAAATAGGGCGACTCCAACACCTTGTTGCCTCTGGGATCAATCTTCACCAGGCTTGAGGCGGTGACTTCGTCGAACATCATCCCGTAGGCATTGAGCAGGAAGTGATGATCCGGGCCGGGAACGCGTGCCGAGATGTGCGTGAAAATCAGATCATCCCAGCCGTAAAGCGCAACGAGCCGGTACGCGGCAGCGAGATCGACGCGCGCCTGCCACTCAGCTTCGGTAACATTGTCACGGACGGTTGTGGGTTTAGCTGCGGACATATCGTTGAGGGTGCTCGTCATTCTTTGGCGTATATGACAAAGGGGCAGTAGCCCGACCGTCAGGGAGGGCGCAGTTTCCCACAAATACGGACGCCCTCCGTGACGGTCGGGCTACTGCCCCGTATCTCTTATTTAAACTCGAATGATTTCAGATAGTCGTTGTACGCCTGCTCCCACTTTGCGATCGTGTTCGCCGGTCCGACCAGCTTGGGAAAATAACTTCCTTTCGGCGTCTCGATCACCGCGGCGCGCAGACGATAGTTTGCCGCGTTGTGGCGGTCGCCCGCACCAGGCGTCATCTCAGCCGTGTATGTTCCAGTGACATCGACCGTTGTTACTTTCAAACCGTTCACAGTCACAGTTTCTGTTTTTGCTTTGTCCTGGGAAGAAGAGCCGTCCGGCTGTTTGATTTGATTGATCCAACGTTCGACGTTTGCTTGCACAGAGCCGCCTTGCGCGGAGCCGAAATAGTAGAGGACAAGGGAAGCGTCCTCTGGATCGCCATCGGCCTTAGGCAGTTTGTACTGCGCGACGCGCATCGCCGAAGTGGTCTTTTCGATGATCCAACCTTCGGGGGCTTTGAAGCGCAACTCGCCCGTGGCCGGGACGTTGGAGTTCTGTTGATTCGTCTGCGTCGCGCTGCTGGAGCAGGCCACTGCAGACAGAAGCAGCGACAGGAAAAGTGCGGTGTAGATTCTTCGCTTCATGTTTACCTCGGCTGAAGAATCTACACCGGCTTGATTAGTTAGGCAAAGCTATATTTAAGCGGCACAGACTTCAGTCTGTGATTTCGACTTACCAGGACACAGCCTCTAGTCTGTGTCACGTTCAAAAGCTAGAATACGACGCCACGCGACGCGTTACTGGCCGCCGCCCGATGCCGCTGCGCTGTATTCTTTCGCGCGGCGCTCCATCTCTTCCGCCGGAACGTCCTCTTTGTGAGTCGAGAGGTGCCAGATATGCCCAAAAGGATCCACGATGGTGCCCGACCGATCGCCGTAGAACTTGTCCTCGAGGGCCTGCTTCACCGTGGCGCCCGCAGTAACGGCACGCTCAAACACTGTGTCAACGTCTTCGACGTAAATCATCAGACTCACGGGCGAGCCGCCGATCGTTTGCGGCCCGTTGTGACCCATCGCTGGATGTTCGTCCGCGAGCATGATGATCGAGTCGCCAATCTTGATTTCAGCGTGGCCAATCGTTCCGCCCGGCGCCGGAATTCGAAACAGCTCGACTGCATCGAAAGCTTTCTGGTAGTACTCAATCGCCGCACCGCCACCACGCACGATCAAGTAAGGCGTCACCGAATGATAACCCTCGGGAATTGGTTTGACTGACATGTTCGTTTCTCCTTTTTCGCGTTGGGAGGAATATGATAACTCCATTGAGGGAAAATCACCTCTCGATTTCGTGCCAGATTCGGACGTGGCGGGTCTCGGGAAGCAGCAGCGAGCCGACAATAAAAGTCAGCCCGGCGACCACAATCGGATAATACAGTCCCGCATAAATGTTGCCGGTTTGTGCTATGACACTCAATCCAATCAGCGGCAGCAATCCACCGAACACTCCATTGCCGATGTGATAGGGCAGCGACAGCGACGTGTAACGAATCTTCGCCGGAAATGCTTCGACGAGATAGGCAGCGATCGGCCCGTACACCATGGTGACAAAAATCACCTGCACGAATACGAGTAGGATCAGCTTCCACGCCACGGTGTTTTGAAAAAGGTTTCCCAAACTCGTGTAGGTTAGAACTTCGCCGGCGGGCTGAAGCGTTCCGTTGACAGCCGTTTGTGGCGTCAGACTGATCGCGCCGGTTATCGCATTCCGCTGGGATACGGCCGTGACGACCTGCGAGCCCGCGGCTCGCTGCATCGCGTGATAGATTGGCAAATAGGTGAGCGCGCCGAGCAAGCAGCCGAGCATCATGATCTTCTTACGTCCGAACCGGTCCGAGAGGGCGCCAAACAGGACAAAAAACGGAATGCCGAACAACAGCGCGGTCGCGACGATGTAGTTAGCCGACGTCGTGTTCACCTTCAGAATCGTCTGCAAATAGAAGAGCGCGTAGAACTGGCCGGTGTACCAGACCACGCCCTGCCCTGCCGTCGCGCCGAACAGGGAAATCAGGACTCGCTTTAAATTGTTCCACTTCGTGAACGCTTCCTTCAACGGTTTCGCTGAAGTCATTCCGGTGGTCTTGATGTGGGTAAAGATGGGCGACTCCTGCATTCGCAGTCGAATGTAAAGCGACACTGCCACCAGAAAGATCGAGAGAATGAACGGCAGCCGCCATCCCCACGTGGCGAACGCTTCCCGGCTCATTAGATTTTGAATAACGAGGATGACAACCAGCGAGAGAAACAAACCGAGCGTCGCCGTAATCTGGATGAAGCTCGTGTAGAAACCCCGTCGCTCGTCAGGCACGTGTTCGGCGACATAAACCGCGGCGCCGCCGTACTCGCCTCCCAGTGCCAAGCCCTGAAGGATTCGAATTACCAGCAGAATAATCGGTGCGACAACGCCAATGGTCGCGTAGGTCGGCAGAAAACCAATCAGCGCGGTCGCGCCGCCCATGATTAGCAGTGTCACCAGGAACGCATACTTGCGCCCGACCAGATCGCCGATGCGGCCAAAGAAGAGCGCGCCAAACGGACGAACCACGAAACCGACGGCAAACGTCGAGAGATAAGCGATCAGCGCGAGCGTGTTATTGCCCTGCGGATAAAAAAGCGGCGCAATGATGGTGGCCAGGCTTCCAAAGATGTAGAAGTCATACCACTCGATCATTGTGCCGACCGACGAGGCGCCGATGATTTGCCAGATTCGAGTTTGTTTACCCACCTTTGGCGAGTTCACTTTCGCGGCAGCATCCCGGCCAGCATCTCAAACGAATCGTGCACGGCGCTGAAAGAAGCTTCCAGTTGCGCGTCAGACCCGCGTTTCGCATCCTTCCGCAGTTTGCCGAGCGCGCTCTTAAACTTCTTCAACTCTTTGCGAAAGTCTTCGCGGTACGTTTCGGCTGTGGCCTTCGGGATGCCCACGCGGACGATAGCTTCTCCGCGGCGGACTAAGTCCGCGGCATTCGTCCTGATGCGTTGAAAGTCTTTCGCGGGCACAGCCTCGTGTTCCAGCGGGTGAAGCAGATCGTGAAATACGTTGTATTCCCTGACGCTGAAATCATCGCTGGCCGCTCGCGCCGAGTTGTTGAAAGCAACGGCTGCCGCGACTAACAGACATAATCCCATCGCACTAAGCAAAGGCATTCGAAAAGATTTCACAATTTGTCTCCTCTGATTTAGATCTCGTAGAAAGCACCGAGGCGTCAGCTGGGAAAAAACTCGTCATCTCATTCACACCTCGCTTCAGCGAGGTGACACCGGTATGCGGAACTTTCTCCAGCCGTTTTAACGGCTTCCAAGAGAAACCGTTGAAACGGTTAACAATCGCAATAAAGTCGTGACTACCTCGCTGAAGCGAGGTGTGAATGAGACAACCGAGCCTTGTTTCCAAGCTCAAGCCATGACCAAAGAAATCATATTCTCACTTCTAGTGACCTCGATTGTTTTTATCTATCCGCGCACTCCGGCAACGGCGAATGAAATCATAAAGCCCGCGATGTTTATGCCGATGAACAAAGCCGTCTCGCAAACAAACAAGACGAACGATTTCAGGATCGTAATGGGCCAGCCCTGCCGGTACACTCGGCGCAAAGCGAACATCAGATAGACGAATGCGATCGGGTAAAAGAAATTCAGCGCCACTCCCGACAGTTTTCCGCCGAAAGCCGCCACCGCCAGAAATAATACGGCAAACAGACTCTTGCAGAAGAAATCGAACGAGTAATAGTGAAATGAAAAGATCAGGTGCTCAACATAGTAGCGGCGCGTCGAGAAGTACAGGAGCGACAGAAACACGCCGGACAGCAGGACACTCAGAAATCTCAGCACCGCCGCGATGCGCTCGGCCCGATCCTGAATCCGCTCGGCGAATACCAGGGGATCCACGCCCCTCTGCTGCGCCATTTGAATGACCGCCGGGGCTCGACTCATTCTCACGGCGCCGCCGCCGCGCGCATCTGACAGAGTTCCCCACGCGAACAAAAAATAAATCGCACTGAAGGTCAGGTACAGCCGTACCGGGCCAATGTGAAAACCTTTCCGGCCTGCGAGATATTCCGAAGTTAGCTGCCCCGGCCTGAACAGCAACGCGCCGAATGTCCGCAGAATCTTGTTCGACTGAAGGTCCGTGAGTTCGTTGAGGACATGACCGAAGAATCGCCGGATGGAAAGATCGCGCCGGTCAACTTTCTTCTGGCCACAAGCCGCGCAGTACTTTGCCGGTAGAGCAGCGCCGCAGTTGAGGCATTGCTCTTTTTGTTCCGCGCTGGAAATCATACACGTCAATTTTGTCGCAACACCCCGCTGCCCACTCGGTACCGAGAGTTGCGGACCGGTCAGTTTCTTAACCGCAGTTGGATTTTAAGCCGAAAGGCTCGCTCGCGATCGGCGTAGTAAGGCCGCCTAGTGTACCAGCGTTCAACCGCTCGCGAAAACCATTTGGCCTGACGGCCCTGAGGCGTATAATCCCGCGCAAATGGAAGACAATGAATATAGATTTGCCGAGTTGCAACTTAGTTCACTTCAGGAACTGATGGCCTCTGAGGATGAGATTGTCCGGAGAATTAACGAGACACCGAACGGGGGCAATTTGCTCATGCTGGACCCGCAACGTCTCTTCAAAGACCTGGGTATTCAACTAACGCCCGAGGCGGAACAGGAATGGAAGGCGAGCCAGCCTAATTTTTTTCCCCAATCCATCAGCCCACATGTTTACGATGCGATGGCGGCTAGCCGCCCGACAAAAGAAGGGCTTCGAGTGATTGTTAAAGGACTGTTTCGGAAAGGAACTCAGGCATGAGCCTCTTAGCCGGTTTCAATTACGTGTTCAGAGTCCGCCGGGACAAATTGCTCGATCTGATTCAGGCAGCACTCCCCGTCCAGGGCAATCCCCTAACCGCGCCGTTTCGGCTCACGCTCCCGCCAACAACGCCCGGGCCAACGGCGAAACCGCCGCCGAACAAACTTGATTTGATTGTGTCGTCGACTAATCTGACCTTAGAGGTCGGGACGAATTTCTGTCACCTCCATTTGGGACTCGAGGGTGGCGTAATTCGTTTAGACGATGCTCCGGCAGTGAGCTTTCGTAATGGCGGGATCGACATCCGCATGGAACTGGTGAATGGCACCTTACTATTTGTCAGGCCATTGACTGCCTCGCTGCTTCTGCCACCTAACACGAACACGGCCGGGATCGCCGACTTTGCGGCGCGCGCGAACGCCGAAGTCAATCGAGTTATCGATCAGGAACGGGGGCGCGATTTTATCTTGTTCCCGGATGCGCAGATAGAGTTGACTGCCCCGCTAATCATTGGCGGAATCAACCGCTGTCTCTCGCCGCAAGTTGTTTGTGCATGCGCGGGAGGCGGGAATGTTGGCGATCTTGACGAGCTTTTGGGCGCGAAAGATTCATTCTCACTCGGGTTTTCCGCCGAGACACTTCGCCAGAACCTTCTGTGTCGCAGCATCCTTTCACAGCGCGAACGTGGTCCGGGTGTGCCCGCCGGCGTTTTTGGTCCGTTAACTGAGGCCGAGCGCGAAATGATTCCACCTCCTTGCGGAGTCGGGGTTCTGAAGCGACCTATGCCTGAGCCCGCGCCTGGGGCGGAGCTCGACCCCGACAAAGTAGATTACACGCTGGAAATCACTCGCGTGAGTTACGACTTCCATGATGGTTACATCGAGGTAACCGGCTCGTTTACCGCAGAGAACACTTGTTGGGAAATCGAGGACGGTGGATTCTCGCAAAAGGTCAAACTGCGAATCGAAGGCGGCCGCTTAATTCCGACCCTGGAACCAGCGACTCCAATCATCACGGGCGACCTTGATATAGCCTGGTATTGCTTTCTGGGCATGGCGTTCCTCCAAATATTTATTAACTCGCACCCGTTCATGTATGCGGTAACAGCGCTCGACTTCGTTTCTTTTTCCAATATGGGCATGGCAGGTCCCCAAGCCCCGAGACTTCCGATCATGTCGTTTTCGGAGATTCGTTGGACGGACGTGAGGGTGACGCCGGAAGGCTTGATTTTCACGGGTGACCGCGCCGGCGGAGTCGTCTGGCAAAAAATCACACCGTCCGCGCGCATACGGGCGACCCAGGACGCGCAGGACTTTCACGCCACCGGAGGAGGTCTCGCAACGGTGCAACCGCTGATGTGCCCGCCCAAAGAATTTCAGTATGTCCAGTTTGTTCAGGATGATCGTTACCGTTTGTCTGTTGAACGGCAAGGTTTGTTCGAACCTGTCGAGTACGTGTGGAGTGTTAACGGCGAGGAATTACCTTCGCTCGGCAAAGACACCCTGAAATATGTCGGGACGGTCGAGGCTACCGTTCCGCCGCCCACCGGCACTCAGATTCCGGGCCATTCCATTGAGTTGAGCTATGAGCTGGGAATACATCTGAAGGGAGAATTACCGCGAGGTAGCGATGCCGTCCTGACCCTGAACGCTCGCAGCGGAGATTTCAATTACGACATTCGCGTCGAGGTCCGAATTACTGATGCGATCGGCAGGACGTTTTTCGACGCCGCTAACTTGAGAATGGTCGGAGACATATCAGAGTTTGGCGCCGACTATTACGAGTATCTGGGTCAATGCCTGAAAGCCGCAACCAAGATGGTAGATATGAAATGGCGCGAATCCCGGACTCCGCGGCTCGGTGAGCCGCAGGAAAACTTTGCCGACTTGCTTAACGTCGTGGTCCAGAAAATTCACGAAGGCGACCCGGCGGCCAATAGCCTGCTCCCCGGTTTGGTGAAAGGTCTGGGAATAGAGAAAGTGAGTAAAGCTTTGAAAGGAAAGATTCGTTAGCTTGAGCCTCAGGCGCGCGTTAGCTGCCGATACTTGATGCGATGCGGCACTTCGGCCTCTGCTCCCAGACGCGCCTTGCGATCTTCTTCGTAGTCCGAATAGTTACCTTCGAACCAGACGACTTTACTGTCGCCTTCAAAGGCCAGCATGTGCGTCGCAATCCGATCGAGAAACCAACGATCGTGCGAGATAACGACAACACAGCCGGCAAAACTCTCCAAAGCTTCTTCCAACGCCCGCAGAGTGTTTACGTCGAGGTCGTTCGTCGGCTCATCCAGCAATAAGACGTTCGCGCCTTCCTTAAGCATCTTGGCGAGATGCACGCGATTCCGTTCTCCGCCTGAGAGCTTGGACACTTTCTTTTGCTGATCTGAGCCGGAAAAGTTGAAACGGCCGACGTACGCGCGCGAGTTCACTTCCCGATTACCGAGCTTGAGCATGTCTTGCCCGCCCGAGATTTCTTCCCAGATGGATTTGTTCGCATCAAGCGTGCGGCTTTGATCGACGTAAGCCAACTTCACCGTCTCGCCGATTCTGATCTGCCCGCTGTCCGGCTTTTCGTCTCCAGTGATCATGCGAAACAAAGTGGTCTTCCCTGCTCCGTTCGGGCCGATGACGCCGACAATGCCCCCGGGCGGAAGCGCGAAAGTCATGTTCTCAACCAGCAACTGATCGCCGTAAGCCTTGCTCACTTTGTCGGCTTCGATGACAACGTCGCCGAGACGCGGTCCCGAAGGAATGGGAATCTCCAAATCTTCGCGCCGCTTGTCCGACTCTGCCGCCAAAAGGTTTTCATACGCGTTGATGCGCGCCTGACCTTTCGCCCGTCGCGCTTTGGGCGACATGCGAATCCATTCCAGCTCGCGTTGCAGGGTCTTTTGCCGCTCGCTCTCAGATTTTTCTTCGCGCCGCAAACGCTCCTGCTTCTGTTCCAGCCAGCTCGAATAGTTTCCTTTCCACGGAATGCCCTCTCCCCGATCCAATTCGAGAATCCAGCCGGCCACGTTGTCGAGGAAATATCGATCGTGCGTCACCGCGATGATCGTTCCCGGATAGGTCTGCAGGTGATGCTCAAGCCACGCGACGGACTCGGCATCAAGATGGTTGGTTGGTTCATCCAGCAGAAGAATGTCCGGTTTTTGAAGTAACAACCGGCAAAGCGCGACGCGCCGCCGTTCGCCTCCGGACAAGACTTTCACCGGAGTCTCTGGCGGTGGACAACGCAAGGCATCCATCGCCATCTCGAGCCGCGAATCCAAATCCCAGGCATCTAGTTGATCCAGCTTTTCCTGCACGGCGCCCTGCCGCTCGAGCAGAGCGTTCATCTCGTCGTCAGACATCTCTTCGCCGAACTTCGCGTTTATCTCCTCATATTCCTTGAGGAGGGTCACCGTTTCTTTCACCGCCTCTTCGACGACTTCACGCACTGTGCGCGAGTCGTCAATCAACGGTTCTTGTTCGAGAAATCCGACGGTGTAGCCGGGCGAGATCACCGTCTCGCCCAAAAACTCTTTATCAACTCCGGCTAAGATCCGCAGCAACGAAGACTTGCCGGAGCCGTTCAGGCCAATCACGCCAATCTTCGCGCCGTAGAAATACGAGAGATAAATGTCTTTGAGGACGGGCTTCTTGTCGTAGAACTTACTGACGCCGACCATTGAGTAAATGACTTTGTTTTCAGTGGACATGGTTTTTTGAAGCCACAGATTACACAGATTTCGCAGGGAAAGAAATCAGTTGGAGAGGGTTCAACGTGAGCCGATTGACCTAGTTTTTATGACTCAGACTGCTAAGATGCGTCGCTAGCGACCAAATCTCGCCGAGCCGAGATTCTCCGGAAGCATCCATTAGCACCACTGTACGAATTACAGATGGTGTGAAGGTTCTCGACGCGTAGCGTCGGCGTGACTTTAGCCGTGGCTTTCAAGCCACGGAAGGCCACCACCACCAAATCATTTCGTCGCGTTAGCGACGATTGAAGCTTCAACCGTCGCTAAGCGACGTTATTTTTCCGGTCAATCCTTTTCCCGGCCTTGAAAGGCCGGGCTAAACTCAACTCGTCGCTACGCGACGAAACTTTGCTGAACCCTACCCTCTTTTCTTATCGGGCCTCGGGAAAAAGCCGGATTGCGGTTTGGGGTCCTGCGGGAAATTGGGTTTCGACTTCTGAGCGGGGTTGGCGCGTTCTAGTTTGTCTTTCTTTATCGCTTCCACCCGACGCTTTTTTGCGCGCTTATTCATGAAGAGATTATACCGCAGAAGAAATCGATCGCTTCAGTGCCGCGCCCGGCTAAAACTCGAGTGACCGGCGAAAGATTGCGACCAGGTTAGTCCTCTCTTTCAAGACCGGCGCGACGGTTGCGGCCCGCGATCTGGTGCGCATGTTTACAAGCTTGCCATTCTCCTCAAGCCGGATCGGTCTTTGAGCGACAAAGTACAAACGACGCTCGATGTCCTCCATCCTCCCGAGATAGAAAACCAGTTGCTCGGCGTCATTGAAAACAAATTCCGAGTATTCTTTTCGATCGGAGCGATCAACTGCCACGATGATCTTGAGCAGCCGATTTGGATAGGGTTCTTTTTCGCGGTCGCCGTAAGTGTAATAGAACCTGGCAACAGGACGATAGATCCCCACCGCCGGATAAGAGCCATTGTTTTTGTTCACCGCCAATTCGGTGAGGTAGATGTTTGAGTATTCAGGCTCGGCTTCGCTTCTGGCGATGTCTTGATCAATCTTTGCGCGGAGTTTGTTGATCTCCTCAATTCGGCGAGCTGTTTGGCCGAGGATGCCGGGAGCAAAGAGCAGCAGCACAAGGATCGCAGTTGTAGTTCTTCTGGTCATTCTGGTGCTATTCTCGACTTCGTCGAGAACCCTCACCCTGCCCTCTCCCAAAGGGAGAGGGATTTGCACGCGACACCTTCCAGTTGGTCTTTGTTACATTCCTGATTCGTGGAACCCATGGGTTTTTAGTCGCTTTACTGACACCTTAATTATTTTCTTCAGCGTCGGTAGATCGACGTCGGAGAGACGCTTGATGTAAAGGCATGACTTACTGGTGGTATGTTTACCGAGTTTCTTAAAGAGTTCGGCGTGTTCTTCAAACCCATACCACAAGACATAAAGCGTCAAGTTCTGTTTTCGCGGAGAGAACCCGATGATCGGCATGTCGCCTTCGCGACCGGTGGCGTACTTGTAATGGTAACTGCCAAAGCCGATGATGCTGGGCCCCCACATCTTAGGCTTTTCGCCGGTGGCTTCACTCATCAGCTTTGAAATCACCGCGCAATCCTTGCGCACCTGCTCGTCCGGCTGGCTCTTGATGAACTTGTCCACACTCAGCTTGGTTGGTTTGGTCTTTACTTCAGCCATTCGGTTCTCCTTCAGACGATTCAAACAACCATAGAGACACAGAGGAAGAAGAACACTAGATTAAAACAGTTTAGGCTTATTTCCTCTGTGTCCTCTGTGGTCAATGCCGGATTAGATCGGAACTAACTCGGTCGTGGTATCGCGCCGCTTCTTCAGCCTGAAACCCTTCACGAATTGAAGCGAGCCCGGCGTGTTGTATTTTTCGGCGTAAGCGCGATCGACCAGTTTCTTCAAACGCTCGCTGCGCGTAAACACCGGCCGCACCTTCATCTGCTTGCCGTTGACCTCGATTATTCCACGCGGCTCTTCAAGAAACGTGCGATACCAGCTTCGTTCTTTCAGGCTGTACGAACGGACGAAGACACGCCCTTCGGCCACCACCACCCAAATGCCGATGATGCGATGCGGCTTTGCTCCCGCACGAATGCCAAGGATCTTCGCCGCGTCGATAGTCTCGACAACAGATTTCGGAAAACGTTTTGGTTTCACCTTTATCGGGTGTCGGGTGTCGGGTGTCAGGTTTCGGGTCTCGGGTGTCGGGTGTCGGGTGTCGGGTGTCGGGATAATGTCAGAGAAAGCCGACGTTGATTTGGCGTTACTACATTCAACAAAATCTACACCCGACCTCCGACCCTGATACCTGACACCTGACACCCGACACCCGACACCTGACACCCTACCTCACCGTCGGATACTTAATGCCCAGCTGCTCCAGGTACGTCTTGTATTTCGTCGGGTCATAGTAGAACTTACGCATCTGCTCGCGGTACGTATCCATGGTGCGCTTGTTCATCCAGATCGGCGGTTTGTCAGTCGGCGCGATCAACGGTTGATACTTCGTGTCTTTAGTCTGCACCTCGCGAAAATACTTCCACGACTGGTCGATCAGTTCAGGCTTCGTGAGCAGATCCAGCATCGTCATCGCGATTACCTTGGCGCCGGCGACGACGCCCTGGTGAGCAATCGGCGTGGCCATGGTGATTGCACTGGACCAATGGTGCCCCGGCAGGTTCGGAATGTTCGAAGGATAGCGCAGCCGCACGGTCGGTACAGTCCAAGACACGTCGCCAATATCGTCTGAGCCGGCGCCGCCTTCTTCAGCGCCTGGCCCAGTGAGCGCAGCTAACTCGGTCGCCAGGCCCCGTTCCGCCACCTTCAGTTCCTTCTGCACGCCTTTCGCCAGACGCTGATCGTCTTCGCTCCACTTTGGCAGTCCCACTTGCTTGATGTTCTCGAACATCGCTTCGGCGACCGGCTTGTTGAAGTGTTGCGGCCAGGCCGCGCCGAGCGTCCGCGACGTCACCGCCGTGTCGGTCATGGTCGCGGCGCCTTGCGCGATGCGGTCACCGGTCTTGCGCATCTCGTTGATGCGTTCATAGTCGAGCTCGCGAAAGTAATACCAAACGCTGGCTACCGGCGGCACCACATTCGGCTGGTCACCGCCGTTCGTGATCACATAGTGCGAGCGCTGCTGCGGTCTCAGGTGTTCACGCCGAAAGTTCCATCCGGCATTCATCAGCTCAACTGCATCAAGAGCGCTGCGACCGCGCCACGGCCCACCGGCGGCGTGCGCGCTCTCACCTTTGAACGTGTACTCGACGGATACAAGGCCGGTCGCGGAAGTTTGCCCGGCAACGACGCTGAGGTTGTTTCCCACGTGCGTGAACAGGACCACGTCAACGTCCTTGAAATAGCCGTCGCGTACAAAGAAAGGTTTGCCGGCGAGCAGTTCCTCAGCCACGCCCGGCCAGAGTTTTATAGTGCCCGGCAGTTTGTGCCGTTGCATCTGTCGCTTGACCGCGATCGCGGCGACAATGTTGAGCGGCACGCCAGAGTTGTGGCCTTCTCCATGACCCGGAGCGCCTTCGATCAGCGGATCGTGATAAGCGACGCCGGGCTTCTGCGATGCCTGCGGAATGCAATCGATGTCTGAGCCGAGCGCGATTACCGGCTTGCCTGCGCCCCAGGTGGCCATCCAAGCCGTCGGGATTCCGGAGATGCCGCGTTCGACACGGAAGCCTTCTTTCTCAAGCACGCCGGTCAAGTATTTCGAAGTCTCAATTTCCTGAAAGCCAAGCTCGCCAAAACTGAAGACCATGTCGACCATGACTTGCGCTTCCTTAGCCATTGAGTCGACATCGCGTGCGGCCTGGGCTTTGTATTCTTCAGTTGATGCTTGAGACGAGGCCTTTGCGTGACGGTGCGAGCGCACTCCACTCGCCAGGACTGCCACCGCGATAATTGCAATGATTAGAGTTCTGCGCATGGGTCGCTCCGCTTTTCGCTCGCGCGTTTTATCACAGAACCCATCGTCAGAGAAGAACTTTGAGATGCAGGTAGTATCGTGATTTACCTTTGCGGCCCTTTGCGTCTTGCCGCCTTTGTATGAACCTGCGTCTTTTTCAAGCAGCAACTCACGCAAAGGCGCTAAGCTCGCTAAGAAACTCGCAAAAAAGCAAACCTGGTCACTACTTAGCCAACTAGGCAAGCCGGCGATGATCGACCATGAGGCAACGGTCCTGCACAACTTTAATGCCGGCGCGCGCAAGCTGTTCGGCGACGAAGCCGTGACTGATGCCCAGCTGCATCCAAACCGACTTTGGCTTCTTTGCCAGCAAATCCTCGAGATGCAGCGGAATGTCCTGCGGGCGGCGAAAAATATTCACCATATCTACTTCGTCCGGAATCTGCTGTAACTGTCGATGGACCTTTTCGCCAAGGATCTCAGTAACCTCAGGGTAGTAAACCGGAACGGGAATGATCCTGAAGCCGGCGTTCTGCATGTACTTAGGAACGTAGAAGGCGGGTTGATCGGATTGGGCTTCGGTTTTGATCCCGAGGACAGCGATGCTCTTAGTTTCCATGAGCAATTCGCGCATGCCGTCTGAGTCGTCGATAAGATTGTCACGCCAGTTTGAAGTCATCGACAGCAGAGTAGCGCAGCTGGACGAGCATTTTCAAAAGGTGTGTCAGTTGAAGACGGATAAGTGTTGGAATTCTTCACCACGAAGACACAAAGTCACAAAGCCTTCTTACTTCTTACTTCGTGTCTTTGTGCCTGTGTGGTTAGAATCCCGTTCGCGAAGTTGCGCTCCGTCAGGTCGGGCTTCTGACAGGTCAGTTCCGTCTCGCCCGCGCCAGGCATGCGGTTAACTCAGCCGTTTGCGTGAAGCCGCACTCGCCATTCCTCTGACGCTCGCAGGCTGCTTTCCGATAGCACTCGTACTCAGGCCGATACTCGCAGGTCGTTATCACGTTGTGGTCGGCGCAAACCTGCGATGAGCAACCCGTCTTGAAACAGCGCTTGGCTCCGCCGGGCGGCTGGCTGTCGTCGATTTGTGCGCCGGCGCGGAGATAAAACTTCGTGGCTTTAAGGGTTTGGGCGCGCCCTCCCGGGCCCGTCACTGGCGCGAAATATCCGGCGACGATTACACCATCGGGGTGAGTCATGGCCGCCGCGCCTTCCGAAATCAGTTCCCCGCTGGCGCCTGCCGCCGCCAGATCTACGCCGGCGATGTTCTTCGTGAAAGCGAAGCCCAGTCTGGTTGCCGAATGGGTGAGACACGGATGCGTAATGCATCGCACTCCGCGATCACGTACACGGTAGAGGGTGTCCGTTGCAGGTTTTTCACTCGGGCTTTGCCAGGATTCAGTCACGCGCAATGCGCCGAGGTTGCCGAACCTTGGGAAACGACGCGCCACGATGTCGCCGTGCAGGAGCGCCTTGCCGGGATCGACTTCCGGCTGACCGTTCCAATCGATTTCGGCAACGTAGCATTCGCGCATCCAGCGACCGTTCGCGCAACGCGTCCACCTTTGATTCACGCGCTTGACGAAATACCCGCCGCAAAGCGGAGAGATACAACGCCGCCTGTCTTGCCGGACGAGGAAATAGTCTCCCACGCCCGCCAAGGACCCTGGCGCGGAACTGTTGGCTGAGAATTGCTTCGGGTCGGGCGGGTGTGAAGACCCGGATGTTGCGGGCCACATTCCGACTGCGAAACTTAGAATACCAATAACGGCGACGAAACTAACCCTCTGCAGGTGACTCGTCTTATTCATTTCGATAAAACCTCCAGGACGGCGGTTACTCTGCCTTAACCGGGGCATCCGCCGCGTAACGATCGTGCAAGTGAACCGGGTCACGCCGCTTGCGTATCCGAATGTTGAGCATCTCGACGAATACAGAAAAGCCCATCGCAAAATAGATGTAACCCTTCGGAACATGAACGTCGAAGGCTTCGACGATCAGATTCAAGCCGATGAGAAGGAGAAAACTCAACGCCAGCATTTTGATCGTCGGATGTTTAGAGACGAAGCGGCTAACCGGCGAGGCGAACCACATCATGAAGGCGATCGACACCACCACCGCGCCGATCATTATCCCGACGTGCTCAACCATCCCGACCGCGGTAATAACTGAGTCCAACGAAAACACTGCGTCAATAATCAGGATTTGAATGACCACGCTGAGGAAAGTAGCACTGACTTTGGCGGTTGCGTGTCCATGAGGCGCCTCGAGGCTCTCATGGATCTCGAAGGTGGCTTTGCCAAGCAGGAACAAGCCTCCTACCAGGAGGATCAGGTCGCGACCAGAGATTGCCTGACGAAAGACGGTAAAGAGCGGCGCAGTCAACCCGATTACCCACGAAAGTGAAAACAGTAACGCCACCCGGATCACCAATGCCAGGCTGAGTCCGATGAACCGCGCGCGCTTTTGATCTTCGGCGGGCAGCTTACCCGCGAGGATCGAAATAAAGATGATGTTATCGATGCCGAGGACTATTTCCAGCGCGATAAGCGTTAAGAAGGCGACCCACGATGATGGGTCGGCGAGCCATTCCATAGAATCAATTCCCCTTTCGCGATGCGAACAAACTTAGACAGGATTTACAGGATTTACAGGATTTACAAGATAAGAAGCAACCAGCTTCATAGCTGTCCGCCACAGCTTTATTTTCGAATCCGTAAATCCTGTAAATCCTGTCTAACTGACTCACCACGCTACCGCGTATCTTCCCCGGCGCGGATCGGCGCCGCCGGAAATCACGCCCGACTTCACGTCGTACACAATGACCGTCGGCGCTGAGCCGGTGCCCCAGGCTGATTGCATGTTTATCTTGTGCCCGCGGGAACTGAGCGCTGCCGACACATCCGCGGGTATCCGCGCCTCCAGGTTCAGCAGGCCCGCGCGAAACTCGTGATTGTCGAACGAGCTGATGTAGTGCTGCGTGTCGAAACGTGGAGCTTCGACGGCCTCCTGCGGACTCATCCCGAATTCGATGATGTTCAGAAGCACCTGCAGCAAAGCCTGGTCCTGATTGTCGCCGCCGGGCGTGGAAAGAATCATGAATGGCTGGCCGTCTTTCAGAACGAGCGTCGGCGTGAGCGTGATGCGCGGACGTTTGCCGGGCGCGACGACGTTGGGGCTGTTCGGATCAGTCAAAGCGGACTGCAGTCGCTGACCCATCAACACGCCCGTATCGCCGGCCACCACCGCGGGCAGCCACGCGCCGCTCGGGGTCGCGCTGAACATGTTGCCGTCTTTATCGATGACGTTGACGCAAGTTGTGTCATTCGCTTTCAACAGCTCGGGTACGGGCGCAGCGTTGTAGGAAATTGTCGCCGTCGCGGCCAGCAAAGGCTTCATGTTCGCGGGATCACCCGGCCGTTGAGCTAACGACGCCCTTTCTTTCTCAATCAAATTCCGCCGCATCGCCGCGTAGTTTTTTGAGAGAAGTTGCTCAGTGGGAATCTTCACAAACTTCGGATCGCCGTAGAACCGGTCGCGATCGGCAAAGCCCAGTTTCAAAGCCTCAGTGACCGTGTGAATGTATTCAGCCGAATTGTGACCGAGCTTTTTCAAGTCGTAACCTTCGAGCAGGTTCAGCACCTCGATCAGCATCGGCCCGGCCGCCCAGAAGCCGGTTTTGTAAACCTCGTAACCGCGATAGTCGCCGCGCGTCGGTGGGCCGACGGTAGCGCGCCAACCAGCCAAATCCGCAGCAGCGATCAACCCGCCGTTTGCCTGCATGTAATCGCCGATGCGCTTTCCGATTGGCCCGCGGTAGAAATGATCGCGCGCGGCCATCAGCGCGGCGTGCCTGCCCTTACCTGCGTTTCGTTTTTCAGCCGCAATGATCGAGCGCAGAGTTCGCGCCAGGTCGGCTTGCACAAACACGTCGCCAACCTTCGGTATCTGGCCGTTCGGCATGAAGATTCGCTTCGCGTCCGGCCACTGCGACAAAACGGGGCCACGCGTCTTGATGTAATCCACACGTAACTCATCCAGCGGGAAACCATCGGCGAGTTCGATCGCGGGCTGCATCACTTCGGCCAAAGACTTCGTTCCAAACTGATCCAGCGCGACTACGCACGCATCCAGCACTGCCGGAACGGTCGCGGACAAGGGTCCGGTTGACGGAATGACTCCTGCGCCACCGCCCGGCATGGTCGGCCGGTCCGACGCCGTGGCTTCCTTACTCCGATTTACGAAAAACTCGCGCGTGGCTTTCGCGGGCGCGGTGCCCATGCCTTCGATCACGACAACTTCGTTCGTCTTTGCAGCCTTTCCCGGGGCCAGGCTGTGGCCGCGCATTTTTATCAGGATGGGGACTTCGCCTCCGAACGAGAAGTGCGAGAACTCGATCACCGACGCCGCCAAAATCGTGGCGACACCTGCATCGACCGCGTTGCCGCCGCGCTGGAGCATGCGCATGCCGGCCTCCACTGAAAGTGGATGACCGCCCGCCACCACCCCGCGCCGCCCGCGCGCCACGGGCCGGAAGGTTTGCGCAGTTGGGCGCGGCAGGTCCGTTAGTACGGTGGCGAACAGAGCCAACAGCGTCAGAGCAGCAAGTCGCGAACGATTTTTCATGAAGCACCCCCGATTTCGGGGAAGATTCTTATGCTTCTCGCCTCGTCCAGTCAACAGTGCAAATTGTTTTAGAGAACATACGTTCACAAGTTCTTCGCAATACTTCTGCAACCCTCCTCATTTAGAAAGGGTTTAGCATCCGTTCATTCATTGATTCTCCTTGTGAGAACTGAGACTGAAGGGTAGGGCGCCAACTTTGGGGGAGGTTGGCGCCCTTGCTTTTGTGGCGTGTGGCACAGACTTCAGTCTGTGAATTTTCACGGTTAACCACAGACTAAAGTCTGTGCCACTCGCTTGCAGTTTTTCTCGTTCCCTCCATAATCCCTTTTTCCGGCTAGCCACATAAAACATGGAAACTGCTCCTTACGGATCGTGGAAATCGCCCATTACCTCTGACCTTATCGTTAAAGGGTCAATCGGCTTGTTTCAGGTCAGGCTCGACGGCGCTGACATCTATTGGATCGAATTGCGGCCGTCAGAAGGCGGCCGGCAGGTCATTGTGCGACGGACGCCTGACGGGGAGATGCACGATCTGACGCCGCGCGAGATGAATGCGCGCACCCGGGTGCACGAATACGGCGGCGGCGAATACCTGATCCACAAAGGTGAGGCCTTCTTCTCGAGCTTCACTGACCAGCAGCTTTATCACCAGCGCGCCGGCGCCACGCCCCGGATGCTGACGAGCGACATCGCGGGCGACGCGATGCGTTACGCCGACAGCGTCTATGACGAAAAGCGCCATCGCTTGATTTGCGTGCGCGAGGATCACACCGCGAAGGATCGCGAAGCCATCAATACAATTGCCGCGGTTTCGCTCGCAGGCAACGGACCGGGTGAGGTGCTGATTTCCGGAAATGATTTCTATTCAAGTCCGCGCCTCAGTCCCGACGGCTCAAAACTGGCGTGGCTAACGTGGCGACATCCAAACATGCCCTGGGACGGCTCCGAACTGTGGGTCGGCGAGTTTAGTGCGGATGGGCGCCTCAAGCATCAGCGCCGCGTGGCCGGAGCAGGGGCCGAGTCGATCTTCCAGCCGGAATGGTCGCCGGACGGCCAGCTCCATTTCGTTTCAGACGCATCGGGCTGGTGGAATATTTATCGCGTGAATGACGACGGCTCAGTTGAGTGTATCTGCGAAATGGAAGCCGAATTCGGCGCGCCGCAATGGATCTTTGGCCTCTCGACCTACGCCTTTGAATCTGCTGATCGAATCGTGTGTACGTTCTGTGAACGCGGTATTTGGAAGCTTGGGCTGCTCGACACGCGCGCGGGGAAGCTCGATCGAATCGAAACGCCTTACACCGAAATCTCTTTCGTCTGCGCCGCGCCCGGCCGCGCTGTTTTCCGCGCCGGTTCACCGACTGAGCCTTTCTCAATCCTCGAAATGGATCTCGCGACGCGGCAGATAAAGGTGCTCCAGCGGGCGAACAACGTAGAGATCGATCCGGGCTATATCGCCGTTGCCGAACCGGTTGAGTTTCCGACTGAGAACGGCCAGACCGCGCATGCGTTCTACTATGCGCCGACGAACAAAGATTTTGCGGCCCCGGACAGCGAACAGCCGCCGCTGTTGGTGAAGAGTCACGGCGGACCAACATCCGCAGCCATCAGCGTGCTCGCCCTCGGCATTCAATATTGGACCAGCCGGGGTTTCGCGGTGCTGGACGTGAATTACGGCGGCAGCACTGGCTACGGCAGCGCGTACCGCCGGCGACTGAACGGCGCCTGGGGGATCGTTGACGTCGATGATTGCGTGAACGGCGCCCAATTCCTGGTCCGGGCCGGACGCGTCGATGGCAATCGTTTGACAATCGACGGCGGCAGCGCGGGCGGGTACACGACCCTTTGTGCGCTGACGTTTCGCGACGTCTTTAAAGCGGGCGCCAGTTACTACGGCGTCAGCGACCTGGAGGCCCTGGAGTTGGACACGCATAAGTTCGAGTCACGCTACTCACGCTCGTTGATCGGTCCGTATCCTGAACGCCGCGATCTCTACCTCGAGCGCTCACCGGTGCATTTCGCGGATCAGCTTTCCTGTCCGGTGATCTTCTTCCAGGGACTGGAGGACAAGGTGGTCCCGCCCGAACAGTCTGAAATGATGGTTGAAGCGCTTCGTAAGAAGAAGCTCCCCGTGGCCTACATTGCGTTCGAAGGCGAGCAGCACGGTTTTCGCCGCGCTGAGAACATCAAGCGATCGCTCGACGGCGAGCTGTATTTCTATTCCCGCGTATTTGGATTCGAACTGGCGGACGAAGTCGAGCCGGTGGAGATCGAAAATCTTTGAGTGAGCCAGTGGGCAGTGAGCCGTGAGCCGTCAGAACCACCTGCTTCTGCTCCTCTCCCTTTGGGAGAGGTTGGGTGAGGGTCCCGACTTGTCGGGATAGCGGTTGGGTAATCAGAAACTTATGTATCGGGCGCGCCACTGACATAAAGAAATAGGCCGCGTGGAGAGCGAATCTACACGCGGCCTTGTTTTTTGGCAGTGACTGCTTACTGCTCACTGCCCACTGATTACGGCAGCGCTTCTACGATGACCCAGAAGCGGAATTTGCCCGTCTTCTCCACGCCCAGCTTGAAGTTGATCAGGATCGACTGGCCATTGGGCAGCGGTGTGCCGGTTGTGATCGTGCCCGACGACAGGGTCGAGTTATAGCCGCCGCCGATAGCCTG
>DASUTF010000153.1:0-3358 GCA_036374695.1 Pyrinomonadaceae bacterium
CGTTCCGACGGTTGGACTGCTGGTGGCTGACGGCCGTTCGACGGTTTTGTTTAGTTCAGACACGGCGGAAACGGACGAGCTTTGGAAAGTCGCCAACCGCGCACCCCGGCTCGATGCGCTGCTGATCGAAGCATCGTTTCCCAACGCAATGCGCGAGTTGGCAAGAGTGTCGAAGCACCTGACGCCAGAGACGATGGCCCAGGAATTACGCAAACTGGATCACAACGGAATCGATATTCTCGCGGTGCATGTGAAGCCCGCCTATCGCGCGCAGGTAATTGAGGAAATCAAAGCGTTGGGGATCGAGAAGTTAAGCGTGATGGAAGCCGGACGAGTCTACGAGTGGTAAACCGGCAAGGGGCTAAGCGCAAAGAGCCAAGAAGGCCTGGGCGACCCTTTGCCCTTCAGCTCCTCGATCTTCGCAGCTACCTGATGCGCTCAAATTCTTTCTCAGCATGTTCACCGGAAAAATTCTCGAGCAGTACGCGCCCGCTGGGTAGCAGCTTCTGAACTCGAAAGGTTCGTTCTGAGCCATCGCGGCCCGGCATCAACTCGGCTCTGAACACGACATGCATGCCCGGTCTCGCCCAAATGTCGCCGCTGTCTCGGTCCGTGCGGCGCTTGCGGCGCGCGTTGCTGCCTCTCATCATCAAAGCTCCAATCGCTCCCATCGCGCCGGCTGCCACGGCCACTCCACCCAACAGACGTTTCGTTGCCTTCTTCATTGTCGACTCAGAACCTGACCGCGCCGTCCAGAGTCACCTTGGCAAATCCACCCGAGAACGTCAACTTCAATAGCAACCCTCGTTCCCGCACACAAGGAAAGCGCGACTTCCGCTCAATAAACCGCGGTTGTCGCGCTTTTATGACGGAATCAGCCGCCCGTCGTTTAGTGGCACATCGGAACGAGTTTGGCCGCGTTGCTCGGGAAAATGGGCAGCCCACTCAGCGAGCGCTCAGAGTTAATCTCAGTGAATTGCGCCCATTTCTCGGGAACACTGTCTTCGGGGAAAATTGCCTCGACGGGACATTCGGGGACGCAGGCGTCACAGTCGATGCACGTCTCGGGATTTATGACGAGCATGTCATCGTCAAGGTGAAAGGCATCCACGGGACAGACCATTGCACAATCAGTGTATCGGCAGTTAACGCAGGGCTCAGCCACCACGTACGTCATAAGCGAATCATCCTCCAGGTGTGATTCAGATATTGCGGCTCGAAAAACGCGGTCATCCTAACACAGGGCACCCAACGCCACGCAATTTCATTCTCGCGATGAGGCCGACTTCCACGCGTGGATCGGCGCCCCGTCTTTGAAGTCGTAGAATTCGAGATCGATGGCCGCGAACATTTTCGTCAGCATAATGATTTGGCCGGTATGCATCGAAAAATGTTCGACCACGTGGAAGATTGCCGCCAACGCCGACACGTCGGACTTCTGAATGGTGAAGCGATCCAGCAATCGGTTGGCATCAAACTTCGTCAACGTCGCGTCAACTTCGTTCAGGGTTTGCCGCAAGCGCCGGATAAGTTCGTCGCGCGGAATAATCTCACGCTGCGCAAACTCCGCGTCGCGATCGCGCTGGTCTGGCGCGCCTCCCAAACCGACGACAATCCATTGCCGCACGTTGCCGCTTAAATGCAGCAACAGATTCCCGATACTGTTTGATTCAGGATTAGCGCGCCACCAGATTTGCTCGTCGCTTAGCCGCGCGGCGCATTGTTCGATCTTGGGGAGGTAATCCGTGAGCAACAGCGAACGCGCTTCGGAGATGAATGCCGGGCCAACATCATTCATACCGAGATTGCCTCATTCCTCTTCCGGCCGGCGCTTATGCTTGGCTTTGCGCCTCGCCGGGCTCGCTTTTTCGTCGGGCTTGACGTGCTCGATTGGGTGACCCGGAGGCGCAAGCGGCCGCCGAATCGAACTGATGATCGACTTCTGGCGGCGACGCTTCTTCGAACGGGAAGACTTCATCGCAGATGCAGTGGAATCCTGCGCGATGCTATCGCCGCGTCGCGAAAGTGTCAATACGGTCTTTGACTGCGTGAAGGGTGAAGGGAAGCGAGGCTATCGGTTCTTTAGGCTTCGTTCGGCTGCTGTTGGCGCGCGCGGATGAGGCTCTCGATTGCGATTGAGGTTTCCTCTCGCTGTCTCTTCTGGAAATCGTTCACCCAACCGCTGACGGTCGAAACCATATCGGTTGGCGTCTTGCGTTTGTTCTGACGGGCCGAACGGCGGTTCGGCTTGTTCAGGACGCGCTCTTCACGCTTAATTACTCTTACAACTTTCTTCTCTGACATTGCCTGATTTCAACGTAACTGCTTGCAGCAGGCCGTTGCTTTCTTGGAATAGAATTTAACGAAAACTAATGACGAAAGTTCCGTGTGGAATTTGCCGTCTTTTTAAGGGAAAGCACTACTTAGACGTTCGGCGGAGGCAGTTGGTTGCAGAACGTTAATTTGTCTCTCGATCCGGAGGATAGCACGGCAAACCGGGAAAAGGCCACAGGAAATTAAGCCTGAGCGGACTCATGCTTGGCGGCCATGTCCGCCCGCCAGAGCTTCTTCTGCGCCCGATAAGCTAAAATTCCGAGCACAATCACGCCGCCCATGGCGACGTACGGTAAGGCCCCCTTCAGCGGCCGCGTCCCAAACTTGACCAGTAAAGCATTGATAATAATGAGGCCGATGCGCATCTCAGTCGGCCCGAAACGCGAGAAGCTGACTTTGAATTCCTCGGTCGTCGCCAGCATGAGATACGTGTGAAACATGAAGGCGCTGAAGACGCACAACACCAGGAGCATGTTGAAAAAGGCCCGCTCCGGGATCAGTAAGGTGTAACCGAGCAGAATCGAACAGAGGAAGCCGTAGTCGAACAAGTGATCCATGTAGAAGCCCCACTTGCACAAACCCGTGTCACGATACTTGCCGAGCTTCCCGTCAAAATGATCGGTGAAGTAATGAAGCACGAGCATCAGGTTCACCATCCAAAGCCAGCGCAAGTTGAACTTCGCCAGGTAACAGAATCCGACAATGCCCAAAGACCAAACCGGCGTCAGCAGTGTCAGGTGATAGGTTTCGATCCAGCTCGGGATGCGCGGCAGAACGACGCGCGCCAACCGGCGTTCAAGGGGCACCAGCAATCCCGAATTTGACTTGCCCGCGCCGGCAAATTTCTGCTTGCCGTAAACCCGCGCCGACCAATCCGGCAAATGAGTATCGTTGACTACCGTTGCTGCTGCTTCTCCTGGCATTTGATTCACCTCTGCGAAATGGATCTGTTCCAAACTCCAGCCTTCAGCAATCGTCGAGCCAGCATCCCGGCAACCTTAGCCCAAACTGTGGTTTGACGGGA
>DASUTF010000154.1:0-15112 GCA_036374695.1 Pyrinomonadaceae bacterium
CAGGGCCCACGCAAATCCAATCCCGAGTTGGAGCGCCAGATTTCGATTCGGATGCCATCGCAGGAAATTAATTGGGGAACCGGTCATCCACGCAATTAGCAGGCACGCTCCGGCCACGAGCAAAACCGGTACTGCCAGCAGAGTCAGCGCCGGCAGCAAGGTATCAAAACGGAAACCAAGATCGCGCAGACTCTCGCGCCGAACGCGGTGCGACACGAGCATCAACAGGATCCCAAAGGTCACCGGCACAGCGATGACTGCCTTGCTGAAGCCCGCGGCAGAGGCAAGCATCCATTCCGCAATCACGATAGAGGACGCGACAGAAGCGATCTCCCAGATGGCCAGCGTGCGATCCGGCAGCGCCGCAGATTTCGGCGCACTCAAACCATCCGGTGGTGAAGGTGAATCGTTCATTGGACAGGCGTGGAATGGACTGTGAAACGCAAGGGCTTCCCAACTATCTGGAGGGTCCTCCTCGCCGCAGAGGCGCCGCGATGAAGGAGATAGACGCGAGCTTCGTGTTCGCCCGGCGGCAGCGACGGCGTGTTGAAAATGAAACCGTGCCAGTCATCTGCAGCTCGTCCTGCCGCACGGACGTCTGGTCGTAACTCAGCGGCCGCGCGTTGTTCGACGAATTGATCGTCGATGAAGAGTTGTACTTCCACGCGCCGGCCCGGATTGTCATCGTCGACTGCCCACCCGGAAATCGTTTGCGCGTCTGCACGATCCAACCAGCCACGCAGGCTCGGGTTCGTCGTCGAAAGATAGAAACCTGCTGCAACCGTAGTGACCAGCAGCGCTTCGGCGAGAGACTTGCCGATTAGCAAATTAGCCAGCCCCGCACGTGAAAAGAGATTCATGTCTGTTATTCAGGCAAAGAAAAGGGCGGCACGCGTACGCACCGCCCTTCGTCATCTGCATATCATGCGGGAAAGATTATCACATACCTGACGTGACCTCGATTCGATCACCGGCTTGCAGCAAAGGATCGGCGGCCTTTCCTTGTTCGATGGCCTTAAGATTGTGATCCTGCGATCTGAGAAAGCCGCTTCCGTCGCGGCGCGATATCTTAGCGGTGAACTGACGATCCTGGCGAACACCACCGGCGGCCAGAAGTAATTGCGTTAGGGTCATTCCCTGGCGTAATTCCTTCTCACCTGCCGAGGCGACTTCACCACCGACGTAGACGAACAGACCCGAAGCCGGCGAAACTCGAATGACATCGCCCGGCATCACCAGCATCGATAACTCGTCAACACGATGCACCGAGAGATTCGTTTCCTTGCCATTTCTGACAACTGTCACGCTCGCGGCATCTGAGCGCGGCAAGGCCTCAGCCAACACCGTGAACAGTGGCATCGCTTCACGGCGCATAACCTTGCGTCCCGGGTTGTCCACGGCGCCGGTTATCAAAACGAAGTGACTTGCATAATCGCGAACAGTCACCGACGGCCGCGGGTTCTGAATGACTTTGATCTCTGCACTCAACCGGCGCGCGATCTCGTCAGGCGTCAGCCCGGCGACACTCAGCGGTTTGGCGAGCAAGGGATACTCCAAAACACCGTTTCTCATTACGGTAAAGAGTGTCGATTCCCGCGTCACCATATTCGTCAGGCGAATGTCGAGCACATCGCCAACGCCGACCCGATAAATCGCGGCAGGAGCGGTGGCCGGAGCAGGACGTGCTGTCGTGGAATTATTGACGGCCAAACTTGTCGGTTTCACCAGCTTGGGCTGGTTCACCGCGGCGCGCGGAATGTCGCGCGTGTTCGTTGGCCGCGGCGGCGTGACTACCGTCGGTTGAGCACTTACCGGCACACCGGAATCGCCCCACGCTGGTTTTGGCTGATCCGCCATGCCGGCATCGTTCGCCCGCGCGTTACCTGGCGCAACGGTTCGACTTCGGGTCGAAGAATTCTGATTCTCCTGGACTGGCGGAGGCGCGCTCGTCATCCGCGCTCGGATTTGCGTTTGCGCCGTAGCCGTCGGAACGGCCACTAAAAGGAAAAGAAAAACGAGGGATGTGTTTTTCATCATGACACTCAACTCCACATCAACTTTCCTGCGGCGCCGGGCAACGACGCCGAATTGCTCGCCCGTCGGGCAACGGGCTTATCAATGTGGATAAACGACGAAAGGCGGCTGGTTTCAGGAAATTTCGGAAGTTTCCCGCACGACACGCGGGCACGGCAGCATTATTTGGAGGTGACGGTCCGCGGCAGGAGTTCGCCGGCCATTTGAATTCCGTCTTTACCGCTGTCACGGACGGCTTGCGAGACGGTCAGGAGGGACCCGCCGGGCTCCTGTTGCGCCAGTTTCAGAACCATCGGCAGGTTCACACCGGAAATAACCTCCACGGTAGGGTCATCAAGAAACATCGAAGCGACATCGGTCGGCGCGCCACCGAACATGTCGGTGATTAGCAGAACGCCTTTGCCCTGCGAGACGCGGGCCATGGCGCGTTCCAGCTCGTGACGCGCGACATCCACATCATCATGCCAGTCGATCGAAGCTGAAGTAATATGCGGCAGCGGTTTGCCGAGAATCATTTCTGCCGCCGCGAGAAACTCACTTCCCAAATGTGCATGCGAGACGATCACGCCGCCCACCAGCGGTTCAGGAGCAGTGCGCGCGGTGCCGTCAATAACTCTCATCTCGCTCTAACTTTTGCGGGTGCTGCCTGAGCTACGTCGCGGTGGATTGCCTGCGCATCGAACCCAGCCTTACGCAGACGCGACGCCAGTTCATTCGCAATCATAACCGATCGGTGACGCCCGCCGGTACAACCGATGCCGACAGTCAGATACGACTTCCCTTCCCGTTTGTATTGCGGCAGCAGATAAGTCAGCAGATCCATGAATCGTCCGACAGTGTCTTCGACCTCAGGCTGCGCGTTCAGGTATTTGATAACCCGCGGATCGTCGCCGCTCAGGTGCTTCAAGGGAGTGATGAAGAAAGGATTCGGAAGATGACGCACGTCGAACAGAAGCTCCATCTCTCGCGGCACTCCGTACTTATGGCCAAAGCTCAAGACTTGAACGCGCAGCGGGGCCGCGTTCTCCGAAGGTCTGAATCGCTCGAGTAAGACGTTCCGCAGAGAATGAACCGTGTAGTCGGACGTGTCGATCACTTCATCCGCAAGCGCGCGCACCCGTTTCATCGCGGCCCGTTCCTTGCGAATCGCATCGTGCAGCCCTTTGCCCCGCTCAGCCGGGTGCGGCCGGCGCGTTTCACTGAAGCGCCGTGCCAGGATTTCATCCGATGCCTCAAAGAAAAGAACTGAAACGCTCAGGCCGCGCCGGCGAAGACTGCGCAGTTGCGTCGCGAAATCCGCGAGAAACTGGCCTTCGCGAAAGCTGATCACCAGGGCCGCGCGATCAATTCGTCCGCGCGCATCGTCCCGTGACTGTACCAGACGTGCGAACGTAGGCAGCAGCGTCAGCGGCATGTTGTCAACGCAAAAGTATCCGAGGTCTTCGAACGCGTTCGTCGCCGAACTCATGCCCGAGCCGCTGAGCCCGGTGATAATCACGACGTCAGGCGCGGCGCCATCAAGCGTCTTGCGTTTTCGACTCGTTGCCATAACGTGGCACAGACTTCAGTCTGTGATTTCAACGACATTGAACGTGATCGCGGTAGAAACCACAGACTGAAGTCTGTGCCACCACATCGCGAACGTGCTTCAATGTAATTGGGAACCGTTCATCATACAAGCACAAACGAAAAAGGAGCGCGATCAAATTGATCCGCTCCTTTGCCGTCGTCAAATCAAACAACCGTCACGGCTCGATCAGACCAAAGTTTCCATCCTGACGTTTGTAAAGCACGCCGAGACGGTCGGTGTCAGCGTCGCGGAAGACGATGAACTGATCATTGCGGCCTGACAAGTCCAGGGCGGCTTCTTCAGCTGTCATCGGCTTCACCGCGTACCGCCGCGCGGCGATGATGCGAGCCGGTACCGGCGCGGCTTCAATCTGTCCATCCGGACTAGGCGCGTCCGCGGATCTCTTGCGCGCATGCTGCTTGCGATCAATGATGCGTTTCTTGAGTTTGAGAGCCTGCTTCTCGAGCTTATTGATGGCCCTGCTCAAAGCCATGTACATGTCGGCGTTCGTGTCTTTGGCTGCGAGAGTGTGATCAAGCCAGTAAACGACGATCTCACCGATTTGCCGGTTCTTTTCGATTTCGAGAATTACATGTACGCGCGGCTCGGTTCCATTGAAGATGTTGTTGAGTTTCTTGAATTGCTCTTCAACATGCCGACGAATTGCGGGGGTGACTTCCACATGGCGTCCGGTATATTCAAACTTCATCGCGGTTTTTCGCCTCTCCTGTTGGCGCGCAGCCCGAATCGTTTCTAACCTGGCGATGCAAAGCGACGATCACGCACATTAAACAACTGCGCGACGCTCGCGCGAGCCGGGAATGTTCATTTGGTCGCGGTATTTCGCCACCGTTCTGCGCGAAAGTTTTATTCCATCTTTCACAAGTATCTTTACCACCTGATCGTCGGTAATAGGGTTGTGAGAGTCTTCTTCTTCTATCAATTTTTTGATCTTGAGCTTGATAATTCGCGTCGATACTTCTTCGCCTTCCTCGTTCAGCATGCCTTCAGTGAAGAAGCGACGCAGTTCGATCACGCCTTGCGGAGTGTGCGCGTATTTGCGATTGACGACACGCGACACGGTCGACAGATGCATGCCGATGTCTTCTGCGATGTCTTTCAACATCATCGGCTTAATGTACTGGACGCCCTTATCGAGAAACTCGCGCTGCCGATTCACGATCGATTCCACGACGCGGTATATCGTCTGCCGGCGGTGCTCGATGTTTCGCAACAGATCGACCGCCGAACGCATCTTCTCTTTGATGAAATCACGCGTCTCCTTGGTCGTGTCGCCCTGCGAAAGCATGTGTTGATAATTAGGACTGATCCGCAGGCGCGGACTGCCGTCATCGGCAAAGTAGATGACGTAATCCCCGTCCTCATCCAGCTTCTCAATATAGATCTCGGGCGAGATCAGAACCGGCTCTTCGGACGAATAGCGACGACCCGGATAAGGATCGAGCGTGCGAATGAATTGCAGCTCGGCCACGAGTGTTTCCACGTCAATCCCAATCTGTTTTGCCAGGTGTGGCAGCTTGTGCTGCTGCAAAGCTTCGAGATGGTCGCGAATCAACCGGTTGGCCAGCCGTTCGGTCTCGCCGCGCACCTCCAGCTGCGTCAGCAAACACTCGCGCACATCGCGCGCGCCACAACCAACCGGATCCACCCGCATCACGAGCTGACGCGCGCGCTCAACTACCGCTTCCGACCAACCCCCTTGCGCCGCGATTTCTTCGTTGCTCGCATTCAGGCGGCCATCTTGATCGAGATTGCCGATGACTGATTCCGCGGCGTCACAAACCTCACCGTCCGCGCAATCCATGTGAAGCTGCCATACAAGATGGTCGCTCAATGAAGGCGCCTTGGTAAGAAACTGCTCGAAGGTGGGCGCGTCTTCCTTATATTCGAATTCCTGAGTCTTGTACCCGGGGTCGAGATAGTCCTGAAACTCGCGACCGAAATCGACTTCTTCAAAGGCATCGCGCGTCCCTTCAACCGTGCTGTCTTCCATGCCTTCGACGGTGGCTGCTTCCGCATCCATTTCGAAGTCACCGGTGGGCGGTTCCGCTTCGGAAAAAGTCCCTTCGCTGTCACCGGTGCCGTTCGAAGACGGCGATCCGATTTCCGGTGCAGATGCCTCAACGTTCGATCCGGGCAGATTCTCGAGCTCGCCACCATTGGCCATGTGGTCAAGGATCTTCTCAGCGAGTTCGCGAGCTTCCTCCTGCGTGGCCACTTCTTCGAGCACTGGATTTTCGTTCAGTTGCTGCTGAATCAAATCACTAAGCTCGATTGTAGTCATTTGCAGCATCTCGATGCGTTGGCGCAACTGCGGCGTCAATACGAGTCGCTGTGAAAGACTGGTGGTTAACCTAACTGACATAGTCGGTGAATCTGTTCTTCAACTGCCGGGGGCTGCGTGCGGGAATCCCGCGTGGAGGGATTATAACGCAATCGCGCATCAATCACTCGTCACGTTACATACGGAACTTCTCGCCAAGGTAAAGTCTTCGAACCTCGGCATCTTCTGTCAAGTCGCGCGGCTTTCCCGAGCGAAATATTTTCCCTTCAGCCATGATGTACGCGCGGTCGGTAACTCCGAGCGTCTCGCGGACGTTGTGATCGGTGACCAGAATTCCAATCCCGCGATCCCGCAAATATAGGATGACGGTTTGAATGTCATCTACGGCCTTGGGATCGATGCCGGCGAAGGGCTCGTCGAGCAGGATGAACTGCGGCTCAGTAGCCAACGCGCGCGCGATCTCTGTGCGGCGCCGTTCACCGCCCGACAGCGACTCGCCGCGCGTGTTGCGTACATGCTCGATGCCGAATTCCTGAAGCAGCTCTTCGACGCGTTTTAGTTGTTCACGACGACGCAGCCCCATGGTCTCGAGAACGGCGAGCAGATTTTCGGCGACCGAGAGTTTTCGAAAGATCGAGGGCTCTTGTGGCAAGTATCCCAAGCCAAGCCGGGCCCGCAAGTACATCGGCAGCCGCGTAACGTCTTCGCCACTCAATGATATTCGCCCGTCTTCAGGAGTTTCCAGGCCCACCATCATGTAGAACGTCGTGGTCTTTCCGGCGCCGTTTGCTCCCAGCAAGCCAACCACTTCGCCTGGCTCAACATGAAGGGTAACGTCGTCCACCACCCGCCGGCGGCCGTAGGATTTTCGCAAATTGAACGCGGCAAGTGCGTGCGCTGACGCAGTTTTCCTTTCAGGATCATTCGCGCGCGGCTGCGCGTTACGGGCGGGAGGAGCTTCGATGGTTTGGGCCAAAACGCTTTCCTTCATTGCCAGGCGGACACTTCATCCGGCAGTTTAACCGCTCGGACGGCAGCGACAAACTCCTGCATGCGCGCATGGTCCTTCCTGCCGGGCGAAAGTTCGAGCGCGCTGCAGGCATCAACTGCGTAGGGCTGAACCGTGGAAATGGCATCGGCCACGTTTTCAGCCGACAAACCGCCCGCGAGAAACACCTGCGGCAGCCTTTTTACTGCCTCCTGCGCGACTGCCCAGTTAGCAATGCGGCCCGTCCCACCGCGCCGGCCTGGATCATCGGCATCAAACATGAATGCATCCGCCGGATAGCCGGCGAGCGCATCAAAATCAATGGCGTTATTTGTGGGGACTGCTTTGATTACGAATCGTGGTGCAACAAGCTCCTTCAGCCGATCGCAAAACTCAGCCGTCTCATCGCCGTGAAGTTGCACGCCGTCGAGATTAGCATCTTTCTCCACTTGTTTGATGCGTTCAAGCGTCTCGTTGACGAAGATGCCAATCGCGCGAACCGATTTGCCGCTTCGCACTTTAAACATCATCTCTCTTACCGCCCTGGGCTCGATAAATCGTGGACTCTGAGGGTAAAAGTTAAAGCCGAGCATGTCAGCACCCGCTTCGATCGCCGCGCGGGCGTCGTCAATATTGGTGATGCCGCATATTTTAACTTGGGTTGCAGGTTCTCGAAGAGTGCTCTCGACAATGAAACGATCGAGTTCCATTCCTGGCGTCTCTGAACGCATAAACGCCTCACCCACCAGAAAGGCGTTATAGCCGGCCAGGCGCAAGCCACGTATCGTCGCGGGCGTCAGACCGCTCTCGCTCACCAAGATTATTCCCCTGGGTACCAGCCGTCCCAACTCAAATGACGTGTCAGTTGAAACGTTGAATGTTCGCAAATCGCGATTGTTGACTCCAATCAAGCGCGCGCCGCAGCGGAGAGCGCGATCCAGTTCCTCTTTGGTATGAACTTCGACGAGCGCGTCCATCCACAAGTAGGCTTCAGTAGTATTCAGAAGCTTCGTTAGCGTCTCATCGTCGAGCGCCGCCGCAATCAAGAGCAAAGCGTCAGCGCCGGCGACGGCGGATTCGAAGACCTGATATTCATCGAAGATAAAATCCTTTCGCAAAATTGGAATTGAGGTAGCTTTTCTGATTGTGTGCAGGTCATCCAGCGAACCGCCGAAATAATCTTCTTCCGTCAAAACCGAAATCGCGGCCGCCCCTGCCTTCTCGTAGGCCCGAGCCAACGTCGACGCATCAGCGGCGATATTAATATCGCCTTTCGAAGGAGAGCGACGCTTGAACTCGGAGATGATGTTAATCCGCGCGTCATGAAAGGCGTCCCGAAAACGAGGCTGCAAATCTGCGGAGCGCCGATGATTAGCCCGGGCGCGAATCTCCTCGTAAGGCACTTTAGCCTTCACCTCCGCCAGCCGGCGGCGTTTCGCCTCCATGATTTCGGTAAGAAAGTCCATTTGATGGCTGTCACTTTGTTAGTTCGATCAACTGATCGAGCTTTTGTGACGCTTGTCCCGAGTCGATGCTTTGCTCTGCCAATTGCACGCCCGCCCGCAGGTCCTCGGCGGCGCCGCCGACGTGCAGCGCTGCAGCGGCATTCAGGATCACGAGGGCCCGCGCCCCATCTTCTCCCTGACCACCGAGAACGCGGCGGATTATTCTGGCGTTCCCTTCCGCGTCACCCCCGCGAACATGTTCCAGAGCGCCGCGCGAAAGACCAAAATCCTCAGGTGCTATTTCGAACGATCGCACCTCCCCGTCGCTCACTTCGGACACGAAGGTGACGGTCGTCAGAGTTATTTCATCCAGCCCGTCCTCGCCATGCACCACCCACGCTCGTTCTGTCCCGAGCAGTGATAACGCGCTGGCAAGCTTTTCAACGAAGTCCCGATTGGACACGCCGATAATTTGTCGTGGCGCAGCCGCCGGATTCGTCAACGGGCCGAGCAGATTGAAGGTCGTCTGCACACCCAGTTGCCGGCGAATGCCGGCCACGCGCGCGGTCGCCCCATGGTAAAGCGGGGCGAACATGAAACAGATGCCCAGCTCGTTCAAACATCTCTCAGAGACTTCAGGTGCGACCGAAACGCCGACACCCAAGGCTGACAGGACGTCCGCGCTGCCGCACTTGCTGCTTGCCGCGCGGTTGCCGTGCTTGGCCACCGGCAACCCTGCACCTGCGATCACGAACGCTGCCGCAGTCGAAACGTTAAAACATTTGGCCGAACTCGAACCGGTTCCGGCCGTATCTATGAATCGCTCGTGCCGGGACTGAATTCGCGTCGCTCGCGCTCGCATGCCTTCGGCCAGCCCGGTTAGCTCTGCGACCGTCTCGCCCTTGAGCTTGAGGGCGATCAGCGTCGCGGCGATCTGACCGTCACTCGCTTCGCCGTTAAGCAAATCGTCAAGCAGATCATGAGCTTCGCTTCGCGAAAGATCTTCGCGGCGCATCAGGCGCCCAATAAAGTCTTTGAGTCTCGAGTCTGGAGTCCGGGATCCCGTTGGTGCGATTGAGTTGTTCATTGCTCCGTTGAAATTGCTGCTCCAGACTTAGCACTTCAGACTTACAGACTCAGAAAATTCGCAAGTAACTTCTTACCTTCCGTCGTCATAATCGATTCCGGATGAAACTGAACGCCTTCGATCTTTAGTCTACGATGGCGCAAACCCATAATCGTTCCGTTTGGTGTCGTCGCGGAAATTTCCAATACGTCCGGCAAAGTCTCGCGCTCGACAATCAGCGAATGATATCGGCCTGCCGGGAAAGGATTCTCCAGGCCGTCGAAGATCGTTTTGCCGTCGTGCTGAACCTGTGAGGATTTTCCGTGGAATGGCCGCGACGCGCGCACCACTCGTCCGCCAAACACCTGCCCGATTGCCTGATGCCCCAAACACACGCCGAGAATAGGAAGTTTGCCGGCAAACCTTTCGATCACAGTCATCGTGATGCCTGCCCGGGTCGGTGTTCCGGGTCCCGGTGAAATCAGCATTCGATCAGGCTTCATCGCTTCGATCTGCTCGACGGTGACTTCATCATTACGCCGCACTTCGATCCGCTCGCCTAGTTCACCCAGGTACTGTACGAGGTTGTAAGTGAACGAATCGTAGTTGTCGATTACAAGAAGCATGTCAGGGGTCAGTTGTTAGTTGTCAGTTGTCCGTTGTCAGTGGTCCGTGGTCCGTTGTGCAACGAGAAGATCGAACGCGTTAATGTTTACAAACAATTGGCAACAGACAACTGACCACTGACCAGCCTGACTATTGACGGTTGCGTTCCGCGGCGCGCAACATCAATTCGATACTGCCGCGACTATTCTTCGCCGCCCAACCAGCCGCTGTCACGCCGTCAACGTCGCGCGTCTTCGGATCGGCACCACGGCTAAGCAGTATGCTCAGAATCTCCTCGTGTCCGTAAGCTGCCGCCCACATTAGGGCCGTGCCACCCAACTCGTTCTTGACGTTCGGATTCGCGCCGCCGTCCAAGAGCAGTTTCAGAATCTTCGCGTTCCCGTAAAGCGCTGCGCCGTGCACGGCCGCGTCCCCATCCTTGTCCTGATGATTCACATCTATGCCACCGGTGAGCAATGTTTGCACAGCTCGCTCCTGCTGATGCCAAACTGCCAGCATAAGCGCGTTCATCCCATCCGGCGCCTGGGCTTTCAAGTCGAGATGCTGTTGAGCAAGCAAGAGATCAGCGACCCTGCCACGTTTTTCTGAAAGGGCTAGCAGAAGGGCGGTCCATCCGTTCCGACCTTTAGCATTCACATCGGCGCCGCCGCGCAGCAGGGCTTCCACGACCTTGGCATCCCCGCGCGCTGCGCTCGCGGTCAGTGCTGTGTCGTCGTCTGCGTTCCTGGCATTCACGTTAATCCCAGCGCTGATAAAGCCGTTTACCGCGAGAACATCGCCGGCAGCTGCGGCTCTGAAGAAGGATGGCTCGTCGAAGTTGTAACCGCGCAGTTTGAGAAATCGCTTCGCCGCTTCGGGCGTCGGCTGGTCACTGAACGTCCCGGTACAGGCGCTCAGGCACAGGCCGAGTACGACTGCAACGCATCTGGCGGACTGACCCAGCGTTCCTTTACTTTTCACAGCGCGAAACCGTTGCATGAGTGATTCTGACGGGCGAGACGGGTTTCTCTTCTTCCGCCGGCGCCCGGTTGATCGAGTCGGCGACTTCAATCCCGCGCAGCACTCGACCAAACGCCGCAAACTTTCCGTCCAGATGTGGCCCGTCGCCGACAAGAATAAAGAAGTGCGTCGTTGCGCTATTCGGCTCGTCGCCCCGCGCCATCGAAACGATTCCGCGCACGTGTTTTACATCATTAGGCTCGTCGGGCAGCGAGCGTTGCATTCTTGCCGACAGCTCCCCGCCCCACTTCTCGCTCGTTGAAAGATTGCCCCCCTGAATCACAAAACCTTTTACGATGCGGCTGAAGGTTGTGGTATCCAACGCGCCCGAAGCCGCCAGATTCAGGAACCCGCGCACGGTTTCAGGAGCTTT
Organism: Pyrinomonadaceae bacterium; assembly: GCA_036374695.1. Taxonomy (GTDB): domain Bacteria; phylum Acidobacteriota; class Blastocatellia; order Pyrinomonadales; family Pyrinomonadaceae; genus UBA11740. The sequence goes on from DASUTF010000154.1 coordinate 11,408, forward strand.
GTTCGGCAACATCTCAAACACGATCAGGCCTTGTTCGGTTTCGAGTGTTACGCACTGGCCCGTCATCTGCTCGACTGAGGCGCCGGCGAATGGCTCAACCTTTGGAGTGGGCGACGCAACCGGGTTCGCCTTCTTCAAAGTGTCGGCGCTCGGCGCGGGGTTCTGCGCGAAGACCGCCGGCGCTGACGCGGTGAGAATCAAGAGAAGTCTAACGAATGTCATAGGCCTTTCTCAGCCAACTCGATCGCGCGAAACAGCGCGCGCGCCTTGTTGACGCATTCTTCGTATTCACGCTCCGGCACTGAGTCGGCAACAATGCCGGCGCCCGCCTGGACGGTTGCCACGCCGTCACGCAGGTGGATCGTCCGGATGGCGATACATGAATCCAGGTTGTCAGCATAATCGACATAAAGCACGGATCCTGCGTAAACGCCGCGCTTCGCGGGTTCCAGCTCGTCGATGATTTGCATTGCCCGAATCTTTGGCGCCCCCGTGACTGTGCCCGCAGGAAAACACGAACGCAACGCATCGAACCGGTCGAGGTCGTCACGCAAGCGGGAACGCAGGCTGGTCACCAGATGCTGCACGTGCGAATAACGCTCGATCGACATCAGCTCTTCGACTTTTACCGAGCCGTAATCTGAGACGCGTCCCAAATCGTTTCGACCCAAATCCACAAGCATCGTGTGCTCGGCGACTTCTTTCTCATCGTTACTCATCTCTTCCCCGAGCATCCAGTCTTCCGCCTCGGTCGCCCCTCGTCGCCGCGTTCCCGCAATCGGACGGTAATCCAGACGCTGACCGTGACAGCGAACCAGCATCTCGGGCGATGACCCGATGATTGTCTCGCCGCCCATGCGCAGCAGGAACATGTAGGGCGAAGGGTTGGTCGCGCGCAGCGCACGATAAATTGCCAAAGGATCCGCGGCAGTTGGCTTGGAAAATTTCTGGGCGATGACTGCCTGATAACAGTCACCGGCCGCGATAAGCTCTTTCACCTTTTCAACCGCCGCTTCGAATTGCGGCCTTGGCCAATTGGATTGGAAGTGAACCGTTGTTTGTCCGATTGTCGGCTGACTTGACGGAACAGTTAGCGGCTCACTAAGCAGGCTGTCGATTCGCTCTGTCTCGCGAACTGCTTTGTCGTAAAGCGCGCGCAACTGTTCCCGATCGCCTGCCCCTTCAGCGACGAATACGACGGAACTGATTTCAATTTGCTGCTGCACGCGATCGAATGCCAGCACGGTGCGGAAGAACATCCAGGCAGCATCGTCTGAATCCGATTGAGGCCCATTCCGCCGAAGCACAGGCTCGAACCAGCTCGCCGCGTCATACCCCAGATAGCCGACTGCGCCTCCGCACAATGGCGCCAGGCCGGGCCGCCGGGCCAGCTTTTTTTCGCGAAACATCTCGCGCAGGACATCAACCGCATTACGATCGACTGTTTCCTGGCGGCCTTCTTTCTGAATCGTGGTCGTATCGCCGCGTCCGCGAGCGATCATCCACGGATCGGCGCCCACGAATGAATAACGCGCGAGACGTTCGCCGCCCTCGATCGACTCGAGCAAAAACGCGTACGACGCATCGCCTGAGATCCGCAGAAACGCGCCGAGCGGCGTCTGCAAATCCGCAAGCACAGTGCGCGTCACCGGGACGACGTTTCCACGCGCAGTTTCGCGTTCAAAGTCTTCGAAGGTGGACGGAGAAAGCGACAGCATCCCAGCCGTTTATAACATGTCTGGCGCGGGCTGCAACTTAACCGATTGCGGGTTACTGGTCGCTTACAGCTAACCGGCAGTGACGGCCGAGCGTGATAAACTTGGCTTGGTTCACTGGACGCGTGTAGTTGAGGAGCAATCGTGGGTATACGTGGTCGTCTGCAAATTTTTGCGATTGTCGTGGCGGTTCCCCTGGCAATCGCGGGCGTGGTTGCGTTGCTCGGAATCTGGAATATCAGCCATGTGCAGCTCCAGGAATCGGTCAAGCAACAGGCAGAGCTTGCCACAATCGCATTCGATCGTTGGGCCCGGGCTCAGCGGGAACCTTTGACCGCCCTCGCGGCGCGCGTACATCCGAGTGGAAGCGGCACTCCAGGCAAGGACGATTTGCGTCAGGTTTTAAAAACCCGGCGGCATTGGATTGATGTTCACATCGTGTCGAACGACGGCCGGACCATCGTGGGCGAACCGTCACCAACGGAACCGCTGCCATCTGCTCTTGTCGATTACTTACTCAAACAGACCAGAGACCAGGACTTTTGGATGGCCAGTGATCGCACGTCGACATTCTCTCAACCGGGTCTCGCGGTTGCCGTTCCAACGGTAGAGGGCGGCGCGGTTATCGCTCGCATCGACAGTTCGGCTATTAGCGACCTATTTCGCACCAGTCAATTCAAAGATCAGCCGGTGATCGCCATCTTTGACCTGGACGGTCACATTCTTTTTCGCGGGCAAACCACGGGGGTTCCGATCGATCGCGAAGTCAGCGGTTCGCCTTTCTTTTTCGGCGCCGGCAAAGAGCAGGCCGCGCTTATTGAAATTGAAAGCCCCTACGACGGTGTGCGTCGCCTTTACGGAGTGCGTGCCAGCATCATGAACAGCGTTGTGATTGTCGGCATTCCGACGGCGGTTCTTTACGAGCCGGCGCGTCAGCGATTCGGGATGTATCTATTCCTCACGCTTATCATCTTTGCCTGCGCGCTGGTCGCGGGGTTAATCATCGCTCGCAACATAACGATGCCCATCCGGCAACTTCGTGAGACGGCACAGGCCTTTGGCGCTGACCAATTGACTGCGCGAGCGGACGTCAGGGATTCAGGCGAGATAGGTGAACTCGCGCGGGCTTTCAACAGGATGGCTGATAAAATCGTCGAGCGCGAGGAACGACTTAAGGAACTGGACCGATTGAAGTCTGAATTCGTGGGAAATGTTTCGCATGAGTTGCGCACGCCCCTGACGACAATAAAGACGCTAACGCACGTCTTGCAACGGAAGATGAATGGCAGCGAATTAATGCGCGAGCATCTCGATACCATCGCTGCTGAATGCGACCGTCAGATTGATCTCGTTTCGAATTTGCTGGATTTATCGCGCATAGAAGCCGGCGGCTACAAAGTCGATCTCGTGAGCGTAAACCCGGCCGAAGTTCTCGCGAGTTGTGTCAGCCGGTTGAGCCACAATGCGGAAACCCGGCAACAGCAACTGACACTCGAACTTCCTGAGGAACTGCCGGCGGTGCGCGCTGATCGATCAGCCCTCAGGCGAGTGCTTTGCAATCTTATCGAGAATGCAATTAAGTACACTCCGGATGGCGGGCGCATTAGCGTCGGGGCGTTCGTGGAAACACCGGACATCGTCTTTTATGTTCGTGACAATGGCTCGGGTATCCCCGGAGAAGAGATCCCGCGAATTTTCGATAAGTTCTATCGGGCTGGTCGCGAAAATGGAAACGAATCCTGCGAGTATTCCGAACAGTGGGGAGTGGGTTTGGGTCTGTACATCGTACGGAACGTCATTACTCAACTTGGCGGCAGCGTTGAAGTCAGCAACGCCGTGGATGGTGGGTCACTCTTTGAAGTGCGACTACCCATGTGGTCCGCCGCTGCGATAGGCAACGACTATGGCCAGTAAACATGAAAGACTGCTTCTTGTCGATGACGAACCGAACTTGCTGCGGGCCGTCGAGGCCTGCCTGCACGCGGAAGGA
>DASUTF010000155.1:0-5111 GCA_036374695.1 Pyrinomonadaceae bacterium
CGTTGCGGTAAGAAAAAAGGAGGCGGATAAGAAAAAAAAGGGTGGGGAATCTAAATTAACAGGAAAGCCGTTTTAGTTGCGGGCCTAACTGAAGCAAAAATGCTCGGATGATGCGCCACGCTATAGCGCCGCTCATTATCCAACCTCGTTAAATACCTTCTCTAACCAGTCGGCCATTTCCGTGATCAGCTTCGCTGCCGCTTGATTGGCGGCTTGCACGCCGCCGTAGGCGTCGTCGGTTTCAGCAGTTTCAAAAAATTCAAAATATCGGCTGGCCAAAATCCTCTGGGTTTTGGTTTCGATTAGTTGCGCGCGCAGCGCTAAGCGCGTGCGGCCGGGTTTGGAGAAAAACTGTTGCTCTAAAACAACATTGTCACAATCGAGGCGATACTGCGCGGATATCGCGCTCGGGGTTTGTAGCACGGCGCTCCACACGCCGCTCTTATCCAGATTTTCAACCAGGAGGCGATGGAGCAGGCGCGCCGGCGCGTCGGCCCACTGACTGAAGGCGTAATAGTTGATCTCATAAGGGCGCAGCAGATACGCCATGCGGCCGGTATCGAATCCAGCTTGTGCTCTCGGTTGCGTGATCAGAAGAACTGCCGCGCCTGTTCTCTCCCTTGAGGGACGAGGATTGTGCCAGGAGATTTCCGGGTTGAGGAAATACGTCCGCGGAGCGCTGCTTTGCACTGGTCCCAGAGCGCAAGCGTTGAGAAACACCACAAGGACGCATAGCGGCAGAGTCGAGAGAAAGCATCGGATTGTCTCTCTCAAAGCATGTCCTGAGCAAGGTCGAAGAGACGCAACGGCGCCGGTTCGATTGCCATGATACATGCAATTATTCTCCCGGCCCGCGGCGCGGCGGCGATCGGCCGAAAACCAACGCCCTTGGTTCGCGCTCGAGATCGCTTGCCAGGCGCTGTAGGGTTGCTGTCACCTGGCGAAGCTCTGCAACTAAAACTCCCGTTTCGGCCAACGTCTGGCCGGTAAATTGCGCGAGGTCGGCGCGACTGCCATCGACGGCTGAGCCGAATGACGCTCCAGCGCTTGCGATTTGATCGGTCATGTTCTGAAGCGAGCGGAGATTCGCCGCCGCTTGCTCCAGTAACTCCGGAACCTGATTATCCATTTTTTGCGCTAGAGCGGCGAAGCGTCCAAACGCGGCGTCCGATTGGGCGATGCTGTTTGCTAGCTCTGCCCGATGCGCCGAGACAACTGCCGTGACCCGAGCAGTATCGGCAAGAATTCGTTTCAAATCTGCCCGGCTTTGGGCGTCAACCCAACCGCGCGCCTCCTGTGTCAAGCTATTCAGATTCGCCAAGAGCGCTGGAATGTGTTCGTTGGTCATAAGCCGTGACAGTGTATAGTTAAGCTCTGCGTAAAACGAGCGGCGGCTCTGAATCACTGGATAAGCTTCACCGGGTCGGGCCTGCAAAGGGGATGAAGCGGCGCTGCCGCCGCGCAGATTCACGGTCGTTATACCCGTAAGGCCCTGAGTTTCCAGAAACGCAATCGTGTCTTCCTTGATGGGAGTGCCGCGCACGAGATCGAGCGCCAGGCGCACTTGTTCGGGATTATCCGCATTGAGAACGATTTCCTTGACGCGACCGATGTCGACGCCGTTGTATCTGACCGATGAATCGGTGCTTAAGCCGGAGACCGATTCATCCATATAAGTGTAATAGCGGTCGTAGACACCGCGATAGTCGGTGCGGCTTAACCACAGGATGCCCGCCAACAATGCGGCGCCGAAGACTGCGAGAAAAAGACCGACCAAGGTGTAGTTTACCTTTGGTTCCATGCTTGCTCCTTCGCCGCACGTCCGCGCGGGCCATAGAAATATTCGTGGATCAGCGGGTTTTTCGAACCGGAAAGTTCGCTCATGCTGCCGATTCCCAGAACCTTGCCATTGCCCAATACGGCGACTCGATCGGCAATGCGCCAGAGCGAATCCAGATCATGGGTGATGATAACGATGGTCAGGCGAAACCATTCGCGCAGTTGCTGGATCAGCTCGTCAAAACCGGCGGCGCTGATGGGGTCGAGTCCCGAGGTCGGCTCATCGAGATATAGGAGTTCAGGGTCCAAGGCCATGGCGCGCGCCAATGCGGCGCGCCGACGCATGCCGCCGCTCAGTTCACTGGGATACTTCGTGACGCTCGCCATCGGAAAGCCGGTGCTTGCGATCTTCAGCAGGGCGATCTCTTCGATTAATCGTCTGCTGAGATTCGTATGCTCACGCAACGGGACCGCCACGTTTTCCGTCACGGTGAGCGAGCTGAACAAGGCGCCATATTGGAACAATACGCCGCAACGACGGCGCAAAGCAGCTACTTCGGCTTCGCTCATGGTTCGAACATCTTTGCCGAAGACTTCAATGTCGCCGGCCGTGGGCCGCTGCAGTAAAATCATCTCGCGCATCAGAACCGACTTGCCGCTGCCGTTGCCACCGGCGATTGCGAACACTTCACCCTTGTTAACCGTCAGGCTTACGTCCTCATGTACGACGGCGGCGCCGAAGCGCGTGTGAATATGCCGCACTTCGATCACGGTGTGGAGCGGGTTGATGGCATTGCTCCGCACATTCATACGCGCCACCAGCTGAAAAGAATCGAAAAGAATGCATCGGTGACGATGACCAAAAAAATCGCCTGGACGACACTGAGGGTGGTACGGCGGCCGACACTGTCGACGCCGCCAAACACCTGAAAGCCCTGGTAACAGCCCACCAGCGCGATTATGGCGGCGAAGACGGGCGTTTTGCCGATCCCAACGAGATAATGGCGCAGCACAATCGCATATTCGAACCGGTTGAGAAATTCCGTAAAGGTCACACCGAGCTGGCTCAACGCGATCAACATGCCGCCGAACACGCCGACGATGTTGGCAAATACCGTGAGCAAAGGCAGGGCAATGACCAACGCGAGTGCCCTCGGTATGACCAGCAGACTTATCGGCGAAATGCCCAATGAACGCAACGCGTCCAACTCTTCCGTTACTGCCATCGCGCCGATTTGCGCAGTGTAGGCGGAGCCGGAGCGGCCGGCGACAAGAATCGCCGTAAGAAGTGGCGCGATCTCACGCAGCAGCGAGATGCCGACCAAATCGACGATGAAAATATTGGCGCCGAACGTTTTGAGCTGCTCGGAGCCCTGATAGGCGATCACGATGCCCATCAGAAATGACAAGAGACCGATGATCGGCAAGGCGTTAAGGCCGTCAACGTGGAGATTGTAAAGCAATACCCGCCAGCGGATCTGATTCGAACGGGTGAGCAGCGAGCAGAAAGCGGATGCGGTCTCACCGACGAAAGAAAGAGCCTTCAAGAGATTAACGCCAGAAGCGCAGGCAAATTGGCCCATGCGCGCCAACCAACCGTAATGCGGCGAAGGTTGGAGCTGCTCTATTTGTAACCAGCCCCGCGCCACGGTTTGCATGAGCGTGGCAAACTCCGCGGAGAGCCCGTTCAGGGAAACGCTGCAGCCTCGGCGCTGCAACTCATTCAACGTTCGCCGCAGCAACCACGCGCCTCCGGTATCCATAGTATCGATGGCTCGGGCGTCGCAATTTATCGGTCCAGCGAAGATTTCGGGCAGCAAGTCAATCTGACGTTCCAGTTCTGCCAGGTAATCAAGCCTCCAAGCGCCTTCACAGTGAAGCGTGCCGTCCGGGGTGAAAGAGATCCGGGCTGCTTTATAGTGTGTCTGTGCTGATGTTCTTTCAGCTCCGTTCATGTTTCAACCGAAGGTGCCACCGCCGCTTTCTTGTTCATTTCGATTTTTAACTCGTTGAGCAATTCGCGCTGGCGCTGCGTCAGGTCGGTCGGAGTCCTAACGTCGACCACGACGTAGAGGTCGCCTTTGCCCCGCGCGTTGAGGCGTGGCATACCTTTGCCGCGCAGCCGTAAGCCAGTTCCGCTTTGCGTGCCCGGAGGTATCGTGACTTTGACCTTTTCCCCTCCGAGACAAGGAACTTCAATTTTGCTGCCGAGAGCGGCGCTGGCAAAGTCGATCGCCGCGGTAGTGTAGAGATCGTCATCCTCACGTTTGAGAAACGGATGCGGCTTAACGAGGACTCGTACGAGCAAATTGCCCGGTTCACCCGCCGCCGGCGCGGCTTGTCCTTGGCCAACCAGGCGAAGCATCATCCCGTCGTCGATGCCGGCCGGAATTTGCACCCTGATCTGGTGCGGCACAAATTCGAGGCCGCTGCCATGGCAGCTAAGGCACGGCGATTCTATGAATGTTCCGCGGCCGAGACAGCGCGCGCACGACGTGATCGTGACGAAGCGCATTGCCTTCTCGGTCCTTGTTTGTTGCTTTTGGCCGCTGCCTTGACACTCGGTGCAGGTGATCGGCTGAGTGCCGGGCTTTGCGCCGCTGCCCGCGCATGTTTTGCAACGATCCGAGCGCGTAATCGAAATGAGCCGCTCTCCGCCCTTTGCCGCTTCCTCCAGGCTAAGGCTGAGTTCATGATGTAGATCCGCGCCGTGCGGCTTGACGGGACCTCGATGCGACCGCCCACCAAAAAGATCGCCGAAGATGCCGCCGACATCGGCGAAGCGACCGCCGAAAAAGTCGCCGAAATCAAAACCACGTAAGATATCTTCGGTGGACCAGCGTTCGCTCACACCGGCGTGACCCGCGACATCGTACTGCTCGCGTTTGGCCGGATCGCACAGCACAGCATACGCCTCCGCGATCTCTCGAAATCGATCCGTGGCATCCGGCGCTGGATTGCGGTCCGGATGTGAGGTCATCGCCAACTCGCGGTAGGCTTGCTTAATTTGATCTTGGGTCGCCGTGCGGTCTACACCAAGAACCTCGTAGTAGTCGCGTTTATCTGCCGTTGCGACCATGGTCATCTTTTCCCTACGCTCTAAAACCGCAGCAACCCCGGCTTAAAGGTGTACCAGCGGAGGACAACCACAATCAAGTGAAATAAAAGTTTCACCATGAAGCCCGTCAAGGACACGAAGTGTTTGAATGACTGAATTCGTAAACTTCGTGATTTTCGCAATAGTGTGATTGAATGTTGTCGCTGCTCGCGCAAATATTCCAGTGACTAGCCTGAGGGGCCTCGCTTCAGAAGATAATTCACCGCGGAGACGT
>DASUTF010000156.1:0-9896 GCA_036374695.1 Pyrinomonadaceae bacterium
GCCCAAAGACATTGAAGTATCGCAGCGAGACGGTTTCGAGACCGTAGACGTTTGTGAAGACCTGCCCGTAGTACTCGCCGACCAGTTTTCCGACCGCGTAGGGCGAAAGCGGGGCCGGTTTCATGTCTTCGCGCTTCGGCAACTCGGGTTGATCGCCGTAAGCCGAGCTGGAAGCTGCATAGACCACCCGCCGAACTTTCTGATCGCGGGCTGCCAGCAACAGTGCGAAAGTGGCATTGACCGAGGCTTCATGAGATTCACGCGGTCGATCCACCGAGCGCGGAACGGAGGGGATGGCAGCCTCATGAAAGACGCACTCTACATCGCTTAACGCGCGCGCCAGGGTGGCCGCGTCGCCAACGCTTCCCTCAATAAAATCAATCTTGGATTCAATGTGGCGAAGGTTCTTGAGGTAACCCGTCGACAGGTCGTCGACAACTCGAACACGAGCGCCGGCGTCAACGAGCGCCGTCGCGATGTGTGAGCCAACGAAGCCCGCGCCACCAGTGATCAGAGCTATTCCTGAGAGCGCCATGGTTACTTAACGTCCAACGCCTGCGTAATTGAATCCAAGTGCGCGCATATCGGCAGGCTCATAAATATTTCGAAGATCGGCGATGTTTGCGCTCTTCATCAGCCCGTGAATACGCTCCATGTCCAGCGCGCGAAATTGGTTCCATTCGGTGAGAAATACGAGCGCGTCAGCGCCAGTAGCAGCAGCGTACTCATCTTTCGCGTACTCAATACCCGGCAGCAATTTTTCCGCCTCGTGTTGGGCGACCGGGTCGTACGCCACTACCGTTGCCCCGGCTTTCAACAAAGCGCGGATAATATCGACCGAGGGAGCATCGCGCATATCGTCAGTCTCTGGCTTGAAGCTAAGGCCAAGGACAACGATGCGCTTACCCTTCACGCCCCCAACCAGGTTTTCGATCTTGGGAAACATCGCCTGGCGCTGTCGCTCGTTGACTTCTATCACCGCATCGACGATTCGCGTCGGCGAATCGTAATCCTTTCCGATAACCGACAACGCACGCGTATCTTTCGGAAAACAAGAGCCGCCAAAGCCGGGACCGGGGTGCAGGAATTTGTTGCCAATACGCCGATCCATGCCGATAGCGCGGGCGACGTCGTGCACGTCGCAGCCGACTTTTTCGCACAGGTTGGCGATTTCGTTGATGAACGAAATCTTCGTCGCAAGAAAGGCATTCGCAGCGTACTTAGTCAGCTCCGCGCCTTCGACGGACGTGATCACGAACGGCGTTTCGATTAAATACAAGGGCCGGTAAAGTTCCCGCATCACCTCGGTCGCTTCCTCGTCACCGCTGCCAATCACGACTCGATCGGGACGCATAAAGTCGCTGATCGCGGCGCCTTCTCGCAGGAACTCTGGATTGGAAACGACGCTGAACGGTACCGGCGCCGGCAGATTCGTTTTGATTAGTTCCTTCAGTCGCTTGCCAGTTCCCACGGGCACTGTGGATTTCATCGCAACGACTTTATAGCCACGAATGTTCCTGGCCACGTCGATGGCCGCGGTATTAACGAAGCTAAGATCGGCCGAACCATCGGCCTTCGGTGGCGTGCCCACCGCGAGAAACACGACGGCCGCAGGCGCGACGGCTGAGTGAAGATCCGTAGTGAATCTTAGCCGCCCCGCCTGGAGATTTTTTTGGATGAGTTGCTCGAGGCCGGGTTCGTAAATAGGAGCGTGGCCACGAGTTAGTTGGGCGATTTTCTCGGCATCGACGTCAACGCACGCGACGTCGACGCCGAATTCTGCAAAACACGCTCCGGTGACAAGCCCTACGTAACCAGAGCCAATTACGGCGATGTGCATTCAGGAATATTGTCTAGTCAAAAGATACGGGTCACGCGCATTTAGCGCGTGACCCGCAGTTTACACTCAAGTGCCGCGCACTCGGGCACGCCACCAGCAGGCTTGTTCGCGTCCTACTTCGTCGGACTGATTACGGTAACGTCGCCGCCGAAATTCAGATCATTGTTCTCGGAACGTCCCGCCAGAATCGCCGCCGCAATCGCGCCACCCGCAGCCAGCAATAAGGCCGCCAGTGCGCCGCCACCGATGCCAGGCATGCCGGGCCGTGATAGACGGGTGCAGCGTGTGCCGGGTTGAGGCGTTCCCGCAGTTTCAGTTGTTCCAGCTGCCACCGCCGAAGTCCTGCCAGCGGCTCGCAGTTCAACCAAGCCTGCCTGAGCAGCGACTCTCATGTCACCACATTCGACATCGACCATAAAGCTGGCCGCTTGGCTGGCGTCGGCAACCGCCGCGCCGTCTTTGGTCGTGATGATGGCGGACGTGCCTGCCAACGTCGAGACCTGAAGACGACCAGCGTCAAGATTCCCTGAAATGCTGGCGCCGGTAAAGCTCAGCTTAATGCTTGTGTTCGGCAATAACTCTACGCGACCAAGTTTCCCGAGGCTCACGACCGCGCTGCTGTTAGCCGCAGTTGTAATGACACTGTCGGAAAATACTGTCGCACCCGAAATCGCCGCTTGGCCGTTAACGGTGACTTGGCCGGAAACCGAAAGCTCTCCGGAGTTCTTCTGCTCGCCGGGTTTCGCCAGCGCTACCATCGAATAGACGCTGAGGACGGCTACCGTGACCGCAAATGCAATCGACTTGCGGCTCCAATTTCTGCTAATCATCATTTCCTCCCGTAGAAGTGACAAGATACCTTAGAAAACGCGCTGCTGACTCTTTCACGTTCCGAGTCGCTATCGCTTGAGTTCTGTTGAAGAAGCTTTTTCGTGGCGTAATGAAACCACTGATCAGTGGCTTTTGTACACGAAATCCAGCCCCCCTGTCAACAGGCAATTCGTTGAAAACTCTAAAACTTAGCCCAGAATTACTAGCTTCGGCGCACGATATCATGGCCTATAGGTGCTGTAAAGGGCTTTTTGCCCTTGTGGTGTCAAGATTCTGTGTCCTTGACCTCCGGGTCAACCGCAAGTTTAAAAATCAGAAACGGAAAGCCCGAGACGAGCGGGTCAGCGCGGGCCGCTGCGCCGCGGACGCGTCGAGCTGTTGCCGACTCGTTGGCCCTTGGCAGCGGAAGACTCCGGGGATAACGAACTCATCGGCCCCTCGGTGGCGTTTCCGGATTCGATCAAGGCGGCTTGCTCGTAAGGGTCAAGCCGCGCGAAGACATAAAACACTTCTCCTGAAGTTACGGGTCCCAGGTAACGAAACGTATTCTTTACAACCTGACTGACGCGGAGGGAGCGCGGGCTCGGAGGATCTTCAAACAGGATTCGCATCTCGTCCGCCGCGACTGCTTCGAGTTCCGGTACATAGTCGTTGTCGGATTTCGTCACCAGGCGAATGGCCATCTTCCGCAACGCGCGAATACGGTTCGAATTGCGCCGGTAATAGGCCGTGGAAATCTCGTGCCGGCTCGCCCGGTCGTCAACGACTTCCTGTTCATTACGCAAGTAGCCGAGGTACGCTTGCACGACCGGCCCGAATTGAGACTGTTCCACCCGCTGCGCTTGCGCAACTCCACCTGCCGTTGCCAGCGCGAGAACCAACAACACGATTCGCGTTAAGTTATGCATTGAAGTCCACCCCACTGATCGAGCCGTCCTACTGGAACGCGTATGCGTTTACTTTAGCTCAGGGAACTTTGGTAAGCCAGTTTCGTTTGCGACCAGGATTATACGCTGGCGCAAAACCCGGTAATATTGCACGCATAATTTGGCGGTGTTACATTTCGATTTCACATGGATGGCGATGAGAATGACCGCAAGCACCGCATCGCACTCGGCGTGACCGGCGGAATAGCTGCTTACAAGGCCATTGAAGTCCTTCGCGGCCTTCAACGCGCCGGCTGCGAGGTGCGCGTGGCTATGACCAGGCACGCTTGCGAGTTTATCCAGCCCCTCACGTTTCGTTCGCTGTCCGGTTCGTACGTCCTGGTTGACGACTACGCTCCGGATAATCCGGATCCCATCGCCCACATAACTTTCTCTCAAACCGTCGATTTGCTGATCGTGGCGCCCGCCACGGCCAATACACTGGCGAAGTTCGCGAACGGCGTAGCCGACGACTTCCTGACGTCCACATACCTGGCGTGTACAGCGCCGGTACTGGTCGCGCCGGCGATGAACACCACGATGTTGGAGCATCCCGCGACGCAACGAAATATTGAGAAGCTCCGTGGTGACGGTGTGCGGATAATTGAGCCGGATGAGGGCGAGATGGCCTGCGGCACCATCGGTCCGGGGCGTCTGAGCGAGCCGGACAGGATCGTTCAGGTGGCGTTGGAGATGCTTCAGACGTCCAGGCACGCCGCCGATTTGACTGGAGAGCGCATTCTCATCACGGCCGGCGCCACCCGCGAACCAATCGACCCGGTGCGCTTCATTTCAAATCGATCGTCCGGCCGCATGGGATACGCGATTGCAAAAGCAGCGCACGCTCGCGGAGCCGAAGTGACGGTCATTTCCGGCGTCACCAGTGTCGCTGCCCCGGCAGGTGTGGGCGTCATCGAGACAACTACGGCTAACGAGATGCATCGCGCCGTAATGGAGCGCGCCCACGACGCGACAATCTTCATCGCCGCCGCGGCAGTCGCCGACTACGCGTCCGTGGACACGTCCACTCAAAAGATGAAGAAGACGGCGGATACGCTGGAGCTAACATTTCAACGCACTCCCGACATTCTGCGTGACGTCGCCGGCGCTCGCCGCCAGGACCAGCTCATCATCGGCTTTGCTGCTGAAACTGAAAATCTTCTCGAGAACGCTTGGGAGAAATTGATCAGTAAAGACCTCGACGCGATCGTCGCCAACGACGTTTCCCAAGCCGGCGGCGGATTTGACTCGGCTAACAACGCGATCGCGATTTTGTTTCGCGACCGGCCTGACACTGTAGAATTGCCGCTCATGCCGAAAGAAGAAGCTGCCCACCGCATTCTTGACGAGGTTGTGAAATTGAGAAAAGGCCAAAGCAACGCACGCACTGCTGCCGCACAAAAAGAATGACTTCCGATCAAACGAAAGAGTTAAGCGAAGTGTTGAAGCAGGCGCGCGAGTACGTGCGTTACTTCGGCGAACTCGGCGCAGAGACGATTGGCGCAGAACCCGCGACGCTGAAAGCTTCAGCACGGCTTAGCACCGCGTCGGCGAAGGTTGAAGACCCGGGGGAGATCGCTACAATTTTACCGGCTACCCCTCCCCCCGGGGCAGAATCGGCGCTGTTTGCACGAATGGCCCCGGCCCCTATCAGTGCTCCCCGACCGGACAGCCTCTTCGGCGAACTCGCCACGCGCGGGCCGTCGTTGCCGCCTTCAACGGAAACTCTCGAAGACATCTGGCGCGACATTGGGAACGATTGCACTCGATGCGCGCTGTGCTCGGGGCGCACGCAGGTCGTAAACACGCACGGCAACCCAAAGGCCCGTTTGATGTTCGTCGGCGAAGCTCCTGGCGCCGATGAAGATGCCCAGGGCAAACCGTTTGTCGGCCGCGCGGGTCAGTTGCTGACAAAGATGATTGAAGCGATGGGCCTGAAGCGCGAAGAAGTGATCATCGGCAACGTCAATCGCTGCCGGCCGCCGGGCAACCGGCAACCGACGCTGGAAGAAGCTGCGATCTGCCGTCCGTTTTTATTTCGCGAAATCGCCGCGGTTCGCCCCGAAGTCATCGTCGTGATGGGCAATACGGCGCTGCGAAATCTGCTCGAGGTAAAGGCCGGAATCAGCAGCGTGCGCGGCCATTTCCGGGATTACCAGGGCATCAAGGTAATGCCGACCTTTCACCCGGCCTATCTCCTGCGCGACCCTTCAAAGAAACGCGAGACGTGGGAAGACCTGAAGAAGGTAATGGAATATCTCGAGAGCCGCTCCGCGTAAATCGACTGGAGCGCAAGCGTCCTCGCTTGCCAAATCCGTTGAAGAGCGTGCAAGCGGGACGCTTGCGCTCCAGTCAGGCTGAGATGCGCTTTGAATCGTTTCACTCCCGCGATAATCTCCCGCAGCAATGTCTTTGCCGGCTCAAGCAACTCAACCAGGTTCGACTCCAAAGTTTGCGCACGTGGCCCTGCCCGTCCACCTTCGAAAACTCTTCACGTACAAACTGCCTGAATCGATGCAGCCAACGGCGCGCGTGGGTTCGCGGGTCGTCGTGCGTCTCGGAAACAAGCCGATGACGGGCTACATCGTCGCGCTGCTCCCGAAGCTGCGGGAAGGCACAAGCCTGATCGAGTCTGAACTCAAGGAAGTTGAAGAATTACTCGACGTCTCACCTTCCCTGACAGCTGAAGTCGTCGAGCTGACGCGTTGGGTCGCTGAGTATTACGCAGCGCCCTTGGGCGAAGTCATGCGTGCGGCGCTTCCGGCCGGCATAAACACTTCGATCATGCAGGTTGTTTCGATCACAGAGAAAGGGAGGTCAGTATCGCCTGCGGATCCCTCTCCCGTTGGGAGAGGGCAGGGTGAGGGTTCCCGACGCGAGTCGGGATTAGCAGGTGGGTTTTCGCCGACGAAACAACGCGCACTTCAGATTCTTGCCGCTGAAGGCGAAGCCGAGATCAACGCGTTCTGCCTTCGCATGGGTTCGACGCGCGTTCCAAAATGGCTGCGCGAGCTGGAGGCCGAGGGCTACGTCGAGCGCTCGGATCGCACGCGCACAACCGCTACCCGCGCCAAACGACAGAAGTTAATTCGCCTGGTTAAAGATCGGTACGCAGGCATATCGCCTGCCGCACGCCCTGATCAAAGACATGGGGAAACGTCGACAAAGAACCAGCCGGGACGCCTGCGTACCGAACGTGTAACCGACGCTCAACAACGTGCAATCGACACACTTCAAACCCACCACAAGCAAATGCCGGCAAGCGAATTGATCGACACCGCCGGCATCAGCCCTTCGGTAATCGCGACCCTGAAGAAGCGCGGCGTGGTTGAAGAGTTCGAGCAGGACATTCGTCGCGATCCGCTGGCGCTCGCGGAACTCCCCGAGACGGACGAGTTCAAGCTGACAACGCACCAGAAGGCGGCGTTCGGAACGATCGAGACCGCCATCAGCAACGGCGCGTTCTCACCCTTCCTGCTCCACGGCGTCACCGGCAGCGGAAAGACTGAGGTCTACATACGCGCGATGCGTGCGGCGCTGCACAGCGGTCGTGGCGCGATGATGCTGGTCCCGGAGATTTCGCTAACGCCAATTCTATCGCGACGACTGCGCGCCCACTTCGGCGATCAGATCGCCATCTTTCATTCTTCGCTCTCGCGCGGCGAACGTTTTGACGAATGGTCACGACTGCGCACCGGCGAAGCGCGCGTCGTTCTTGGCACCCGCTCGGCTGTGTTCGCGCCGGTGAAGAATCTTGGACTGATTATCGTGGATGAAGAGCAGGACTCGTCGTACCGGCAGGAAGAGTCTCCGTTCTACAACGCCCGTGACACGGCAATCGTCCGCGCTCAGAAAGAAACAGCCGCGGTGGTGCTGGGGTCGGCCACGCCTTCTTTGGAAACGTTCCACAATGCGCAGACCGGCAAATATCAATACCTCGAGTTGCCGGAACGAATCGGCGCCCGCGGCTTGGCGACCGCTGAACTCGTAGATATGCGCGACGTCTTTGCGCGGCACAAAAAGCCCGTGGTGTTTTCCGATCAACTGCTCGAAGCGATCGAGCTAACACACTCGAAGGGCGAACAGTCGATCATCCTGCTGAACCGTCGTGGCTACTCGAGCTTCATTCTCTGTCGCTCATGTGGCGAGTCAATCATGTGCCCCAATTGTGAGGTGACCCTGACTTTCCATCGCGGCGATCGCGTGCTTGTTTGTCACTACTGCAATCACCGCGAACGCGCGCCGGCGCAGTGCCCGCAATGCGAAAGCAAGTACATCTACTACGTCGGCGAAGGCACGGAACAGATCGAAGAGCTTCTGCGAAAGCGTTTTCCAGGACTGCGCGTGGGCCGCATCGATCGCGACACGAAATCCCGCCGCCGAGAATTTGAGCAGACGCTGCTGGATTTTGAGAAAGGCCAGCTGGACATGCTGGTGGGCACGCAGATGCTCGCGAAGGGACACGATTTTCCGAACGTCACCTTCGTGGGCGTAATTTCGGTCGATGCCGGATTGGCCTTACCGGACTTTCGCGCTGCCGAACGAGCCTTTCAGTTGATCACCCAGGTCGCGGGCCGCGCGGGTCGGGGCGATCGCCCCGGGCGCGTGCTTATCCAGACTTATCATCCGCATCACTACGCTCTGAAGCACGCGGTCGCGCAGGATTACACCGGCTTCTACAATGAAGAAATCCGGCATCGCCGCAATCATCAATACCCGCCCTTCGTGGCTCTGGCGTTGCTGCTCATGCGGCACAAAGATGCGAATCGTGCTTACGAGCTGGCCGGGGCGGTGAAAAAGGCTTTGATTGAAGCCGATCCTGATCGCCTGTGTCGCGTGCTCGGGCCGGCGCCGGCGCCACTCGCGCGCCTGCGGGATGAATTTCGTTTTCACGTTCTGGTTAAAGCGCGCAGCCGGAAACAAATGCGCGCGGTGATCGACCTGGCTCTTATAGCTCTTGAGGACGCCGGTCAGGATCTGCGACACGTGAGTTTGGAAATTGATCCGATTAGTATGATGTAGCCTGCCGAAAGCGTTGGGCGGCTTTGCCGCCTGATGTGTGGAAAGGCTGAGCCTTTCCGTCATCGTTCAATTTTTTCGGCCGGGGCTATGCCCCAGCAGATGGGCGCAGCCCAAACCATAAACAGTCAATCATACCGGTAAGGCACAGCCTTACCGTACATCAGGCGGCAAAGCCGTAAAGGCTTCGTGCCCGTGCCGTACACCAACCAATGCGATAAACTCTTGCGCCAATGAAACTTTCCGAACTTGCTGAACTAACCCACGCCCGCTCGGAACCGAGCGATGGCGACATCGAGATCACCGGCGCCGCGGGTCTCGATCAAGCTGAGCCGGGACACGTGACGTTCCTTTCGAATCCGCGGTACACGCCGAAGATTGCAACCACCGGGGCCTCAGCGATTTTTGTCGGCGAAGACGTTGAAGTAGAACGCGCGGATCTCGCCGTGCTGCGCGCGAAAGATCCATATCTGGCTTTTACCCGCGCGTTGATTGCCTTTCATCCCCGTCCTGCAGCTGAATCAGCGATTCACGATTCAGCGGTGATTGACGAATCCGCGACAATCGGCGCGGGATGCTTTGTCGGGCCAAACGCTGTCGTCGGCAGGCACTGCCGTGTCGGCGATCGAGTGCGCATTCATGCAAACGCGACCATCTACGAGAATGTGACGATTGGCGATGACTCAGAAATTCATTCGGGCGTGGCCATTCGCGAGAACACCGTAATTGGCAGACGCGTCATCATTCATAACAACGCGGTCGTTGGGTGTGACGGTTTCGGTTTTGCCAAAGATGAAGAGCGGCGCTGGCTCAAGATTCCGCAAGTCGGCCGCGTCGTAATTGAAGACGATGTCGAAATCGGCGCCGGCACAACCATCGACAAATCATCGACTGACGAAACCCGCATCAAACGCGGGGCAAAAATCGACAACCTGGTTCAGATCGGTCACTCATGCACAGTGGGCGAAGACAGTCTGCTGTGCGCGCAAGTGGGACTCGCCGGAAGTTCGCACATCGGCAATCGAGTGATTCTGGCGGGGCAGGCGGGCGTTGCGGGGCATAATACGATTGGCGACGATGTCGTGCTCACCGCCAAGAGCGCTACCAGTCACGACGTGCCTCCGGGCAAGATGATTTCCGGCATTCCCGCTTTCGACAATCGTGATTGGCTGAGATCGATTGCGGCGTTCAGACGTTTGGGAGAGATGGTCAGAACGCTCAGGGGTTTGGAAAAGCGCGTTGATGCAATCGAGAAGAAGTCAGAACCACCTGCGGTAGCG
>DASUTF010000157.1:0-17101 GCA_036374695.1 Pyrinomonadaceae bacterium
ATGGCATCTACGTTCAGGCCGCGAAAAGTAGGATCGTAATAGTATTCTCTTAAGTCTTCCTTGATGGCGGTCAGCATCTCTTTTCCGCGGTCCTTTGTTATTACTGGCGACTGGGCTGACGCAACCGAGGCTGTGGCAACAACCAACACATTGATGAAGCTCACACTCAAGGTGAGATTGAGAAGAGATTTCTTCATCTTCAAAACTCCAAATCTTTTGAAATTGATCAGGTGAAGTGAGTAGATGCCAGAAAGGCCCAAGCCTTACCAGAATCGAGGGCGAGAGTAGCAGAAACTGCAAGTTCGGACAATTGGCAAACGGCACGCACAAGGCTTCAGTGTCGCTTCCGGAATTGACCTCAATCAAGACGTTTTGCTAGCCTCGTTCGTTTCTGACCGAGGAAAAATTCATAGCTGTAGGAAGGTAAAGCAAGTTCATGGCTCAAGACGTTTTTATTCTTGGTGGTAAACGCACGCCGATGGGCGAGTATGTCGGCGCATTGAAAGATATTTCGGCAATTGATCTCGGCGCCACTGCGGCGAAAGCGGCCCTCGAAACCACCGGTGTCGCCGCGGAAGAAATCGATCACGCAATCTTTGGTAACGCGCTGCAAACTTCCGGCGACGCAATCTACGGCGCGCGGCACGTCGCGTTGAAAGCGGGCGTGCCCTTCGATCGGCCGGCGTTAACGGTCAATCGCTTGTGCGGCAGCGGCATTCAATCGATCGTGTCGGGCGCGCAGATGATTCAACTTGGTGAAGCGCAAACATGTCTTGTCGGCGGCATGGAGTCGATGTCGCAGGCCCCTCACGTGATTCGCGGCGCGCGTTCAGGCTTTGGGTTGGGTCAGGGAAAACTGGAAGACAGCTTGATGGTGGCGCTACTCGACACGTACTGCAATACGCCGATGGCCGGCACGGCGGAAAACCTGGCACGCAAATTCGAGATCTCGCGGGAAGAGCAGGACAAGTATGCGCTCCGTTCACAGCAGGCCGCGAAGCGCGCCCTCGACGAAGGTTTCTTCGCCGATGAAATTACGCCGGTTGAGGTGAAGAGCCGGAAAGGGACAACGCTATTCGATCGCGACGATCACATGCGGCCTGAAACGACGATGGAGGGCCTGGCGACGCTCAAGCCGGCGTTCGCGAAAGACGGTTTTGTCACCGCCGGCAACGCATCGGGAATCGTCGATGGCGCGGCCGCGCTGGTTATCGCCAGCGAATCGTACGTCAAAGCGCACGACTCGAAGCCGCTCGGTCGCATTCTCAGTTGGGCGTATGCCGGCGTTGAACCTGACATCATGGGCATCGGCCCGGTGCCGGCGTCGCTTCAGGCGCTGGAGAAAGCCGGCCTGAAGGTTGATGACATGGATCTCGTCGAAGTCAACGAAGCTTTCGCCGCGCAGTACCTTGCGGTGGAAATGGAGCTGGGGCTCGATCGCAACAAGACGAACGTGAACGGCGGTGCCATTGCGCTCGGTCATCCGCTCGGGGCGACTGGAACGCGTTTGGTGCTGACTCTGTTGCGCGAATTGCAGCGTCGTAATGGTCGTTATGGTTTGGCCACGGCGTGCATCGGAGGCGGTCAGGGGATCGCGATCATTGTCGAGAAGCTTTAGATTTTCATAGAAAATCCAAAATAATGGTTGCGCGCTTCGATGCTTGATCAACGGCTGCATCGGCAACCGTTGAAAACGGCAGAGATCAGCCGACGCCGATCGAAGGCGCCGCAGGGCACGACAGTTGCCGTTTTCACCGCGTAAGTTTCGACCGGTTAATGAAGTTTTCACGTCCCGAACGCCGTTTTAATCTTGCGCAATTGCCAAACGTCGTGATAGAAACCGCCTTCTGTTTTGTTCAGAGAAGTTCCTTCGCAACAGGCAGTTCACAGTTCTCGAAAGTCTCAGTTTGCATTGCGCCTTCGGCGCAAAGTGGCCACAACGATTTCTAATTCTCTAAGGAGTTCTCCTGATATGCGTAAAATTTTCAGTCTTAGTTTTGCTGCGCTCCTGGTGTTGGCGCTCTCCGCGTTCAGCGCGATGGCGCAGTCGACGACCCAGGGTGCGATTAGCGGCACCGTCAATGATCCAAAAGGCGCGGCCGTAGCCGGCGCTAACGTCACCGTCAAGAACGTCGAAACAAATAAGGAAGTGACAGCAACAACCGACGACGGTGGTAGCTTTAAAACAGTTAACCTCGATCCAGGCACATATACGGTGAGTATTAACGCCACCGGATTCGCAGCCTGGAGCCAAAATGCGGTAATTGAGGTGGGACGTGCCACCGAGCTGGCGGTAGAGTTGGGACTGGAGGGAGTGACCGGCACAGTGCAGGTTACTGCCGACGCGCCGGTAATCAACACCGAGCAGCAGGATTTCTCAAGCAATATCAACCAGACTTCGATTAGCAACCTGCCAATCAATGGCAGCCGCTGGTCAAACTTTGCGATCCTAACGCCGGGAGCGGTTCCGGACGGCAATTTTGGTCTCATTAGTTTTCGGGGCATCTCGGGCTTGCTGAATAACAGCACCGTTGACGGCGGCGATAACAATCAGGCCTTCTTTGCTGAAGAGCGAGGCCGCACGCGTATCGGTTACTCAATTGCCCAATCGGCTATTCGTGAATTTCAGGTCAATACGTCGAGCTATTCAGCCGAGTACGGACGGTCGGCGGGCGGTGTGGTTAACGCCGTTACCAAGAGTGGCACAAACGAGTTTCACGGCGACCTCTATTACTATCAGCGCAATAACAAGTGGGGTGCCCGCAATCCTCTGGCGACCATCACGGTGCTACAAAACGGCGTCTTCACTCCGGTTGGCTACAAGCCAAGGGATGTGCGCCACCGCTTCGGCGGCACCATTGGGGGACCGATTGCCAAAGACAAAGTGTTTTTCTTTTTCAGTTACGACGAACAGCGTCGGGATTTCCCTGGTCTCGCTCGATTTAGTTCAAACACTTTTTTGAACTTGAGTACCGCGAACCGAACAGCGCTCACTTCGCGCGGCGTGACGGCGGCACAAATCGACTCAACGCTTAACTTCCTTAATAGCCTGTCCGGAGAAGTCACTCGACGAGGTGACCAAAGACTCATTCTGCCGAAGATCGATTGGCACATAAACGACAAGAATGTTTTGACCGCTACTTACAATCGACTTCGATGGGATTCGCCTAACGGAATCCAGACCCAGGCGACCAATACCCGTGCGCGCGACAACTTCGGCGACGATTTCGTAGAGATTGACTGGTTGACTTTGAGACTTAACTCGACGATCTCAAACAGCCTGCTCAATGAAGGCCGATTCCAATGGGGCCGTGACAACGAGACCCAGTTTAGCCAAGCGCCACAGGTTGGCGAACCGACTAACTCGATTGGAGGCCGGTCGCCGCAGACGTTCATTCAAAACGGCTTATCGTTCGGCATTCCGGAATTTCTTGAGCGAGCGGCCTTTCCGGATGAGCGTCGCTATCAGTTCGCCGATACGATGACTGCCACCAGGGGGAGCCACACGCTCAAATTTGGCGGCGACATTAACTTTGTCGAAGACAAAATCAACAACCTTCGCTTTGTTGGAGGGGAATTCAATTACACCGGCACCAGTGGAATTCTGGACTTTATCGTCGACTACGTGAACTTCAGAAATCCGGGCCAAATTCCCGCTGCCACAAACTGTCCCGGAAGTTCATCAAGGTCTGTCGGAAGATGTTACGGCGGCAATTTCAACCAGGGGTTGGGTGTGCTCGGCCTCACGATGAAGACGACTGATTTCAACTTCTTCGTTCAGGATGATATTCGCGTTACGTCCCGGCTGAACCTCAACCTGGGTCTTCGCTATGAGTATCAACGGAATCCGGACGCGATTAATGTAAATCCGTTGCTGCCGCAAACGGCCAACAAAGTAGATGACAAGAACAACTTCGGACCGCGTATTGGCTTCGCCTTCGACCTAACCGGCGATGGTAAAACTTCAATGCGTGGCGGCTGGGGTCTCTACTACGGACGCGTGATTAACTCAACGGTTTACAATGCTCTCATCAACACCGGCGTGGGAATTGATAGAGCGCAGCGGCAGGTGACACTCCAGGCCACGTCGCCCGCGGCACCGATTTATCCGAATCTGTTGAGTGCCGGCGCGTTGGTGCCGGGCGCAGTACAGTATTTTGATGACGACTTTCAACTCCCGCAGATTCACCAGGGCGATTTGATCGTTGAGCGTGAGATTGCGCGGAATACCATCGTGTCTGCGTCGTATCTTTTTAGCTTCGGGAATTCACTCCCGAACTTCGTGGACACTAATCTGCCTCCACCCGCGCGCCTGGTATCCATCCCTGTAGTTGGCGGGCCATTCGGCGGACAGAACTACATCACACCGATCTTCGTGGGTCGTACTCAAGCGACTGCGGCCACTACTCCGCGGCCGAATCCGAACTTCGCACAGATCACGGAGATTCGCAGCGACATCTATTCCAAGTATCACGCCCTGGTGATTCAAGCGAACCGTCGCCTGACGAACGGCTTGCAGTTCCAGGCGAACTATACGTTGTCGAGAGCGCAGGACAATGGCCAGACTTCTGCTACCTTTACTTTGAACAACGCTCCCTTTAATGCGTTCGATCAAGCGGCAGAAAACGGGCTCTCAGCCTTCGACCGACGCCAAAAGTTCGTGGCCAGCGTGGTTTACAACACGGACTTCGATGCCTTTAAAGACAGCGCGGCCGGGCACATTTTCAACGGCTGGACGATTGCGCCCATCCTGAACGCCTTTTCCGGAGCGCGCTTTAGTCAATCAATTAGCGGAACGATAAACCCAGCCGCGTATGGTTTCACCGGAAATGCCGCGCAGATAACGGCGCTGTGCGGTGCGGGAGGGATCCCGGCAGCTACCGCGTCTTGTACTACACCGGGGGGTGGCGCTAACGGTTCGGGTGGCGCTGGGCGTTTCACCGGCTTACCACGCAACGCGTTCAAACAGCCCAACATCTGGTACCTGGATGTACGACTTTCACGCCGCTTTAAGCTTACAGAGGGCACCAACTTCGAAATCTGGGGCGAAGTCTTCAACGCCTTCAATCGCACTCAAGTCACCGGTGTTCAGGGCACGTTTTACAATTATTCGACCAGTGGCTGCCCAGCCGGGTTCACACAATGCTTGACCTTTAACACGCCGTTTCAAAGCGTTCAGTTCGCTGACAGCACTCTGTTCCGGGAACGCCAAGTTCAGTTTGCTGCCAAGTTCCAGTTCTAGACGTTCTAGCGCTGCGAAATCAAAAAGGGCGGCCTTTTGGCCGCCCTTTTTTTTGTTGCGCACCGCGAGAGAGAAACTAGTCTTTCGGATTCTTTCCCAATTCAACCATCCGCTGCACTGCGCGCCGCGCGCGTTCGGCGATCGTCGGTTCAATCTCGACCTGGTGCTGCATCGTTTGCAGGGACCAAAGGATCTTTGGAAGAGTAATCCGCTTCATGTGCGGGCAAAGATTGCACGGCCGAGTGAATTGGATCTCGGGAAATTCCACGGCCACGTTGTCAGACATCGAGCATTCCGTGACCATCACCACGCGCCGGGCATGATTTGTTCTCAAATGATCGATCATCGCCGCGGTTGAACCGACAAAGTCGACTTCGGCAAGCACGTCCGGCGGGCATTCGGGATGCGCTAAGACTTCGATGTCCGGAAACTGATTCTTGTAGTCGCGAATCTCAGCGGCGGTGAATCGCTCGTGCACTTCGCAGTGGCCCTGCCAAAGAATTACTTCAACGTTCGTTTTTCCCGCCACATAACGTCCCAGGTACTCATCCGGCAAAAATATGACGCGCTTGACGCCGAGCGACTCGACCACTTCCACGGCATTCGCCGAGGTGCAACAGATGTCCGATTCCGCTTTGACTGCGGCGGAAGTATTCACGTAAGTCACCACCGGAACACCCGGGTATCGTTGCCGCAACAAACGCACATCATCGGCCGTGATCGAAGACGCCAGCGAACAACCCGCTTCGAGGTCGGGGATCAAAACAGTCTTTTCCGGGCTGAGCAGCTTTGCCGTCTCAGCCATGAAGTGGACACCGCAAAGCACGATAATCTCCGCATCTGTCTTTGCGGCTTCACGCGCCAGCGCCAACGAGTCACCGGTGATATCCGCGACGCCGTGAAAGATTTCCGGAGTTTGGTAGTTATGCGCCAGGATAACTGCGTTTCGTTGTGCCTTTAGTTCGTTAATCGCGGCAACATACGGCGCGTGGATTGGCCACTCGATTTCCGGAATGACGGCCTTCACACGTTCGTAAATCGGCGCTGTTGCGCGCGCGATCTCCGGCGTGTAGTCGAGTGCGTTTTCCGGGACCAGAGCGGAGGCCGGGTTACTTTGTTGCGTGTGCATTTGTTTTTATTAAACCCCAGGTCATCAAGTGTTCTGAAGCGATTGCGTTTGATGCGTACTGGTCACTGCCAGTTTACCAGCAGGCTCACGTCCAGCGCCTTAACCGAATGCGTCAGAGCGCCGACAGAGATGTAATCCACGCCCGTCTCGGCGATAGAGCGAACGTTCTCGATGGTGACACTTCCGGAGGCTTCGACTTTTACACGTCCGTTTACGAGCCGTACCGCTTCCCGCATGTCCTCAAGCACCATGTTGTCCAGCATGATCCAATTGATGCCGAGATCGAGACATTCAGACACGTCGCTCAACGTTCGCGCTTCAACTTCGATTTCCAATCCGCTGTTTGCTTTGCGCGCGCGCGTGACGGCTTCGGTAATCGATCCGGCAAAGTCGATGTGGTTGTCTTTAATAAGGATCATGTCGAAGAGACCCATCCGGTGGTTGTCGCCACCGCCCAATCGCACCGCCATCTTGTCTAATAGCCTGAGGTTCGGCGCTGTCTTTCGTGTGTCAAGAATCCTTGCCTTCGTTCCTTTCACTTCATTGACGAATTGACGCGTCAACGTAGCGATCCCCGACATACGACCGACGAGATTCAAAGCGGTTCGTTCCCCGGTTAGAATCGCCGCGGCGTCGCCTTCGATTTCAGCCAGCGTTTGTCCCGGCTCAATCTGATTGCCGTCAGCCACTGCCGGTCCAAACTTGACGCTGTTATCCAACAAGTGAAATGTCATCTCTGCGATCGGCAGGCCCGCGATGACGCCCGCGGCTTTGGCTATTAATTTCGCGGTTATTTTCGCGGACCCGGAAATGACCGAATTCGTGGTGACGTCGCCGGTGCCAATATCCTCAGCCAACGCCTGCGCTAAGATGGTTTGCGGGCCGCGTGTAAAAAGTTCTTCGATTTTTTGCATGGACCGTTAGCTTGCGCCGTCGAGAATAGCAAACGTAGGGCGCGAACGATAAACTGAGCCCGGAGATGCCTGCGAATTCAAATAGCGCGCTGACGGCCGCGCGAACTGTAACGGCACAGATTAGGGCGCGCGCGCGTGATATTGGTTTCCAGAAAGTTGGCGTTGTGCGCGCAGAGGCGTTGATCGAAGAACGTCAACGGCTCGAAGAGTGGCTGCGCCGTGGATTTCACGGCGAGATGCCTTACATGGCACGCGATCCCGAGCAGCGAACCAATCTGCAAAAGATTTTTCCTGAAGCACGGTCAGTCGTAGTCGTCGCGATGAACTACTACACGCCGCATCAGCATAATGGCAGAACCGGGAGCGGACCGGGGTCCCCACGCGGACAGTCCGCGTGGGGTGATGGTTGCGACCGGATCAGCCAGTCAACAGACATCAACGAACGGCCAAGTGAAGCATTCCAACGACAACTGACCGGCAAAGTGTCTCGCTACGCCTGGGGCGATGACTATCACGAAGTAGTCGGCGAGAGACTCCGCGACCTCCGCAACTGGATCAAACAGCAATGGCCCGAGGCGGAAGGTAAGGTTTGCGTGGATATTCAGCCCGTAATGGACAAGGCATGGGCGGTGCGGGCAGGGCTTGGCTGGATGGGCAAACACACAAACGTGATCACGCACGATTACGGCTCATGGGTGTTTATTGGCGAGTTGCTGCTGAACCTGGAGCTTGAATATAGCGACGATCAACTTGCCGATCAGTGCGGCAGTTGCACGCTTTGCCTTGACGCCTGTCCCACGGGCGCAATTGTAGAGCCGTACGTGCTGGATGCGAATCTGTGCATCTCGCACGCGACGATTGAATCACGCGCCGCCACGATTCGTGCTGACGTGGCAGAACGCCTGGACGGCTGGCTTTACGGCTGTGACGTGTGTCAGGACGTGTGTCCCTGGAACCACACAACTCCCGTCACTGGTGAAACGCGCTTTGAACCTCGCCAAAGAAACGTTAATGCATCGGTGGTGGAGACTCTTGAACTGACACCCGAATCCTACGCGGCTCGTTTTCGAGGGAGCGCGATGAAACGCGCTAAGCTCACCGGTTTGCAGAGAAATGCGCGGGCCTTGCTTGAAAACTCAACGAAAAACTCGTCCCCCTCGTCAGAAGGGCCTCTGTGATTTAGTTGCCACCGACGGCGTCAGCCGCAGCCCCCCAGAGTTTTTGCAATTGCTCGACCGTGCCGTTGAACTGATTGCGGTCACATGGGCCAATGCCGTCGACCGAATGCGGACCGGGCCCCGCTACCCCGTCCGTGTATTGCCAAAGCGTCCAGCTGGGCCACGTTCCCGGAATGTTGTTTGGTTGGGTGGCATACTGCGCCAGCCACAGAAAGCACTGGGACAGGATCGGATCCACAGGCTGGCCGCCCAACTGTTCTTTGATCAAGTTGCCTGAGTAGAGGCCGGGAAATCTGCCACTGATTGCTTTCACCCGCAAAACAAATGCACGCGCTTGATCCAGCGTCATCGTGGAATTGCCGTTAGGTTCGTAGTCCAGTACGAGCAGCGTCTGGTTGTCGGCGTCGGCCTTGCTGAGGAAGAAATCAGCCTGCGCTGCACCATTGGCCTTCGTGCCGAAATGATAGGCGCCCCACAACAGTCCGGCGGCCTGGGCTTGCTGACGATTGGTGTCATACCGGCTGTCGAACATCCCGATTCCCTGAGTCGCTTTGTGGATGACACCCAGGACACCGGCTGCTTTGGCTTTCTTTAGATCGACATTTCCATTGTGATGCGATATGTCGATAACGACATTGATTGGCATGCTTATCTCCTTTGAAGCCGCGACTACTTCGTGAGTCCAACACTCATGATCCTAAGGTGAGGTCAGGGTTTCAGAGTGCGGGCAGGGGCCAGCTTATTCCGAAATGTTCATTAATGCAATCTTTTTGCAAGCCGCCGTAACGGTCTCGATATCCGGCGCTAATGTTTCTTTAAGCCGGTATTCAGACACCAGTGAATTACTTCTAAAACCGGCTTCGACTTTTCCGGCGCATAACCTTTCAACCGAGGGGGTGTCGCTCTGCGCAGCACCCGAGATCGTGACTGACAACAAGCTCGAGCGCCTTACGCTCCGGCTGCGGATGCCGTCCGGAAGGATGCGGGGGAGGAGCTACCTTCGTCGCGAGTACACATTCTCGAAAGAAGGCGGTTTCGTTGGCTCCTCAAAGCTCGAAGACTTCACGGCCTTGAAAGATGGCGCTTCGGAATGATCGCCCGACATCGGGGTTGCTCGACGGCGCCCGGGATTTACCGAACCGGCGGAATTCGCGTAAGATGTGTGGCGCACGGCGCGAGTTAGGCGGCGTGCGCTGTTACTTATGTCACCTCCTAGATATACACGCTACTTTGCTCCCCTTGTCATCACAGCGATCTTAGCGACGGCGGCCGCCCAGTCGGGCAGACGAAACAACAATCCGCCGCCACCTCCTCCGCCAGCGCCGCCCAGCGAATCCCTGACCAGCAAGCCCGCGTATGTGCCGACGGGACCGCCGGTGATGACTGCGTTGCCGGAAAGCGTACTTAACCGTGAACTAAAGGCCATCGACAACAGCAGCTTTAGGCTGGCTGACTTTGAAGGAAGGGTGATGGTCGTAAATGTCTGGGCCACCTGGTGTGGCCCGTGCCGGCGCGAGGTTCCGGATTACGAAAAAGTGCGAGAGGAATACGCCGGGCGTGAGGTGGAGTTCATCGCGCTGACCACCGAAGATCCGCTCACGGCGCGCGACAAGGTTCAGAAATTCGTGCGTGACATGAACTTCGGTTTTCGCGTCGGCTGGGCCGATCCGGCGACGGCGCGCACCCTGATGAATGGCCGGAGCGCGATTCCGCAGACGCTGGTCGTCGATAAGCACGGCCAAATTACCGGTCATTGGCGCGGGTACTCAGCGTCAGAGAGCCGTGACCGGCTGAAGCAAGCGATCGAAAAGGCGCTTAGCGCAGAGGTCTCGTCGAGCGGCAACTAGATCGTTAATTCCCTGTGAAAACCAGTGTGGCCGCCGGCTGCGATTCGCGATCGGCGGCCGCGCCCGTTTGCATTACCTTGCCGGAATTCTTGACCGGTAACGCTTTCTCAGGCTCCGGACCAGGCGGACGCGGCTGCGTCTAGTTTTTCCGCTTCTCTTTCGGTTATACTGGCGCGACTCAGCCCCGGACAGTAGCCAGAGTGGCCTGCTCATTCAACTAAACGCTGTCGCGACATTTCGAAGGCGGTGCACCATGTTCGAATCATTTAAGGCAAAGACGGACGCGGAAACTTTCATTCTGAAGAAGTTGCGCGTGTGGATTGCTGCGCTGGCGGTTGTTTGCGTGCTGACCGGCATCGGCATCGGCGCAATGCTGGCAGGCCGTCCGGCGGTAGCGCAGGATCAACTTCAGCTGGCGGCGCGTGGACCGGATGCGCTGTCTGCTTCATTCGTCGAAATCGCGCGGCACGTTGAGCCGGCAGTCGTGAACATCGACACGTTGCAGGCCACCGACATTGTCGAGAGCGACAACGAAGACAAGTCCGATCGTACGCCGAACAACCCTCTCTATGATCTGTTTCGCCGCCAGCCGCCGCGACCCATGCGGGGCGTGGGCAGCGGATTCATCATCGACGCCAAGGGATACATCGTCACGAACAATCACGTGATCGAAGGAGCGTCGCGGATCACGGTTGGGTTATTGAGCGGCGAACGCTACCGCGGCAAAGTGATTGGAATCGACCGCGAAACGGATCTTGCGCTAGTGAAAATTGAAGCAGAACGCCCGCTGCCGGTAATGAAATTTGGCGACTCGAATGTAGTGCAGGTTGGCGATTGGGTCCTGGCGATTGGCTCGCCGTTCGGGCTCGAGCAGACGGTGACCGCGGGAATTATTTCCAAGAAAGAGCGCGACACGGCCTCGTCGCAAACCTTCCAGCGCTTCCTGCAGACCGATGCCGCCATCAATCGTGGCAACAGCGGCGGTCCGCTCATCAACATGCGCGGCGAAGTTATCGGCGTGAATTCGCAAATCGCAACGCTGAATGGTGACTATAACGGCATCGGCTTCGCGTTGCCTTCGAACGAAGCGAAGTTTGTCTGCGATCAGATTCTGGCCAACGGCAAGGTCAAGCGCGGCTATCTCGGCGTCACGCTTGATTCGGTCAAGGGTGAGTTTGCGCGGGTGTATTCATTGGCTGACGCGCGCGGCGCGATTGTGGCCGATATTCAGGTTGAACAACGCGACGGCGAGCCGACGCCGGCCGCGAAAGCCGGGCTGCGGGTGAATGACATCATCGTCGAGTTCAACGGCCAACCCGTTCAGGACGCGCAGGATCTGATCGCGAAGGTAGCCGGCACGGCTATCGGACAGACAGTGAATCTCACTTACCTGCGCGACATCGATGGCAAGTTAGAGCGGCGCTCAGTCAGTGTCGCTTTAGGAGAGCGCCCGGATTTCAGCGTCCGCGATGAGACGGTGACCGGCAAAGAGAAATCAGAGAGCACCAAGACGTCAGCGGCGCGGCTCGGCCTCACGCTGGGCGAGCTGACGCCACAGTTAGTTACCGACAAGCGACTGACCGGCGTGAAAGGTCTCTACATCAAAGAAGTCGATCCCAACGGTCTCGTCGCCGACGTGCGGCCGGTGGAGGTCAGAGTCGGTGAAGTCATTACGCGCATCAACCGTGCCCCGGTGGCAACGCTCGCAGACTTTCAGCGAGTCATTGATACGCTGAAACCTGGCGACCCGATCGTTCTCAATCTTTCGCGCTACGATCATGGAGCGAAGCGGGTCGTGCAGCGCATAGTCCAGTTTACTTATGAATGAGGTAATTGACTCATTGACCATTGGTTCATTGATTCAATGGAACAATGAATCAATGGTTAAATGATCTAATGGTTCAAGCAAAAAGAGCACTCACAAAAAAAACCAGGTCTAATAAATCGTCCGCGCGCACGGGCGCAAATATCTATCACAACTACATCAACGGCCAATGGGTGCCGAGCAGCAGCGGCGAGTGGAGTGAGAATCACAACCCCGCTGATACACGCGATCTGATTGGCCGTTTTCCGCAATCGTCTCAGGACGACGTTGACGAAGCAGTTGCGTCCGCGCGTCAGGCGTTTGACGGCTGGCGTCGCACGCCCGCGCCGAAACGGGCTGAGCTTCTTTTCAAGCTTGGCGAGATCCTGGTTCGCGACAAGCAAAAGTACACCGCAGACATGACCCGCGAGATGGGCAAGGTTCTGAAGGAAGCGGGCGGCGATGTGCAGGAGGCGATCGATTGCACTTACTACACCGCGGGCGAAGGCCGGCGTCTGCACGGCTTTACCACGCCGGCTGAGATGCCGAACAAGTTCGCGATGTGTGTGCGACAACCGGTGGGCCTGTGCGGATTGATTACGCCGTGGAATTTTCCGATGGCGATTCCGTCCTGGAAAATGATCCCGGCGCTGGTGTGCGGTAACACCGTCGTGATCAAACCCGCCGAAGACACGCCGCTTTCAACTTACAACCTGGTCAAAGCGTGCGAAGAAGCCGGCATTCCGCCTGGCGTCGTCAACCTCGTCATGGGCCACGGCTCAGTGGTCGGCTCGAGACTGACGGATCATCCGGCGGTGCGGCTGATCTCTTTCACCGGATCGACGGAAACGGGACGGTTGGTGGCTTCGGCATGCGCCGATCGCAATGCGATTTGCTCGCTCGAAATGGGCGGCAAGAACGCGATCATCGTGATGGACGATGCCGACATTGACAACGCTGTCGAAGGCTCCATCTGGGGCGCGTTCGGTACTTCGGGTCAACGCTGCACGGCGTCATCGCGGCTGATCGTCCACAAGAAGGTTTATAAACAGTTCAGCAACAAGCTGGCCGACCGCGCGAAAGCATTGCGCATCGGTAACGGTGCGGATGCAAAAGTCGATGTGGGGCCGGTGATCAATCAGGACGCCGTCGAAAAGATCACGAACTATATCGACGTTGGCCGGTACGAAGACGGCGCGACGCTCGCTTGCGGTGGCCGCCATTTGACCAAAGGCGATTATGGGCATGGCTATTTCATCGAGCCCACGGTCTTCACCGACGTCGCACCTGACATGCGGATCGCACAGGAGGAAATCTTCGGTCCCGTCACGGCGGTGATTCCTGCTCGCTCGCTCGACGAGGCGATTGAAATCGCGAACGGCGTGCAATACGGATTGTCAGCCGCGATCTACACTCAGGATGTGAACCGGGCTTTCCATGCGATGAATGAAATGTACACGGGCATTTTCTACGTCAACTCTTCCACGATCGGCGCCGAAGTTCACCTGCCATTCGGCGGCACAAAAGGCACCGGCAACGGCCATCGTGAAGCGGGCACGCAGGTACTGGACATCTTCTCGGAATGGAAATCCGTGTACGTCGATTACAGCGGCACGCTCCAGCGCGCGCAGATCGATAATGTGAAATCGATGGACTGATTGGAGCGCGGACGTCCTCGTCCGCATTGGGCGCGAAGCGCGAAAAGTACCATGATGGCGTGCGAACCACGCTTTAGCGGACGAGGGCGTCCGCGTTCCCGGCGTGACGGGTGCGATCTCGCACCCGTTTTGTTATTTTGGACACACAAATGGATCCATCCCGCATCCGGAATTTTTCTATCATCGCGCACATCGATCACGGTAAATCGACTCTGGCCGATCGTCTGCTGGAATTGACCGGAGCGGTGACTGGCCGCGCGATGGAAGCACAAGTGCTAGACGACATGGATCTGGAGCGCGAGCGCGGGATTACGATCAAGGCGCACGCGGTGCGGCTGGACTACAAAGCGCGCGATGGCCAAACCTACCTGCTGAATCTGATCGATACTCCCGGTCACGTCGATTTTTCTTACGAAGTCTCGCGTTCGTTATCGGCCTGCGAAGGCGCGCTCCTGATCGTCGACGCTTCGCAGGGCGTCGAGGCGCAGACGCTCGCAAATACTTATCTGGCAATCGAAAACAATCTCGAGCTGATACCGGTCATCAACAAGATCGACCTGCCCGGGGCCGAGCCTGAGCGCGCTCTCGAAGAGATCCGGCACTTCATTGGCCTGGAAACTCACAACGCGATTCTTACCAGCGCCAAGACCGGCCAGGGTGTGGCTGAGGTTTTGGAAGCGATTGTGCGGGATGTGCCGCCGCCGAAGGGTGATGCGGCTGCGCCTTTGAAGGCCCTGATTTTTGATTCCTGGTACGACTCGTATCGTGGCGTGATTGTTTTGTTCCGCGTGATCGACGGCGTCATTCGTCCGGGAATGAAGATTCGCTTCATGAGCGCGGGGCGCGACTATCAGGTGGACACGCTGGGAGTGAATCGACCGCGACCGACGCCCATTGACCAGCTGGGCGTCGGCGAAGTTGGTTTCCTGACCGCTTCAATAAAGACGGTTGCCGACGTGCAAATCGGTGACACGATTACCGAAACTGCGCGACCCACGACCGAACCTTTTCCCGGCTATCAGGAAATCAAACCCATGGTTTTTGCGGGTCTCTATCCCGTGGATACAAACCAGTACGAAGAGCTGCGCGATGCGATGGATAAACTGCGTTTGAATGACGCGTCGTTCTTTTACGAACCTGAGTCTTCCACTGCGCTGGGCTTTGGTTTTCGCTGCGGCTTTCTCGGATTGCTGCACATGGAGATTGTGCAGGAGCGTCTGGAACGCGAATTCAATCTCGATCTAATCACCACGGCGCCCGGCGTGCGCTACAAAGTGACTACCACTGACGGCAAAGTCACGGAGATCGATTCCCCGGCGAAGATGCCTGATCCTGGCCGGCTGGCGAAGATTGAGGAGCCCGCCATCCGGGCGACGATCCTGACTCCGGAAGAACATCTGGGCGGAATTCTCGCGCTGCTCGAAGAAAAGCGCGGCCAGCAGAAAGGTTTTGAGTACATCACTTCAAGTCGAGTGATGCTGACCTACGAACTACCGCTGAACGAGATCGTGCTCGATTTTTATGATCGCTTGAAGTCAACTTCGCGAGGATACGCTTCACTCGACTATCACCTGGCCGGATATTGGGAAAGCGATCTGGTTAAACTCGACGTGCTCGTCGCCGGTGAACCCGTCGATGCGCTGTCGCTGGTGCTTCACCGCGACACGGCGGCGGCGAAAGGCCGGGCCCTGGCTACCAAGATGAAGGAACTGATCCCCCGGCAGCTCTTTGAAGTCCCCATCCAGGCGGCCATCGGCGCGAAAATAATCGCGCGCGAGACGGTGAAAGCAATGGGCAAGAACGTGATCGCCAAATGCTACGGCGGCGACATCTCGCGGAAGCGCAAGCTGCTCGAGAAGCAAAAAGAAGGCAAGAAGCGGATGAAGAAGGTGGGCCGCGTCGAGATTCCCCAGGAAGCGTTTCTGGCGGTATTAAAAGTAAACGAATAGCCTGCCGAGGACATCGAAGTCTCGCAGTCGCCACAATCCCGGCGCGAACCGACCGCAAATTGATTCTCTTTTCCGTTGTGTGTTACGTTGCCGGACCAGCTTTTCCTCGATATGAAGTTCAAAATCACCAATTCAAGTTTCACATTGCGACTCCTGCAGGTGGCTTTGTTTACGGCTCTTTCTGTCTCGATGGCCCACCCGGTACTTGCCCAAACTGCGGACCCGAAGCCCCCCGCTGCTTCTGAAAAAAAGACCGAACAGGCAGCAAAAGACCCAAAGCTTCCATTCACGCTGCGGATCACTAACGACCAAAT
Source organism: Pyrinomonadaceae bacterium (assembly GCA_036374695.1). GTDB lineage: Bacteria > Acidobacteriota > Blastocatellia > Pyrinomonadales > Pyrinomonadaceae > UBA11740. Next base: position 16,036 of record DASUTF010000157.1, read on the forward strand.
TATCGGTGTCTCTCTGAAAGCGAAGGACGTCAGTCTTAAGGCGATTGCCGCCGAGCTGGCGAAGCAACTGAAGATTCCGGTGATGGTGACGCCGATCGCCGAAAAGCACCTGGTCACCGTAAACTTCAGCGATCTGGTGATTGAGCCGGCGATGCAGATGCTGGCACCCCAGGTCTTCATCGACTATGAAATCGACACAACGCCCGGCAAGCAGCCGCGGCCCGTCGGCATTTATTTACAGGGTTACAACGAGCGGGCGCCAGCCATTAATGCAGTGGTAAAGGGCACTTCGGACGTGATGGTGATTGAAGGCGACACCGAAGAGGGCCTGGATCCGAAAAAGGAAGAAGAAGAAGACCTGAAGATCACGTTCGAAAAGGGCCAACTGTCAGTTAAGTCAAAGAAGCAACCGCTGATTGTGGTTCTTTATGGAATCGCGAACCAGCTCGGCATCCCGCTCGAGGTGAAGACTGAAGTGGAGGATCTGGTGACTGTCAACATCATCAAATCGTCGCTGGAATCGACGCTTCAGGAGTTGGGTCCCAACATAAAGCTGTACGTGCGAGCCGACCTGATGATTGGTGACCGGCAGCCCCTGCGGATGGTGCTTGTCGGGCCGGATAAAAAATCGTAGAATCCACGCCCCACGCGACAAAGAGCTTGGTTGGCGAACTGTTCGTGTAATATGCTGACGCCGCATCGGCCGTCATTAGATCGGGAGGATACCCTTTGTGGATGGATCTGATTTGATTATCGAGACTGCTACTGCTGAAGTGAAACCGGGCGAAACCGAAAACTCTACGCCCGCGAAAAAGAACTTCATAGCCCCGGAAATATCAGTCCCGGTGGACGTCCTTGAAGCAACGACATTTTTCCAGGTTGCCGCCAGCGGCGGAACCAACTAACAGACCTCGCAGTACTTTTTGCGATGGAAAGTACGACCCGCCCCGATCCCGATCCAGTTTCCCGGGTACCAACATATTTTGAGCGACCGGCAATCAACAGTGTTTTTGAGATAGCCGGTCGTTTCATTTTTTTCGAATCAAACGGCGCAGAGCTCCAGGGC
>DASUTF010000158.1:0-7332 GCA_036374695.1 Pyrinomonadaceae bacterium
AACGGGAGCGTATCAACTCAACCGGATTATCAACCGCGGGGAACGTTTTCAATCGACGAGCGTCCCCGGACTCACGCTCGACATCGAAATGATCCTCGGTTAATCGGCTAAAAATCCTTCAGCGCGTTCCTTCTCTTTTCCACTTTCTGCTCCTCAGTCAATTTCGAAGCGTCGCCGTAAATCGCTTCTTCCCACGCGCCGTACATTACATTGGGAAGAACGATAAACCGGGTACCGAAATTTGATTTGTTCAGATTAGTGGCGCTAAAACGACTATCGATCGTCTTGCTCTTCTCGAAGATCTCAGCAAAGTCGTTCAGATTGTCTCCCATCAAGAGCACCACCCGATGCTTCCTGCCGACAGCATCTCGGCGCGGTTGTTTACTTGAGACGTCAGTTCGCACGAGCACCGTCGCGTCGCTAACATCGGGGAATCCAACCTTCTTCAGATTCTGCGCGGTGCATTGTTTCTCTGATTCACGCCGGTTGGTGACGTAGAAGACCCGCACGCCGCGCGAGTGCGCGTAGCGGAGAAACTCAACCGCGCCCGGTATCGCCGCGGCTTGAGCTTTTTCACACCAGGCGAGCCAGGATTTCGATTCGTAGGCCGTTCTTGTCTTAACGGTCATCGCCTGGTAAGGACTGTTATCGAGCACGGTTTCGTCCACATCAACGATCACCGCGCGCCTGATTCGCCGGTTACGATTTGCGCGCAGATCCTGATCCAGTCGCAGACGCGCCAAAGCGAACGCCTGATATGACAACGCTCTCCACTCACCCGAAGTCTGCGTCCAAAGAATGCCGCCGACCTGATGCTCGTTGTCGACCTTTTGCGCTGAGGCGGCCGAGACCATTGTCAGAGAAAGAGCGCCCATGATAGCCGTCTGCCCAATCAGTCTCCGAAACGCGTATTTCATCGGTTGTCCTCCGAAGTTTAATTGCAAAAAGGCGGGCTGCAGCCCGCCTTGAAAAAGTAAATTTTAAGGAGGGTTACCGGCTTCCACCCTCACGCCGGGCGCGCGCCATAAACGCTTCGATATCGGGAATGCTGCGCGCCAGGGCGGCCGACATCCACTTCACGCCGGTGTCGGTGACCAGCATGTCGTCTTCGATGCGCACCCCGATGCCTTTGTATTTTTCGAACGCCGGACGCACGGCCGCGATGAATTTTTCCATCTCAGCCGTCTTCGGCAAATTGTCGAGAGCATCCGGGCGAATGTAAATGCCGGGCTCATTCGTGAACACCATGCCGGGTTCAAACGTCGCACCCCCGCCGACATCGTGAACGTTCATGCCCAGCCAGTGCGAAGTGCCGTGCATAAACCAGATTCGATACTGTTCAGTGTCGCGATCGGTAATTAGGCCGAGCTTCAGCAGGCCGTCCTTGATTACTTCCGTGGCCGCATTGTGGACCTGCGAGAGATTGGCGCCGGGTTTTGTCGCCCGCGCGGCTGCTTCCTGCGCGTCGTAAACGACCTGATAAATCTCGGCTTGCTCTTTCGTGAACTTGCCGTTGACGGGAAAAGTTCGGGTGACATCGGCCGTGTAGTGCTGATATTCGGCGCCGACATCCATCAGCATGAGCAGCCCCGGATGAACCGGCGCTTGCGATTCATTGTAATGAAGCGTGGTGGCGTTTTTGCCGCAGCCAACGATGTTCGGATAGCCCCAGTTGTCGGCGTTGCGCAGCTTGAATGTGTAAAGCACCTGCGCATCGACTTCGTATTCCCACTTCGCCTGTGGCGCAAAGGCCTGCGCGCGCTGATGAGCCTCGATGCTGATATCAATCGCATGTTGCATAACCGCGAGCTCCATCGGCGATTTCCGGAGACGCAACTGCGTAAAGATTGGCGACGCGTTCTGCAGGTTGAAGCCTGACTGCTTCGGCCAGGCGCCGGCGAATCGTTGCTCCTGTCGATACTCGCGGCTCTCACCTTCGCGCGGAAAATTCAAAAGATAGAGTGCGCCCTCATTTTTCTGCGCGGCTGCGAACAGCCCCGCCATCCCTTCGCCATTTGTCGTCGCTGATTGGGCGGACGAGAGCAAAACGTTTTCGGGTTTCGGGTGGTGCGCCTCGCGTTTGCTCAACGCCGCGATAAACGGGGCGAACTCGCTCGCTTCCCAAATCTCCTTGATGCCGGACAGCTCTCTGGCTTGCTGTGGACTGTACATGTACCCGTCCCACGTCTCGCGCAAAGCATTCCGTCGCGGCAGAAAAAGAATTTCCGGAGTGGCTGTGCCCGGCATTAACACGAGCACCGAACGTTTCTGGTTCAGGTGCGTCAGGTAGAAAAGATTGTTCTCCTGCCGAAAGTGATAATCCACATCGTTTGTATACACGCGCGGCTCAGCGCTAAAGAGAATCATGATCGCCTTTGGTCCGATCGCTTCCGCAACTTTCTGGCGCCGCGTCGCTAACTCGGCCACGCGCTTCGCCGTATCGAACACCGGCGCCGGCGGAGCAACGCGAATGACCGAAGGTTCGGCGGGGAGTGCAGAAGTTCCAGTCGCGAGCGGTGCAACCAAGGCTACTCCCGCCAGAGCGGTAACAAACAGCAGGGAAAAGGTGCGGCGAAGTGTCTTCATCGATGACCTCTAAATAGTTCTGAAATGTCTGGCAGTCAGGAAAACGGGCCGAGCATCAAGGCCCAGGCCGCCTTCGGGGATTGGGTCGCGTTCCCGGCGGAAACACGCGCGTCCGGCCATCCGGAAAAGTGACAACCGTCGTGCCGTCGGCGCGCCTCTCGACGCGCGTGCCGTTTGGAAAATCGCGGACACGAGGCTCAGGCGGCGGACGACGATCGTTCGAATTGCGGAAAATATCAAGTGATGGCGGTTCAGGCGGCCGGCGATTTGGATCGTGACCGGCGTCGCGTTCATTTGCTACTTCAGGCGTCGCTTTTGCAGCCGGTTTCGTCGCGCTCGTTTGTTTCACGCGCTTGTCAGCGTCGGTAGTCGGTATGACGTTCTTCGGCTCTTCGACCGTTGGCTGGACGCCACCAGCCGAAGTTGTGGTCGTTGGTGCCGGTTCTACTGACGGCGCCGGAGTCGCCGCGGGCAATGTTGCCGCGGCACCCGATTGTCGGGCGCGATAAATGAAAAACCCCGCCGCCCCGCCGACAATCATCAAGAGCACGACCGCCGCGGCCAACCACATGCCCCGCGAGCTTTGCGCACTGGATTGAGCCAAACCGGCGCCGGCAGATTGGCCCCGAACTTTCGTGGCTTCGTCGGCCAGCAGCGTCTGCGCTTCGTTCCCTCCAGCCTGCGTCCGCTGGCCCACCATCCGAGTGCCCGCGGCCGGCGCAACCGTGTCGGCACGCGTAGTAGCGCCCGTCGCAATCAAAACCGTTGGCGTCTCACCAAGGGCCCCGGTCGCAGCCGAACGTAACGCTTCGCGCATAGTCTCAGCCGACTCGTATCGATCGTCGCGTTTCTGCGACATCGCAGTCTGCAGGACCTGAGCCACGGAGCGACTGACATGCGGCGAGACCGAATCAGCCGGCGCCAGAGGATCTTCCAAACCGTTGACAATCGCGGCCGCGCGACTGAGCGCGTCGGGCGGCTTCACGTTCGTCATCAGGTGATACAGCGTCGCGGCCAACGAATAGATGTCGCTGCGCGGATCGGTTCCCAGCCCCTGCACCTGCTCGAGCGGAGCGTAATTCGGGGTGTAGCCAAAGATGCTGGCTGAAGTCGTCACCACCGACATCTGCCCACCCGAGCCTTTCGCCAAACCGAAATCAAGCAACACAATCTGCCCGCGCGCGGTCAGCTTCAGGTTCTGCGGCTTAATGTCGCGGTGAATAATTTGCGGGTCCTGCGTGTGCAGATAATCGAGCGCGTCACAAAGCTGGTCGGCCCATTGCAGAACGTCCGCTTGCGGAAACCCACTGCCGCGCCGCCCCTGCATTTCGAACAGATCTTCGCCCGGGATGTACTGCATCACCAGAAACGCGCCTTCGTTTTCGGTGAAATGATCGCTGACGCGCGGCAGCGCCTGATGATGAAGCCGCGCCAGCAGCCGCGCCTCGCGCTCGAACTGTTTCCGCAGCCGCTCTTCGGTAAAAAGCGTCTCTTTCAAGGCGACCACGGTGTCTAAACGCAGGTCGACGGCTTCATAAACCGCGCCCATGCCGCCCTGGCCGAGCTGCCGCACAATTCGGTAGCGACCTTGTAAAACTGTTTCTGGCGCGAGCATTTGTTACCCCAATAAGCCTAAATTCGCTGTGAAGTTTAGCATTGCCCCGTCAGGCAAGGCTAACCTTAATCACGATTCCCTGGAACATTACACGACCGCGCGAAGAAATCGTTTCGCTTTTGACGAGCGAGGGGCCCGGTTGGTCTTTGCTGCGCCCCCGAAGTTGAGTATGCTATGCGTACTTGAGTAGGCCTATAGAGTTCGACGACGACGATGACATCATCGATGTCACGCCCGACCAACCGCGACGGCAACGACGCTGGTGGCCTTGGATTCTGCTTGCCGTTCTCGCGTTTCTGTTCATCAGTTCCCGCGCGCTTTCTATCTACATTTCAGCGCTGTGGTTTGGCTCGCTCGGCTACTCAGACGTTTACTGGTACATCTTCAAACTGAAGCTCGAGTTATTCCTGATCTTCTTTGTCCTGACAACTGCCATTCTGCGGGTCGGTTTTTGGCTGATTGAAAGAGCTTTTGGGGCTTTCACAATCGGGCCGCGCACGGTGCTGATCAATCAGCAGCCGATGCAGATCTCGCCGGGACGATTCATACGTCCCGTGGCATGGATAGTCTCAATCGTTGCCGGTTTGATCTTCGGGCTGGGAATGCGGGCCGCATGGCGCGACTTTGCGTTGTATCTCCACGCGCCGCAAACGCCGCTTGCCGATCCTATTTTCAACCGCCCGGTCAGCTTCTACCTGTTCACCCTGCCACTTTACGACGCGGTTAGCTCGTGGCTGCTGTACCTTGCGGTCATCATTCTTATCGCCGTCATCGCGTACGCTTTACTGGCAGGGACCCAGGAGACGACCTTCGCCACCAGCAAGGCCGGGCCAGTCCGCAAGCGCGCCATCACAATCATCTCAGTGGTCCTGGGCGCGATTTTACTACTTCTCGCGTGGAAGACTTTGCTGTCGCGTTTTCCATATCTTTGGCAGGATCATCAGATCTTTTCCGGCGTCAGCTACACTGAAGCGAACCACGTGCTGCCGGGCCTTCGCCTGGTTGCCATCGGGCTATTAATCGCTGCCCTGGTGGCCCTGGTTAACGCTTTCACGTTGCGCAAGGTGCGCGTGCTCGCCGCCGGGATCGCGCTCCCCCTCGCGGTCTATGTTGTCGCGGTCGTTTTCATTCCTTCGTATGTCCAAAACTTTGTTGTTAAGCCAAACGAACTAGGGCGAGAGTCACCCTACATCGAGCACAACATCGCCTGGACACGCCGCGCCTTCGGCCTCGACAAAATCGAACTGCGAAACTTTGAAGCAGAGACAACTGTCGAGTCGTTTGCCCTGCAGGACAATCGCGAAACGCTGGAGAACATTCGCCTTTGGGATTGGCGCGCGCTGCAGGACACGCTGAAGCAGATGCAGGCGATTCGCATCTACTACGACTTTCCCGACGTTGACGTCGATCGCTATCAAACCGGCGGGCGCACCCGGCAGGTGATGGTGGCCGCGCGCGAGCTGAACATCGAGCGATTGCCTGAAACGTCGAAGAACTGGGTCAATCAACGCCTGATTTATACCCACGGCTACGGCGTGACGTTGAATACCGCCAATGAGTTCACGCCTGAGGGCCGGCCGCGCTTTCTGCTTTCGAACATGCCGATCGAGGCGAATGCCGACATCAAACTAACGCGGCCGCAAATTTATTTTGGGCAGGAAACGAACACGCCCGTTTACGTCAAAACAAAGCAGAAGGAGTTCGATTTCCCCCAAAGCGAGACCGAGGCGGCCTTCACCAGCTACGAAGGTACCGGCGGAATCCAACTCGGCGGGGGACTGCGGCGGTTGTTACTGGCTTGGGCCGTCGGTGACATGACCAAGCTGCCTTTCTCTGACGATGTGACGTCCGAGAGCCGGCTGCTAATCAATCGGAACATTCGCGAAATCGTCAACGGCCTGGCGCCATTTCTCATCTATGACCGCGATCCTTATACGGTCATCAGCAGCGATGGGCGGCTGTTCTGGGTCGTGGACGCTTACACCGAAACGGCCAATTACCCGTACTCTCGTCACCACCAAATCGAAAACAACCGCGTCAATTACATTCGTAACAGCGTGAAGGTCGTGATTGACGCGTATAACGGCACCACGAACTTCTACGTGTTCGATCCCGACGATCCGTTGATTGCTGCGTACCGCGCGACGTTTCCCAGCCTCTTCCGCGATGCGAACCAAATGCCCGCAGACCTGCGGGCGCACATTCGCTATCCGGAAACCCTCCTGCGGGCACAGGGCGACGTGTACGGTCTCTATCACGTGCAAAACGGACGTGTCTTCTTCCAACAAGAGGACGCCTGGAGCGTCGCCCAGCAGATGACTGTGAATGAGCAGAACAAGAAACAGAACCAACCGATCGATCCCTATTTCGTGTTGATGCAGTTGCCGGGTGAAGACAAGCAAGCGGAGTTTGCATTGATTCTGCCGTTCACGCCGGCCAACCGAAACAATATGATTGGCTGGATGGCCGGACGCTCTGACGGCGAGAACTATGGGAAGCTGCTGGCCTACAATTTTCCGAAATCACGCCTCATCGACGGGCCGCTCCAAATCGAAGCTCGCATCGATCAGGATGCCCAACTCTCGGCCCAGTTTTCACTTTGGAACCAGCAAGGGTCGCGCGTCCTACGTGGGCACCTGCTGGTGATTCCCATTGGCAAATCGCTTCTCTACGTTGAGCCCATCTACCTCCAGGCAGTAAATAGCCCGATGCCTGAATTGCGCCTTGTGGTGTTGGCCACCCAAGAGCGGCTGGCGTTTGGTCAATCGTTTGACGAAGCACTGGCTAACCTGTTTGGCGATGCGGCAAAACAAACAGCGGAACAGAAACCGTCAGAGCAGAAGCCGTCCGTCCCGGATCAAGCGAAGCCGACACCGACGCCCGCCGCTCCGACCACGACGGGCAACACGCAGCAGCTAATCAACCGGGCCGTTCAGGAGTTTGAGGATTATCAGAAACTGATGGCGGCCGGAAGGTATGCTGAGGCGGGGAAGAAACTGGAAGAACACAAGCGCACGCTGGAAGAACTGAAGCGCGCGGCCGGCAAGCCCTAATTACGATTTCAATTTCGCCTCAAGCTCCCGCCCCACTCTAACCGCATCGTTATGCTCCGGTTCATATCCCGGCGAGGG
>DASUTF010000159.1:0-8113 GCA_036374695.1 Pyrinomonadaceae bacterium
AAACTCTATCGCTCTTGACGACTCTTTTTATTGTGACCTCAGGCCTGGTGATCGCATCCGCCCAACCCCGGCGAAAGCGAAATACCAACATCAATCGAGGAGTGGCCCGCACCGGAGCACAACCGCGCAGCGCGATCGGCGCCGGCGGTGCGGGAACCTATGCCCGCAATCGCCGCGGTCGTTACGTCATGCGCAATGGCAAGCGCATCTGGGTGCCCCAGGGGAGTCCGGCCGTTGGAAACCGCCGTGGCGTTTACGAAAGAGAGCAAGAAGCGGAGTTGAAGAAACGATCGACGAATACGAATCGGCCTTAGTCAGAGCGTCGAACGTCACAAAGCAAAAGCCCTCGCTGCGTGCGAGGGCTTTGCTTTTTGTTTGGCGGCGAACAAACTACTTCACTTGAACACAGGCAACCGGCCTTTGTTCGAAGTGATTCAAATTCGCGCCAACTCCGATTGGTTGATCCGACGTAACTCTGACACTGAACGAAATGTTAGTTAGCGGGTCAGTGACGGTGTTTGGCGACAGCCAAGTCTCAACCCGAGTGGCTCCTGCTGCTAATGGGGTCGTAGTTGCGCCGGCGTTACCCGGATAGTTGTTCCCGGGCGCGTTTCCGGGAATTGCGACGCCCGCCAGGTTATTTCCATTCTTATCCAGAATGTTTACCGCCACCGCCGCACTCGATCCGCTCCCATTGAAAACGTAGATGTTGGTCGGGTGACCAGGACCCTGGTTCGGATAATGCGCGGGCGTGCATACCCAAACGAACGGCGGCCCACCGCCTGAACCCGCTGGCCCGGGAGGTCCCGCCGGTCCTGGTGGACCCGCAGGTCCGGTACAGGAAATAAAAACGATCAGTGAAGCAGCAAGTATAAAGTACGCGGGGAAGGATGAGCGACGCATCGTTGTTCTCCTTACGAAGGCGCGACCTCGTATCTAATCGCCGGGGATCCAATTAAAGCGCCGGCAATCTAACGACGCGTCGAGGTAATGTCAATCTTTGGTTGGACGCGCGGCCCTGCTTCTTCGTCCGCGTCAGCGGACGTTGATAGTAGCCCAGCCCTTTAGGACTGGGCTGGCCGACAAATAATTGAATTTATAGCCCGCTTTAGCGGGCCACAGATTCAGCGACTCTACCTGCGTTCACTGCGTAAGCCAGGCTTAGCGGTGTCGCTTCCTTCTGTCCGTGGCTACGCCGCTGCCGATTTGATCAGCGTCGCATTCAATTTGATCTCAGTACCCGCGAGGGCCTGCGATACGGGACAATTCTTCTTCGCCGCTTCCGCCGCATCGAGAAACGTTTGCTCATCAATGCCCGGCACTTCGCCTTCGGTTGTGAGCTCAACCGTCGTGATCTTGAATCCTTCGCCAACCTTCTCGAGACTGACGCTCGCGTTGGTGCTGATGCGCGCCGGATTGTGACCGGCCTTCGTCAGACCCGCCGCCAGAGCCATCGAAAAACATCCGGCATGCGCCGCGCCGATTAACTCTTCGGGATTCGCGCCCGTGCCTTCTTCAAATCGCGACGCGAAAGAGTACTGACCTTCAAACGCTCCGCTACCGAGTTTTACTTTGCCGTTCCCTTCTCTGAGCGTACCCGTCCAAACTGCGCTTGCTGTGCGTTTCGCCATATTCGTATCTCCCTTTTTTGGTTATTTGGAAGATTGTAGCGCTATTCGGCGATGAACCCACGCTGTGACGCACGTCACCGCAGGCTCACCCCGCCGCATTCACGCTGCAAGAGACAGGTTTCGGCGGCGCTCAGGTCTTCGAGCGCAGCCGCTATACTGCGCAAAATAAATACGGCACTGTCATTGCTGATGTGAATCTCTATGAAATCAATGATGCTGAAAAACTACTTACACTATTTCCTTGCTGGCCTGATGCTGTTTGGACCAGTTGTGCAAACGTCGATGGCGGCGCCCAAGCCTGGCCAACGCATTTCCGCTGAAGAAGTGAAAACCAAAGTCTTGAAGCTGGGTACCGGATCCAAAGCGAAGGCCACGGTGTGGCTTGCTGATGGCACGAAAGTGAAAGGCTACGTTTCCCAGGCAAGCGAGAACGACTTTGTGATGCGGGATCGCAAGACGAACGCTCCCACGACCGTCCGTTACGCTGATGTCGTGAAGTTTGATCGCAACAACGGCCACTCAACCGCGAAGTGGGTCGGCATCGGTGCCGGAGTCGGCGTGGGTGCGTTTGTGCTCATTCTGCTCGCCGCGATCGCGCATATGGATTAGGGCCGGCCCGACCGTCAGTCAGGCGAGATCCTCTCAGTACTACCCGCGTTAGCGGGGGGGGTTGCACTTCAGCTGCCTAAAAATCAAAAAGCCCCCGGCGTATAAATACGCCGGAGGCTTTATAGGTGAGAAAGCGATAAACGCTAATTAATAGCGTGAGCCGCCGCCGCCGCCGTTGCGATTTTCGCGCGGCTTGGCCTCATTGACCTTAAGCGGGCGCCCGCCGAACTCGGTACCGTTGAATTTCTCAACTGCCGCCGCGCCTTCTTCTTTGGTCTGCATTTCGACAAACCCGAAGCCGCGCGAGCGACCGGTTTCGCGATCTTCAATCAACGAGACGCTTTCAACCGTGCCCGCTTCCGCGAACAGTGTTTTCAGATCGTCGCCCGTCGTTTCGAACGCGAGATTACCAACATATAGTTTCATGGACATTTTTTCTTTACCTTTTCCCCTGTGGGACCAACAGAAGCTACAAACGCTTCCCAATTTGCCAAGGTGAACACGAACCAGAAGAGAGAAGCCTTGGCTTTCTAACTGGGATGAGCTGTGGAATTCAGTTGAACTGGAAAAGTGACCAGAGGATCTGAGAGCAGAGTAAGCTCGGACAATGCAACTACGACCTTACGCTAATAACCGGTATATGTCAAAGGCAGGATATAGCTGGGAGGATCCTACTTTGCGTGTCTTCGCGCCTTGGCGCCTTTGCGTGAACAGATCACCGTGTCAACAAGGGCCATGTCACGAAAAGACGCAAAACATCGCAAAGGCCAGATAGGACGCACCTGTTTTCTGGGAGCGCGGGCATCCTTGCCCGCATGAGCGCGCGAACTGTCACATCGCGGCTATGCCGCCGCACAGTGCGGTAAGCCTCTGGCTTACCGGCGCACATGATTCTCTGGTCAGTGGCTACGCCACTGCCTTCACAAACTTGAGCGCCACCCCATTCATGCAATAGCGCAGCCCGGTCGGCTTCGGCCCGTCATCAAACAAGTGTCCCAGATGGCCGTCGCACTGCGCGCACAGGACTTCCGTCCGAGTCATCCCAAGGCTCTTATCGACTTCTTCGATCACGTTCTCTTTCTTGATCGGCGCCCAGAAACTCGGCCAGCCCGTGCCCGAATCAAACTTCTGTTCCGAACTAAACAAAGGCAGCCCGCAACCGGCGCATTCGAACGTTCCCTTGTCGTGGAGGTCGGTGTAAGGGCTCGTGCCGGCATACTCAGTCCCCTTCTGCCGCAAAACGTTGTACTGCTCAGGAGTTAGTTGGGCCTTCCACTCAGCATCTGTCTTGATCACTTTCTTGATCCCTTTTGATTTTGATTTGGGTGATTGTGGATTCGTCGCGCTGGGAGCGCGGACGCCCTCGTCCGCCTTGTTTCCTAACTCAGTGCGCGCCCACCCCGGCAGCCGCGACAACAACGCTATCCCCCCAACCGCCACCGAAGATGAAATAAAGAACCGTCTATTCATGATTCGCCTCGCCAGATGATATCGACTACACCCAATTTACGTAAGGGGAGGGCGGATTGGATTTAGTTGAGTGGAATTGGGGCTTACATCTGGGCCGTAGCCCGACCGTGAGAGAGGCTCTTATCTCAGCGCATCACAATCAGCTAGAATGCATCAACATGATGGCGGAGAGAAACACTATCAAAGCCTTTACCTTTGCGCTGATATTGATGCCCGTGCTTGTCCTTGCTCAGACACCAGAACTGAACATCAGGCTTCAACACAATTCGCAGCGTGAACATCTTCGCCGGGCACAAATTCGACGGCTCGCCGCCAAGTACGATCTGAAGAAGTACACCATTACCCGCGATATAGTCATCGATGAAACGGCCATCAATCATTCTTACCCCGTGCTGACGCTGAATCTCCGCTTTGGCGACAACGACGACCGCGTACTTTCCATTTACGTGCACGAACAGGCTCACTGGGTTTTGGGGGAGCGACATCGAGGCAAGTGGCGCGAAATGATTCAGGAGTTGAAGCGGGCGTATCCTAAGCTTCGGATCGAGCCGCCACACGGCGATGGCCAGGAAGGTTCGTCATATATGCACCTGATCGTGATCATGCTCGAATGGCAAGCGCTGGAAGACCTGATCGGCGCCGGTCGCGCGCGCGCCGTTTTGAAATTCAAGCGCGAGCAAAACTACAAAGCGCTGTTTACGACGGTGCTGGACAATCGGGAACAGATGGAAACGTTTCTGAGGAAATATGACGTGAAATGGTGATGACGCCTGTCGGAACCAAAACCGCGAGAAAGCCCGTTTCAGAACTTTGATGAATCGGCCACCGGATCAGGGCCCAACATTGAATAATTGATCCACTTCGAAGCGCAAGTTGATTCATGATCGGCCGCTATCGCTCCCGGTACTGACCCGAATAGCTGGTCTGCGTCGCGGGGTAGTAGCCCGGCTGTGAGCGAGGGCGTGCTCGTCCGCGTGAGCGAACGAAATCAAAATAACCCAGGCTTTCAAGCCTTGGGTCACGATCATATTTAAGGGATTCGAGCCCGCTTTAGCGGGCGACAGATTTTGGAGTGCGGTGACTTGTCACCGCTTTGGATTTGTTCGGAGTGGTTTGGCGTTGCGTTTTCAGACGGCGATGCGAGAATCGCAGAATCGCAGGCCTGACCCCATATCGCATTTCTTGAACTACTGAGCCCTCTCTCACGGTCGGGCTACTGCCCTGCTTGATTACCCGCCCGCTAACGCAGGCGGTTCTGACTACTTACACTTGCTGTACCCACAATCCCGACAAAAATCGCAGCCGCTCGCGTGCTCTAGTTGGCCGTGACATTCGGGGCAGGTGCTAATCATGCTCGACATGATCGCGCCGACGACGTGCTGGGTGTTGGGTGTCGGGTGTTGGGTGTTGGTCGAACCAGCCGACTGAGGCTGTCCGGAGGACTGCGTACCAAGTGAAGGCTGCGACTTTAGCGCACGAGCAGAGTCCGGATGGCCCTTTAAGCGCCGGTTGGTGATCATGATGCATTCGGCGACGGCTTGTTCGGGAGAAGTCAGCAGGCGCTCGTTGAACCAGACGGCGTGCGTGCCGGTCACCTTGTTCAAGCTGTAAGAGACTTCCGCCGCGTCGAACCCGCCCCGCAGCATCTTCGAAGCCAGCATGCCTACGCCGCCGCTGATCGGGCCGGTGGCAAATACTTCCTGAATCATCTCATCGTCGTGATTGACCGTGACGTAGAGATTCTGTCCGTCGAACGGAATGCGCCAGGTCGCGCCCCGCAGTTCGCGCGGCCGCTCGAGCCGAATCGCGCCCTGCTTGCGCGCGGCAGCTTCCGCTTCGGCCAAACGACGCGCCGCAGCTTCGTTCTCAGATTCAGTCCGGCCTTCAGTCAAAACGGAAGCGTCTTGAGAAGGGCTGGAGACTGGGGTCGGCTCAATAATCGTTGTCGTGGTGACGACGGTCGGCGTCTCAGTCTTCGTTTCGGTCTTCATCGAAGTCAGCACCTGGTTTTCGCGCGAGCCGTCGCGGTAATAACTCACGGCTTTGCAGCCGAGTTGCCGCGCCAGGCGATAGAGATGATCGACTGACTCGATGGTGTCGTTAACGGCGCCGTTGCAGGTCTTCGACACGCTGTTATCGACGTTGCGCTGTGCGGCGGCGAGCACGTGCACGTGCTGCTCTGCGCTGATCGACATCGCCGAAATGAAATACCCGGGCAGCTCGTGCTCATGCTCAACCACGTACGCCGCGGCCGCATCGATCGAAGCCTGATCGGTTTGATCTACATCCACACCCAGCGCTTGCGCGGCGAGAGTATGGACATACGTGCGCGTGCCGAGAGTGTCCTTTCGCACGTATGCCCATGAGAAGTTAGGTTCAACACCCGACGACGTCTCTGCAACCAGGGAAATCGTGCCCGTGGGAGCAATCGTCGTAACTTCATAGTTGCGCGGGGTGAGCGGAACTTCACGTGAGATGCCGATTTCGTTGTAGAGAAAGTCGGCGTAGGATTCGCGATTCGCTTCGAGCTCGGGGAAGACGCCGCGTTCGGCGCCCAGACGCAAGGATTCGATCCACGCTTCTTTTCTAACAAATCCCATTACCTCATCCATCAGGTCGATTGAGGCAGGTGAGCCGTAAGTGATCTTCAGATTCAGACAAAGATCGGCAAAGCCCATGATGCCCAGACCCACCGGGCGCGTGCGCTTCACCACGTCGTTGATTTCCGGCAGCGGCCAGGCGCACGTATCGATCACGTTATCGAGGAAACGCGTCGTCCAGTGCGTGACTTCCGCCAGCCGGTCCCAATCCAGACGGTTTTCGCGATCGTAAAACTTGTTCACGTCGATCGAGCCGAGGTTGCACGAGTTCGCAAAGTGCAGGAACTGCTCGCCGCAGGGATTGCTCGCCATGATCGGTCCCATCGAATTCATCATGTGATTATGGCGATTGACTTCGTCGATGAAAGCGATGCCCGGCTCAGCGTATTTGTGGGCGCTGGCAATGATTCGATTCCAGATATCCGGCGCATAAACGAATCCCGGCGCCGGCGGCTCTTCAATCAAAGCGTCGGAAAGATCGGCCGTCTCAAATGATTCTTTGTCGCGGAACGTGACGGTCGAGCCGTCGGGCCGGCGATAAACGACGTAGTTGCGGCCCGTGACGGGATCGAATACCGGATCGTTCCAGGTCTCGCCGCCGAACTCGAGCTGATACCACTCGCTCTTATCAACCGCCTCAAGAAACTTATCGGTGACGTTGACTGAGATGTTGAAGTTCGTCAGCGAGTGCTGATCGTTCTTCGCGTGAATGAACCGCAGCACGTCCGGATGCGTGACGCGCATCATGCCCATGTTCGCGCCGCGGCGCACGCCGCCCTGTTTCACCGTGTCAGTCGTCGTATTGAAGATGTTCATGAACGACACGGGACCACTGGCGACGCCGTGTGTGGTACTGACCATCGAACCGCTCGGACGGAGCTTCTCAAAAGTGAAGCCGGTACCGCCGCCGGTCTGGTGAATGATCGCGGCGTCGGTCGCCGTTTTCATGATGCCGGCGATCGAATCGGGGACATCCAGCACAAAACACGCCGCCAGCTGTCCGTTCGGCTTACCGGCGTTGACCAGGCACGGCGTGTTCGGCACGAACTCGCGCGCCATCATGATGTCCGACATCGTGTTGTAGAAAAGATCGCGCTCGGCGGGATCGGTTTCAGCAACAGACACGTGCGCGACGACGCGGGCCACGATATCACTCCATTCCTCGATTGAGTTTCCTTTGGCGTCTTTCAGCGAGTAACGCTTGGAGACCACCTTCCGCGCATTCAAACCCAGCGGTTGAATCGCGCGGCGCAGAGTGGTGCGCATGCCGCCGGCATCCAGCACGCCGGAAGCGTGCGAGCCGTTCGGCTGGAGAATTTCGTTTTCCGACACCTTTGTCATCTTCGCACCGCTCGCTGATTTCATTTCTATCTTACCTTTCTCGCGCGGGGAACCGCACGCGAGCCTGAGTTCGAGGAATAAAACGCCACCGACGATCCAGATCGCCGTCCAAAAAAAGATTCGATTTTTTGCAGGTACTACGGTCGGTGTTGCGAAGTCACCAATGCTCTGCGGAATTGGGTTCGGGACCCTTTCCGCCGCCGCCGCCAGCCGTCACAACCGAAGCAGGACGGACTATACTCCTGAGTTTTCAGGATGTCAATATGTTGTGGTGACTTTTTTTTTCAACACGATAGAGTGGGTTTTCTCAAGGATTACGTTAACAGCTAAATCTCTCAAAATCAGTCCCTTAACCAGCGAATCCGGTGAGCGTCTCCGCCATCCGACGAAGCCGGGACGCAATTCTTAATACTGGTACGGTGCGGGGGAAATGTCTCACTGCCAGCGATACGCTTAAGGTAT
>DASUTF010000160.1:0-17665 GCA_036374695.1 Pyrinomonadaceae bacterium
GATTTGAATCACACGACGCGCGTCAGCGAGCAGTACCTGCTCGATCTGGAACGTGAAGCTTTCCTTTCACTGATTGGCACGCGCAAGACGCAGGATCGGATTGGGCATATGCTCAAAACCGGGAAACCGTTACGTAACTAGTCCTTGCGTTCCTTTGCGTCTTGGCGCCTTTGCGTGAGGCTATTTCACGCTAAGCCGCAAAGGCGCAAAGATACGCAAAGTAAGGAATCAAGATCATGAAAGACGCAGTAATCGTTTCCGCAGTTCGCACGGCCGTCGGCAAAGCGCCGAAAGGCACTTTGCGTGATACGCGCCCGGACGACATGGGCGCGGCGGCCATCAAAGAAGCCATCGCGCGCGTCGCCGGACTGGAAGCGTCCGAAATCGACGACGTGATCATGGGCTGCGCGATGCCCGAAGCCGAGCAAGGCATGAATGTCGCTCGCGCAGCGGCGATTCGCGCCGGCCTTCCGGTCGAGACCAGCGCAATGACCATCAATCGGTTCTGCTCGTCGGGATTGCAGACGATCGCAATGGCGTCCGACCGCATTCGCACGAATGGCGCGCACGTCATTGTCGCAGGCGGCCTGGAATCGATGTCGATGATTCCGATGGGTGGGCACATCATCCGTCCCAACCCGGCTTTGATGGACACCTATCCGGATTTTTATCTCAGCATGGGCTTGGCGACAGAGAACGTCGCGCGCAAGTACGAAGTGTCGCGCGAAGAGCAGGACGCATTTGCATTGCAATCGCACCAACGCGCGGTGGCCGCTTTGGATGCCGACAAGTTCAAGGACGAGACGGTGTCCTTGACGGTCTCTGTCGAAGACTTGGACGCGAAAGGCAAGAAGCAACGCCGCGAGATCACTTTCGACAAGGATGAAGGCCCGCGCCGCGACAGCACCGCGGAGGCGCTAGCTAATTTGAAGCCTGCTTTCCAGATGAAAGGCACGATCACTGCCGGCAATTCTTCGCAAATGTCGGATGGCGCGGCGGCCGTAATTGTAATGTCTGCGGATCGGGCAAAGGAGCTCGGTGCGAAGCCTCTGGCAAGGCTGGTCGCTTACGCTACCGCCGGCTGTCCGCCGGAAGAAATGGGCATCGGACCGGTGTATGCGATTCCCAAAGCTTTGAAGATGGCCGGGTTGACGCTCGACGATATTGCGGTCATCGAACTGAATGAAGCATTCGCGGCGCAGTCACTTGCCGTAATCAAGACGCTCGAACTAAATCCGGCCAAGGTCAACGTGAATGGCGGCGCAATTGCGCTGGGCCATCCACTGGGATGCACCGGCGCGAAACTGACGGCATCGATTCTCCGCGAGCTTGAAAGACGCGATGCGCGTTACGGCATGGTGACGATGTGTGTCGGCGGCGGCATGGGCGCCGCAGGAATTATTGAACGACTGTGACAGGGACAAGTGATGAGTAATGCGTGATGCGTGATGCGTGATGAGTAGACTAGATCCACCCTGGACTGGTTTCCCTTTACTCATTACTCATCACTCATTACTCATCACTTGCGACTGAAAGGAGCAACTATGGCAGCCGTACTCGAACGAAAAGAAATCATCAAAGGCGGAAGCTTCCTGATTGAAGAACGCACACCGGCGGAAGTCTTCACTCCCGAGGACTTCAATGAAGAGCACCGCATGATTGCCGACACGACCCGGCAGTTTATGGACGCGGAAGTTCTGCCGCGCATCAACGAGCTGGAAGCCAAGGACTGGAAGCTTGCGCGCGAATTGGTCAAGCAGGCGGCCGAACTCGGACTGGTCGGCGCGAATATTCCGGAAGAGTACGGCGGGCTGGCACTGGATCAAACCAGTAGCGCGCTGATTGCGGAACATCTCGGTCGCTCGGCTTCTTTCGCCACGACCCTCGGCGCGCAGAGCGGCATCGGCCTGCTGCCGATCGTTTACTTCGGCACCGAGGCCGCTAAGAAGAAGTACCTGCCGCCGATTGCCGCGGGCGACCTCGTCACGGCGTACGCTTTGACTGAAGCCGGTTCAGGCTCAGACGCGATGGCGGCCAAAGCCACGGCGAAACTGAGCGAGGACGGCAAGCAATACATCCTCAACGGCGAGAAGATGTTCATTACGAACGGCGGCTTCGCGGACATCTACGTCGTGTTCGCGAAAGTCGATGGCGACAAGTTCACTGCGTTCATCGTCGAGCGGCAGGAAGGCTGCCATCCCGGCGCCGAAGAACACAAGATGGGTATCAAAGGCTCGAGCACGACGCCGCTGATTCTCGCCGACGCGAAAACGCCGGTTGAAAATCTCTTAGGCGAAGTCGGCAAGGGTCACAAAATCGCTTTCAATATTCTGAACATCGGCCGTTTCAAATTGGGCGCGATGTGTCTGGGCGGAATGAAGCTCGCCCTCACGGAATCGGTGAAGTACGCGAACGAACGGCATCAGTTTGGCAAGCCCATCTCTTCCTTCGGCGCCATTAAGTCGAAACTCGGCGAAATGGCGGTGCGGACATGGGTAGGCGAAGCGATGACTTATCGCACGCTCGGAATGATCGAAGAGGGCCTGGGCGCGATCGAAGACGCGAAAGACATGGACGCGCGCCTGAAAGCGATCGAGGAGTACGCGGCCGAATGCTCGATCATCAAAGTCGCGCTGTCGGAATACTGCGACTACATCACGGACGAGATGGTGCAGATCTTTGGCGGTTATGGATATTCCGCCGATTATCCCGCCGAGCGCGCCTACCGCGACACGCGCATCAATCGCATCTTCGAAGGCACCAACGAAATCAATCGCATGTTGATTCCGGGGCGCTTGATGAAGGCCGCGTTGACGGGCCGGCTGGCGCTGCTTCCGGCCGCGCAGGGATTGATGGACGAAATCCTCAATCCGTCCATGCCTTCGTTTGACACTGACGAAGGTTTGCTGGCAGCGGAACAGAAGCTTGCCGTGAACGCGAAAAAGGTCGCGCTGATGACGCTGGGCACGGCCGCCCAGAAGTACATGATGGGTCTATCCGACCAGCAGGAGATTCTGATGGGCGTCGCCGACATCATTATGGATGCGTTTGCGATGGAGTCCGCGATCCTGCGCACGCAGAAACTCGCCGCGTCACAGAGCGAAGACGCCGCGGCCCGCTACGTCGATATGACGCGCGTGTTTTGCAATGACGCGGTCGAACGGATCGAAGCCCACGCTAAGAATACCCTCGCAGCGATGGCGGAAGGCGATGAATTGCGCACGCTTCTGGCGGCCTTACGCCGATTCACGAAGATGACGCCGATTAATACCGTTGCCGCGCGCCAGCGAATTGCCGACGGAATGATCGCGGCGAACAAGTACGTCTACTGAAGATTGCCGATTGCCAATTGCCGATTCCAATTCGTTTGGCTTTCGCAATCGGCAATCGGAAATCGAAAATCGGCAATGCGGATCGTTCCCATTTCAGTTCCAACTCCCTTCTACATCGGGCCGGTCAACGTCTACCTCATCAAAGAAGATCCGATCACGATCATCGATACGGGTCCGAAAACAAAAGAAGCAATCGAAGCTTTGCGGGCGGGGCTGAGACAGGCAGGACTCAGTGTGGGGGACATTCGCCGGATTGTGCTGACGCATGCGCACGAGGATCATTGTGGATTGGCCCGCTCACTGCGCGATGAAGCCAAAGACGCCGAGGTGTTCGTACACAACTGGGAAACCGGACATCGCACCGGGCGGCTCGAGCATGAAGACAGTTTGCGCCTGCTGGTGCGCGCGGGCGTGCCGGAAGATGACTTGCGCGCGATGCGTGAGCTCTACGATCACGTGAGACAGTACGCGGACGCGCTGGAAGACGAACACTGCACCGCATTGAATGACGAAGCTGAGTTGGAGTTCGAAACCGGCGCGTTGCGCGTCATCCACACGCCCGGACACACTCCCGGTTCGTGTTCGTTTCTGCGCGAGGCCGATCGCACCCTGATCGCCGGCGATTGCGTGCTTAAGCGCGTGACACCGAATCCCGTCATCTCGCCGGATCCTGTCGATCCTTCACGACGATTCCGATCCTTAGCTGAGTATCTGGTCAGCCTCGCGCGCGTGCGCAGCTTCGCGCCGACGCTGGTCTACGGCGGCCACGGCGAACCGATTCACGACTACGAAGAACTTTTCAATCGCTACCTCCGCGCCATCAACGAGCGGCAGGCGAACGTTCTGCGTCTGGTGCCGAAGAGCGGCGCCACAGCCTGGGAGGTCTCTCGCCAAATGTTTCCCGATGCCGACGATGTCCACCGTTTCCTGGCGGTCTCTGAGGCCGTTGCCCATCTCGATCACGCCCATTCCGAAGGCAAAATCGCTCTGGAAATGGGCGATGGCCGCGAAATCTATCGTCAACTCTAAACATGTCAGAAACCCGACTCCGGGGTCCCCAAGCGGGCAGCCCGCTTGGAGTGGGGCGGTTAGGGAGGGCAAGTTAACGTGACGTGCCCTCCCTGACGGTCGGGCTTCTGACACTTAACAATTTGGAACTCTGATACCCGCGCCCGCGTGAAAACCTCAAAACCTATCGGAGGACTATTTATGACAATTCGTAAACTGCTACTGACTCTCTCGATCGTGCTCAGTTGCGGTCTAATCGTTGGCGGTATCGTTAGTGCTCAGGAAGCTCCCAAAGCGCCTGAAGCGCCAAAATCCCCAAAAGCTCAGGTTGCTGAAGCTGATTTCGATTTCGACTTTGATTTCGACATGAAGGACATGCCGACCTGGCAGGATGATCGCAATTTCACTCTCTTCCTTCAGGGCGGCACGTTTCTCGGCGTCCACGTTGAGGACGTAACCAAAGAGAACATGAGTCGCTATGGCATGCGTGACGTGCGGGGTGTGGGCGTGACGGAAATCGTGAAGGACAGTCCGGCGGAAAAGGCCGGCTTGAGAAAAGACGATGTGATTCTGGGCTTCAATGGCGAGTCTGTCACCAGCACCCGCAAACTGCATCGCCTGGTGAGCGAATCGTCAGCGGATCAGAATGTAAGACTGACGATTAGCCGCGGCGGTTCTGAGCAGGAAGTTACCGCCACGCTCAGCAAGCGGCAGGGCACCGGCATGTTGAACGCCAAGATTCGTGAAGAAGTTAAACAGAAGATGGAACAGCTCAAAAAGGAAATGCCGAAGATCAAGAGCGGCGATGGCACATGGATCTTACACACCGGTTCTTATCGCCGGATCGGCATTGGTACTCAGACGTTGTCGAAACAACTCGCCGAGTATTTCGGCGTTAGCGAAGGCATCCTGGTCACGTCGGTGAACGACAATAGTCCGGCTGCAAAGGCGGGGTTGAAAGCCGGCGACGTGATCACGGCTGCTGATGGGGAAAAAGTTAATTCGCCCGGAGACATTTCGCGCGCCATCGGCAAGAAGCAGGACGGTCCTGTGACGCTGACAGTAGTTCGCGACCGCAACACGCGCAGCGTAGTCGTGACCCCTGAAAAGCCGCCGGCGGGATCAGGCGCAGACATACGAACCATTGTGACTCCGGAGATCCGCATCCCGGTGATTCCGGCGATTACCATTCAAACGCCGCGGATTGTCGTCCCGGCAATTCCGTCGATCGATGTGACGGTGCCCACGCGATTGCCGCGAGCGCGGGTCGTCATCATCTAATTTTGTAACGCCACCCCGACGATCTCGGGGTTGCGGATCGCAAGTTAACAACTTGCGCTACTAAACGCTCAATAAAAGAGCGCATTCACGGAGCAGTTGAGCATCAGGCTCGGCTGCTCCTTTTTTGTGTCGGTGTTAATGCGAAGCGCTTGCTCGGGCCCTGGCTCGACCGTTAGGGAGCGCTCATTAGGTCGCCATGTGGAGCCTTCCTGACGGTCTGGCGAAGGCCCCGCGTCGAAAGGCGGGCCAACCCCCGCAGCATTACGCCACTACTCTCCCTTTTTGTTTCTTCGATCCGCGCGCGTATAATTCGCGCGCTTACTAGACTTCTCCCGCGAGAAGCCGGCCTGGACCGCTGAAAGCGTGGCCGGAAGAAATCCGATGTCGCAGCCGCTATCGCAAACGTCCTCCCGCAGATTTGTTGTTCACGATCTGACGAAACAAAAGGGACACGCCGATTTCGCGCGCGACGTGCGTGAAGGACTTTCCTCAAGGCCGAAGCAGCTTTTCCCAAAGTTTCTGTACGACGCGCTTGGTTCAAAACTGTTCGAAGCAATCTGTCAGGTTGAAGAGTACTACCCGACGCGCGCCGAGACTGAGATTCTCACGCGACATTCCGATGAAATAGTCCGTTCGGTTCCCGACTGCCAGACCTTGATCGAACTAGGCAGCGGCAGTGCCGAAAAGACGCGCCGCATCATCGAGGCATTGCTAAGGATTCAGGCGAACCTGCTGTTTGTTCCCATCGACATTTCGCCTTCCGCTTTGGAAGCGAGTTCGCACACTTTGCTTCAGGCGTATCCGAGCCTGCAGATCGAAGCTTATGCCGCCGATTACTTTGACGGTCTGGCGGCGCTCGAGCCCCCGGCCCAGGGACGCGCGCTGGTGCTGTTTCTCGGCTCAAACATCGGCAACTTTCAAAAGCAGGACGCCATCACCTTTCTGCGCACGATTCGCGAGGTGCTGCGACCCGGCGATGCGCTGCTGCTGGGCGCTGATCTGAAAAAAGACAGGGAGACGCTGGAGCGCGCCTACAACGATTCACTCGGAGTGACGCGCGCGTTCATTCTAAATCAGTTGGCGCGCATCAATCGCGAGTTCGGGGCTGACTTTGACTTGTGGGCGTTTGGTTTAAGGTCGGTCTACAACGATCACGAGGGGCGGATCGATGTCCATCTCGAGAGCTTACGCGACCAGTCCGTGACGATCCCGGGCCTCGATTTGACGATTACGCTGGAGGCAGGTGAGCGCATTCACATGGAGAACGCTTACAAGTACGATCTGGACGAGCTGTCGTCGCTGGCCCAACAAACCGGATTCGTGCGCGAGCAAACATGGCTCGACGAAGCGAAACGATTCAGCAGCAATCTCTTTGTCGCAGTCGAATAGATCAGGCCGATCCGCTTTCCGATTCGCTCCCATCCTCCGATTTCATTTCGTCGCGCTTTTCAAGCAATTCAAGTTTCACTCGCAACACTCGTCTTCGTTCAACTTTCTCAACGTGAAACTTGAGGCCGTCGTGCTCGATGACTTCGCCCGCGAGCGGGACATGTCCAGCTTCAGTCATGAGAAACCCGCCAATCGTTATGTAGTTTTCGGATTCAGGCAGCGCCGCCTTCAGGCGCTTGTTCAGATCACGCACCGCCAGGGCGCCATCGAGCAAATACGTGCGGTCATCCACCTTCGTCATTTGCTCGTTGACCTCCTCGTCATGCTCATCAGAGATCTCGCCAACGATCTCTTCCAGCAGATCCTCGAGCGTGATGATGCCCTCAATCCCGCCGTGTTCGTCCACGACAAAGCCGAAGTGGGATTTGGCCTTCTGCATTTGTCGCAGCACAGCTTCGAGGCGCGCGGTGTCCACAATGTACATCGGCGGCTGCAAAACGTATTCGAGCCGAAACGCTTCAGGCGTCAGCAGGAACGGCATTAAGTCTTTGCTGTGAATGAAACCGGCGACGTTGTCCAGCGAGCCGTCGTAAACCGGGAGCCGTGAGTAGCCGTGCTTCTGGAATGCGTCGCGAATGTCCTCAAGCGAGCAATCGATTGAGATCGCGGCCATCTCAGTGCGCGGCACCATCGCTTCGCGCACCAGCGTGTCGGAAAATTCGAAGACGCGATGAATCAAGCGCCGCTCTTCGGCGCGCAGGTGACCGCTTTCACGCGAGATATCCACCAACTGGCGCAGTTCTTCCTCACTGTAAACGGCCGTGTGGTGTAGTGACGACTTCAATCCGAAGAGGCGGGCGAGCCCGGCACCGGTCCGATTGAAAATCCAAAGCGGCGCGCGAAATAGGCGGGCAAAAATTTCCAGCGTCCTCGAAGAAAACAGCGCCAGAGATTCGGCACGCTCGAGCGCGATCATTTTTGGCAGCAATTCGCCCAGCACCATGTGCAGGAACGTCATCAGCGATAACGCGATCACCATCGCCATGAGATGGGCCAGGTAAGCAGCTTGAGGTTGCGGCGTGACGCGCAGCGCCAGTGGCTCTATCAATGCGGCGAAGGCCGGTTCGCCAAGCGCGCCCAACACCAACGAGGCAATGGTGATCCCCAGTTGCGATGCATTGATGAAAAGCGTCGGATCGTCGAGCAAGCGAAGCGCCGAGGCGGCGCGGTGATTCCCGGCCGCGGCGCGCGCTTCCAAACGAGGACGACGCACGGCAATTAGCGCAAACTCAGCGCCCACGAAAAACGCATTTATGAGCAGGAAGAAAAGAACTGCCGCGAATTTGATGGCTATCCCGATGAGGCTGGAGCCCCACGGGGCGTCGGCAGCAAACAAGGCGAGGAAACTACCAGCAGGATCGTCCATCGTAATCGTAATCAGCAGTGACGGTTTTTGAGCATGATATCACGGCAGAAAAAAGCACGTAGTCCCGAACCGTAGGGACTGCGCGCTTCCTTGAAATCAACTTCAGCGATCAGTGAGCGCCGGCCGCGGCCGCGCGCCGCAGGTTGCCGTTGCCGTTGGATTTACCATCGTGGCACGAACACGCCTGGGCCAATGCGTCATTCACGCGGGGCTCGATGTTGCACTCGGGCTGACGGCAAACAGCCGCGAGTTCAGAAACGACGAGGTAATGCGCACGTTCAAGCATGCGCTGCTCGCGGAACGAAAGGGGTTTGCTGTGACTCAGATAGTTGAGGTGCTTTAAGACTTCGGCGACTTCAAAAATATTGCCGGTGCGCATCTTCTCGGAAAAATCCTTAAACCGATCTTTCCAATCATGCGGCGGGGTAGCAAAGTCCGAACTCAACGTTTGGAACAGCGTGTCGCACTCCAACGTCGTAATCGGCTTACGCAGGCCGACTTCCGTCGCGTTGGTAACGGGGACTAATACGAGGGTATTCGTAGCTGCGAGCCGGAGCGTATAAAACGGGAGCGCAGTCGCACCGATTTGTTTCTGCTCGATTTGCTCGATGGTACCGATACCATGATTTGGGTAAACAACCTTCTGGCCGACCTTGAAGCCCACCTTTACACCTCCAGAGTTTGAAACGTCACCAAGGTAAGTCGCATTGCGCGGCTAGGAACCGAAAGTTATGCGAGACAATAAACCGATCGGGTGTTCTAGAACCGAGTTGTCCGTGAACTGACTGGAGAATAGCAAGGCCAGTTAAGGGGCGTCAAGTATTACAGCTCAAGTTGATTGGACCAGAGCAAAAGCTGGGCCACACCAGTTATCCGGCATAGCTTTCATCCTGCTCAATCTTTGAGAGCACCCAATCGAATTCACCCGAAGTGATTTTTCCGCCGCAGAATTCGCAGATCCCGGTGGCATTTACCTTCAACGGCGCGCCGCAATTTGGACAGTTTAGATCGGCGCGGGCCGCGGCGGGGGTGGCTTTGCTGTTGCGAATAAAAGTCCAGTACTCACTCCATTTACGCAAATTTGTGCGCGAGCCCGCCACCACCTGGCCGCCTTCGTTGATGGTGTAGTCATAGCCTTCGGCGAAGATCCGCAGCGTAATCGATTGATAGAACGTGTCCTGCTTGATCTTCGTCGGCTGCATCCCGGTAATTTGATACCGCTCGAGCACGTTACGAAGTTTCTGGCGCCGGTAGGCCTCAATCCAGTACTGGTGCATCTGGAAAATGTTGTCCGTTTCATGCGGGCGGGCGCGCTCCCAATTCAAAGACGACCAGGCTTCCTGCAATTCGTTGAAAATCATGCGCGCGCGCGCCTGGAACTCTGCCCATTTGAAGGTCGGATTGTTGTGCTCAAAGGCAGCGCGCACGTGGGGAAAGTTCGGCTGCATGATTGTCGGGTTGAGGGTCCCGGCCTCTGGAACGTTTGAGGTGAGGAGCGGTCCCCGGGTCTCGCGACCGAGCGTGCGCACGCTACGCACGTACCATTGAAACTCGCCGCTTTCCACTTTCGTGTGACAGAAAGCGCACGCGCCGTCCGTGTCTTTCTGCAAAGGCGCGCCACAACTTGGACAGTGCAGCGCGGTCGCTTCTTCGGGTGGCGGCGAAAGCAAATCGCGTTTGCGCTCCAACTCCCAGCGCTCACGAACGTAGTAACTCATCTCGCCGCGGGGATCGCCTTCGCGCGGCGTGAATTCTGTGTAGTTGGCTTCAAAGTCGATGCTGACTTCAACCGCAGGGGTCGTGAGACCGCGCACGTCGGCGACCTGCATCGCGCCGACGATGATGCCCTGCACGGCTTTCAGTTGTGGCGAGTTCAATTGCAACAGTGATCCGCGCGCCGCTTCCGACAAATAGGGCGACAGGTCATCGAGCGCGGCCTGGCCTTTGCCCCGCGCATCGTGTGCGCGCCCGTAAAGCGCGTAACAGAAATCCGTAAAAATGATTTCCGAAAAGTTAGGATCAAAGCGTCGGAGTTGGTTGAAGGCGCGCTGAATGTCCGGCTGCGGCCGGCCGCCAGGGCCAGTCGATAAGCCGAGGACCGGCGAAGAAGAAACGACCGAAGCTGGTTTTTTTGAACGCCTGGTAAACCAGTAGATGACCGCGCCGATTACGATGATATCGAGCGGAATGCCAATCGCGGGATGCTCGATCGTTAGCCAAAGCAGAAACCGGAAGATCAGATAAATGATGATGCCGAGACCTTCTCCGTCGCCGTCGCCTCCGCCGCCACCCCCGCCATAGCCCTGGCCACCGCCGACACGCGCCAGTGCTTCGGTGGCGAACACCGCGAGCGTCACTGCGGCAAACCCAAACGACACCGCGCCGATCGTGAAGCGACCTGATAGCAAATTCCAAATTCGAGATTTCAGACGCTTCATTTTAGTTCCGATTCGTGCAGACGCTTCATTTCAATTCGATGCGTGGGCCGTCAACCAGTTCGTTAGGATTTTCGCCGGTACTGGGGAGATGCGCGGCGAGTAGAGACCCGAGTTTGCGCAACGACTGAATGAGCTTGTCCGGATCGCAATGTCGAGCGAGTTCTTTCAGCTCATGAAGCTCGGTATTCCACGGCAAGGGTGGCATGGCTTTCAGGATGCCGCGATCCGCGATGACTTCAATTTGTTCTTCGAGCAGCGAAACGTAAACCAACAGACCGTTTTCCGCTTTAGTGTTTGCGATGCCGGCCTCGTAGAACATCGCCGCCGCGCCCTGGCGCGCCGTGTCGGCGCGAAACTTCTTCGACGTTAATAATCGCTGAAAGGACGGACTGCGTGATGAGACGAAGGCGCCGATAAAGAACATCAGAGCGACGTCGATGGGCACGACAATCGCTGGAATCACAAAAGGCGAAAACAGCGCGAACAGCAGACCGAGAAATGCGACAATGGCGCCAAACAAATAGTCGGCATGTCGATAGGAACCCGATCGCGCCCGAATGACGATCACGAGTTCCGCGTCCGTGTGCTTCTCGATTTCAGCGACGGCGTTGGCGATGCGTTCGCTGGCGTCTTTATTGAACTTTCGCTTCATCGGCGGCGAAAGTCTAACACGAAAGAAAGTGATGAGTTATGCGCGATGAGTGATGAGTATTAACCGAGGCGCCAGGCATCACTCATCACTCATTACTCATCACTGCAAAATAACGGCCCAGTCCCGACTGTTCGGGGCTGGGCCGTCACTAAACCTCAAGTTATATGCGTTTATTTGAAGCTGCTGAGCGCGTCGGCTTCGTTGTCGTAGACGTCGAAGACCGTGAGCAGCTTCGTGATGACAAGCAGATCCTGAACTTTTTCCGTCAGATTCAGAAGCTTCAGCTGGCCGCCGCCCCGCCCCACGGTGGTGTAGTTCGCGATCAGTTCGCCGATGCCGCTCGAGTCGATGTACCGGACGCCTTTCAGGTTCAGCAAAAGCTTCTGATTGCCACCGGCAACCAAATTGCGAATCGCGCTGCGAAGCGCAGTGCTGCTGTCGCCGATGCGCACTTCGCCATCGAGATCCAAAATCGTAACGTCGCCCGCCTGGCGTTGTTTGATGTCTAGTTGAGCCATGTCAATCTCCGTGGTTCGTGGGTTCGCGAAAGTGATTCAATCACTGGCGCGGGTTTTGTGCTTACTTGAAGTTGCGCAACGCTTCCGCTTCCTCGTCGTAGGCGTCAAAAACGGTAAGCAGCTTCGTAATTGTGAGCAGGTCCTGAAGTTTCTGTGTCAGGCTAAGCAGCTTCAGCTGGCCGCCTTCCTTGTTGATCGCCGTGTAGCTGGAAACCAGCTCGCCGATGCCACTTGAATCGATGTAACCGACGCCGGCCAGGTTCAGCAGAATCTTTTTCTTTTGCTCTTCGAGTAAACGACGCACGGCGCTGCGCAAAGCGATACTGCCATCGCCGATGGTGATTCGCCCGTCCATATCCAGCACTGTCACGTCGCCGGCTTGTCGTTCGCGGATATTAAGCTCTGCCATGATTCAAGACTCTCCCGGAAAGTTTTCAATTTCTGATTGCGGACTTTTGATTCCACCGTCACGGATAAGTTCCCGCATTCGTGCGCGATCAAAAGTACAAAATCAAATATCAAAGTCGTTTCCGCATGCGCACTATCGTTCCGCCCTCGGGCCGGTTCACCCACTCTACTTCATCCATGAAGCTACGCATCAGGAAGTTGCCGCGGCCCGAAGTCTTCATCAGATTTTCCGCGGCCGTCGGGTCGGGCACTGAGACCGGATCGAAACCGGCGCCTTGATCGCTGACTTCGATCTCAACTGCCTGCGACGCGCAGTTGAGGGTCATTTCAACCTGCTTCGTATCGTCTTCCTTGTTGCCGTGAACGATGGCGTTGGTGATGGCTTCGCGCACAGCCATGTCGATGCCAAAAGCTGCTTCGTCCGCGAGCCCGCAATTGCGCGCGAAGTCAGCCGCCGCGGCAGCCGCGTCAGCAACAGCCTCAATGTGGCTGGGCAAAACGAGTCGAGTCGTTTGATCGGTCACAAAAGGCACAGGCCTCCAGCCATGGGAATCGCGGTCTGGCTGCTGACGATTCAAAAGCAAACGGAAGACGGACGTGTAACATGCTGGCTGGGCGCGTGTCAATGTCAGCCCGGGTTTGGCGTGGTACGCATGCCTCCGGCATGCTCCTGATTCAAAAGCAGCACGCCAGCGGCGTGCGTACCTTGCGCGTATTTCAGGGTCGCGATATGACGCGCTAAGATTCCTTCGTGATCATTCACCCGGCCAGAAGAATCGTGGGCAAGCTTGAGATGCCGGGGGATAAATCGATTTCCCACCGGGCGGCGATGATTGCCGCTTTGGCGAACGGCACCTCGGGCATCAGCAATTTTTCGACGAGTCAGGATTGCGCGGCGACTCTGTGCTGCCTTGAGCAGCTTGGCGTTTCAGTTGTCCACAATAGCGACGGTGTGATGGTTCAAGGCGCCGGGACACGCGGACTGAGCGCGCCGAAAGAGCCTTTGGATTGCGGTAACAGCGGCACGACGATGCGTCTGCTGGCCGGCGTCCTCGTGGGCCAGGACTTCGAGGCGACTTTGACCGGAGATGAATCACTGCGCTCGCGGCCGATGCAAAGAATCATTGAGCCGCTTGAGATGATGGGGGCACAAATTCTATCGAACGATGGCCGCCCGCCGCTGACCATCCGTGGCCGCAATTCTTTGCGACCGATCGATTACGAATTACCAGTCGCCAGCGCCCAGGTTAAGTCGGCGATTCTGCTGGCCGGACTGAGCGCCGGCGGCCAAACGAAAGTCGTCGAACAGACACCCACCCGTGATCACACCGAACGGATGTTGCGCTGGTTCGGTGTCGCTGTCGAACAGGAAGATGCGCCCAGGGACCACAATTTCGCTTCCGTAAACGGCCCTGCGACTTTTGACGCGCGCGATGTTGAGGTTCCGGGCGACATTTCTTCGGCTGCGTATTTCATTGCGGCCGCGGCGTTGCTCGAGGGATCGTTACTGGAGATCGTGAATGTCGGCCTCAATCCCGGTCGCATCGCATTTCTGAGCGTTGTAGAGTCATTGGGATTGACGATCAACTGGGAAGGCCAGCGCGAAGAATGCAACGAACCGGTGGGCGTCGTTCGCGTCGAAGGCTCGCACGCCGCCAAAGAATCTGCGGACACACCATGGACGATTGACGGCGATCGCATTGTTGGATTAATCGATGAGTTGCCGCTGCTCGCCGTCATCGGTTCCCAGCTCGATGGCGGCATCGAGATACGCGATGCCCGCGAGTTGCGCGTGAAGGAATCCGATCGCGTCGCCGCGACGGTTGCGGGACTGCGAGCCATGGGCGCGGACGTGGAAGAATTCGATGACGGGCTGCGCGTCGGCGGAAGAACGCGCTTGCGCGGGGCGCGGATTGACTCGCGCGGCGACCACCGAATCGCAATGTCGTTCGCGGTTGCCGGGCTGCTCGCTGAGGGCGTGACACAAATCGAAGATGCTGAATGCGTCAGCGTCTCTTTTCCCGAATTCTTTGAGTTACTCGAGTCTGTAGTTGAAAAATGAAGTTGCGTGGCTTATGCGAACGCGGGCGCCCTCGCCCGCTTTCTAAGATCAAGTAAAGGAATCTGCGGACGAGGGCGTCCGCGTTCCCGGTATGAACACACGTCGCATCGTCATTCTCGGGTTCATGGCCTGCGGCAAGACGACCGTCGGGGAGGCGCTGGCGCGCCAACTCAACTGCGGGTTTGTCGATCTCGATTCGTTTATCCGCCGGCGCGAAGGCCGCTCGCCCGCCGAAATCATCACGCAAGACGGTCAGGCGGCTTTTCGAGAATTGGAAACACTCGCGCTTCGTGACGTCCTTCAGGATCCAAAGGCGCAGGTGATTGCTTTGGGCGGCGGCACGTGGATGAAGGCGGCCAACCGCACGATGGTTGCGCTTTTCGATTGCCTCACCGTTTGGCTGGACACGCCGTTCGAGATCTGTTGGGAACGGATCTCGAACTCAACTACGGTTCGGCCGTTGGCGCCGGATCTCGAAACGGCGCGCAAACGTTTTGACGAGCGCCGCCCTTACTATGCCCTCGCCGACAGAGGGATTGCAGTGAAAGATGCCCCCGTTGCGCGCATCGCCGAACAAATCTTAAGAGAAAAGTAACCTCTTCGGGCGCTCGCCGTGCAGTTGTCTGCTTACAATGGCACCCCATGAGCAACGGCCCCTCACAGGACGATCAGAAACGCTTAGCAGATGCGCATCGCTGGAAGAAGCTCGCGCATTGGCACGGTGACGGATACTACGCTTTGCAAACGCAGGACACCGCCGAAGTGCCGGTGCGTCTTTTTCTCACGGCGGAGTTGCTCACGCTCGCGGAAGACAATCTCTATCGGCAAATCGTCAACGCCACCCGCTTCCCCGGTGTGAAGATGGTTGTCATCACGCCCGATGTGCACCACGGCTACGGTGTGCCCGTCGGCTGCGTGCTGATTACTGATTATGAAAGCGGCGCAATTGCGATGGGGCCGGTCGGCTACGACATTGGCTGCGGCATGATGAGCGCGAAATCCAGCGTCGCTGCCGAAGCGGCCACGCCGAAAAAGCGTCTGCAATTTAATCGCGCCGTCATGGAACGCATCGCAATGGGCGCCGGAGGCAAGAGTCGTCGCTTTCGAAATCTTTCAGAAGACGAATTCGCAGAACTCGTTCGCGGCGGCGCCGAACACTACGTCTCGAAGTATGGCGCGAGCTTTGATCGCAGCCGTGCCGAACGTCATCGGATTCCGGTCGATGACGATTGGCAAATTCCCTGGGGCGGCAAAGGCAGGCCCGAACGAGGACTGCATCAGCTCGGCAGCCTTGGCGGCGGCAATCACTTCATTGAGCTTCAGCGCGAAGTGAACTCAAATGAATTGTTCGTGCAGGTGCACACGGGCAGTCGCGGTTTCGGTCACGGCCTGGCCACCAACTATTTCGAGTTGGCGAAGACCGAAAGGCCCAATGAGATTCGCGACATAGATCTCGGCTACTTCACTCCCGACTCGAGACATTATCGAGAGTACTTAAACGCTGTGGCGGCGGGAGGCAATTACGCGATCCTGAATCGGCTAATCATCTTCGAGCAGGTTGCCGAAGCCTTTCGCGAAACCTTCAATTCTGATCTCGAATTGATCTACGAGATCAGCCACAACCTCGTGCAAAAGGAATGGCATCCGGAATTTGACGACGTCTGGGTGCATCGCAAAGGCGCGACGCGCGCGTTTCCGGCCGGCTATCCGTTGCTGAAGGGGACGCTCTGGGAAGACACCGGTCATCCGGTTTTGATTCCCGGCAGCAACAAAGATTTCAGTTACATCCTGCGGCCTTTGCCGGGCGCCGAGAAAAGTGGCTACTCCGTCAATCACGGCGCAGGCCGGCGATTGTCGCGCTCACAGGCCGCAAAGACTCTGTCGCAGCGAGCGATTGACGATGAGTATGCCGAAGCCGGAATCCTCGTGAACGTTGACGGACACGTTCCAATCGACGAATCGTCGGCGTGTTACAAATCAGCCGAAGACGTGATCAAAGCCGTCGTCGATGCTGAACTCGCGGAGATCCAACATAAACTTTGGCCGCTCGCGTCTCTGAAGGGTGTCGAGGAAGGGCCGCGTTGGCGGAAGAAGAAGCCAGGCCAAGCCGATCGTAAATCGAGCGCGCATTTCTAGTCTCGGTGTCTCTCCGTGGAAACTCTGCTGTGGTTAATCCGTCATAACAACTCACCACGGAAGCACAAAGTTCTCAAAGAGTCACACCGAGATCTCGCTTTCACCGGGACATCTTTTCAGCTAATCTTCCGTCGTGGAAAAGTTTCGCATTCGCGGTGGCAATCCTTTGAAAGGTCGCGTCTCGATCAGTGGCGCAAAGAACTCGGCGCTGCCCTGCATGGCCGCGGCGATTCTCACCCCGGACACGATCACCCTTCACAACATTCCTTACGTCCGCGACATCATTACGATGCGCCGTTTGTTGGAAGACATTGGCGCGCACGTGCTGACGCCGGAACTGCGGACGCACAAAATCTCAGCCGCTAATATCGAAGTGATGACCGCCCCGTACGAATTAGTGAAGACCATGCGCGCGTCGGTGCTGGCGCTCGGGCCCTTGCTCGCGCGTTTCGGAAAAGCGCGGGTGTCGCTGCCGGGCGGATGCGCGATCGGCGCGCGGCCGATTGATTTGCATCTTGCCGCCTTTACCAGGATGGGCGCGGAAGTTTTTCTCGAGGCCGGCGACGTCGTGGCGCGGGCGCCGCAGGGCGGCTTGACCGGCGGCGAAATTCAATTCGACAAGATTTCGGTCACCGCCACGGAAAACGTGATGATGGCCGCGGCCCTGGCCCGCGGCAAGACGGTGATTCACAACGCGGCGCGCGAACCGGAAGTGCGCGATCTCGCAGAGTTACTCAACAAGATGGGTGGCCGCGTGCGCGGCGCCGGTACGCCTAAAATAGAAATTGAAGGCGTCGAACGCTTGAGTGGCGCCCAGCACACAATCATTCCTGACCGGATTGAAACCGGCACATTCATCGTCGCGGGCGCTATCACGCGGGGGGACCTCGAAATCAAGGACTGCAACCCGGAGCATTGCAATCGAATCATCGGCAAGCTGCGCGACGTCGGCGTCGAGATCGAAGAGATCAATCAAAGTACCCTGCGCGTGACCGCCGGGGAAACATTTCGCGCC
>DASUTF010000161.1:0-4640 GCA_036374695.1 Pyrinomonadaceae bacterium
CGTGAGCGCTAATGCGTGGCCGTTCAAGACTAGGTGGTGGGACAATCCTGTGAAGATTAGCGCGAGTCTCCGAGCGGGCTAGTGCCCCGACGAGCACCACGCATTATCACCATGACTCAAATTTAATTAAAAACGTTTGGCTAAACCACTGAAAGACAAATTTGCGATCGCGGCCGTGCTGCAGGAGATCGGCGCGTTGCTCGAATTGAAAGGCGGGCAGTACTTCAAAGCGCGCGCGTATAAAGCAGGTGCGCGCGCGGTCGCCGAACTAAGCGAAGACGTCGGCAAGCTGATCAAGCAGAACCGTCTGACGTTCGTGAAGGGAATCGGCCAGGCGCTGGCGAAACAAATCGAACAGCTTTATTCGACCGGCGCTTCTTCTTTGCTGAACGAACTGCGCGGACAACTCCCGGCGGGCATCATCGAGCTTTCACACATACCCGGTTTGTCGGTTCAGAAAGTCGCCCGGCTTCAGGAAGAGCTGGGGATTTCCAATGTCGAAGAGCTGCGCGCCGCCTGCGAGGCCGGCAAGGTGCGCGAGGTCAAGGGCTTTGGCGTGAAGACCGAAGCTGCGATTCTCGACGCCATTGCCGGTCACGAAAAGCGCGAGCAGTTCATTCACATTCATCATGCCTGGCGCTTGAGCGAGCGGATTCTCGAATATCTCGCGACGGCGCGCGGTGTGTTGAATGCGGAAGCCGCAGGGGCAACCCGACGCTGGAAAGAGACAGTCTCTGAGATTGTGATTGTCGCGTCGGCCAAGAACCCGCAGACGGTCTTTGAACATTTTCTGCGGTTCCCGCTCGTCATTCGAACTGAATCAAAGAGCAAAGAGCACTGTGCGGTTGTATTGAGCGAAGGCTACAAGGCCACGCTTTTTGCGGTTAAGCCCGATGAGTTCGCGATCGCTCTGTGGCGCGCTACGGGTTCTGAGGCGCACATCAATAAGCTTCAGCCGATTGCGACGAAGAAGAAGCTGAACATTGTGTCGGCCAACGGCAACTTCGCGCGCGCTTCTGCACCGCGCATGAAGTCTGAAAGCGATATTTACAAGCGACTAGGGCTGCAATATGTGCCGCCCGAATTGCGCGAAGACGCGGGCGAGATCGAAGCGGCACTCAAACACAAATTGCCTGAGGACCTGATTACGGCGGAAGACATTCGGGGAATGGTGCACTGTCACACGATGTATTCCGACGGCAAGCACAGCGTCGAACAGATGGTGGCCTCAGCCGAAGCGCTGGGCATGAAGTACATCACGATCACGGACCATTCGCCGACTGCGTTTTACGCGGGCGGGGTGAAAATCGATCGGCTTCAGCAACAGTGGGAAGAAATTGAGCGCGTTCAGGAGCAAACGAATGTCAGGATTTTGAAAGGCACTGAGTCAGACATTCTCCAGGACGGATCGTTGGATTATCCCGACTGGATTTTGGAGCAGTTCGACGTAATCGTCGCGAGCATTCATTCACGCTACAAGATGAACTCTGAGCAGATGACGAAGCGGGTAGTCACGGCCATGCGTCAGCCGGTATTCAAGATTTGGGGGCACGCGCTCGGCCGTCTGATTCAAAGGCGGCCGCCGTTCGAATGCGACGTCGAAAAAATTCTCGACGTGATTGCCGAATCACGCGCCGCGATTGAGATCAACGGCGATCCTTACCGGCTGGACATGGAGCCGCGTTGGATCCGCGAAGCTCGCAAACGCAAGATCAAATTCGTGATTTCGGTTGACGCGCATTCAATGAACGCGTTGCACAATGTGAAGTATGGCGTCGGCATCGCGCGCCGCGGTTGGGTCAGAAAGAGTGAGGTGCTGAACGCTTTGGGAGTGAAGGCGTTTCAAAAAGCCGTGCGGCCGGTGTGAGGCAGTTTTTTCGGTGCTATTCAAACTGTTTTTCTGTAGCCCAGCCGTTTACGGCTGGGTTGCCGGGAGGAAACAAAACCGAGCCGCCTTTAGGCGGCTTAAATCACGGCTTCAGCCAGTCATCATTGGTGAAACACGTGGGACATATGTTCCTTCTAATGATGAAAGCCCCTGAAGGGGACCCCGTTGAATTTACGCATTGTACCCAGCCGTAAACGGCTGGGCTACGGAAAAGGTTTTTACATGGGGTAAGCAGCTGCGGATGAGTCACGGCAGCTTAGGTGTGATCAGTCTTAACGAATCCAGGAACGCCATCGCCACCTTCTCAAAATCATTTTCGTAATTAGTGCCGTGCTTCGAGCCCTTTTTTACCGACGCATACATGAAGTACATGCGATTTTTTGTGACGAAGTATTTACACCTCAAGACCTCGCCGTTGCTGGCTTCGAGGTGGATAAACTTGCCCGCATAGCCGTCAATCATTATGTCGGCTTCTTTGATAATCTGCGGGCTAAACTTACCGTTCCTTGCCAGCCCCTCCTCTCGGATCCTCTGTAGGATGTCCGGCGTCTTTTCGAAATCGACTGCCGGCGCGTACTCGTAAACCGAGAGGTTTAGCTCAATAAACGAGCGATGGCTGTAAACGCGTGAAGTCTCCGTTCCAAAGCTTAGCGGCTGAATCTTCGTCGTAAGTTTAGGCGCGGCCGGAAAGCGTACCCTCATGTTGTCAGATTCGTAGGTGAACTCTTTCCATTTTTGCGGAAAGTAATCCAGGGCCGGTGGGGGAGGCGGCGCTTGGCCGGGATTCGATGGGGCCACTAAAACGGCGACGATAGCGGCGAAAAGAGCTGTCGCCAACTTCTTTTGAGCCGAAAGGAAAATTATCCCACCTTCCGTTTCTTCGCCGTCGCCGGTTTTGATTTGACCAGGGTAAGCGCGGCTTTCTTCTTCGCAGCCGCGGGCGCGGCTTTGACCATGGGCTTCCGCGATGAAGCCTGCAGGCTCTTCTTCAGCGCCGTCATGATGTCCATGCGCGGCGGCTCTTCGTACTTTTCAAACTCTGTCACCTTCTTGCCTTTGATCTTCGAATCGATCAGCTTGCGCAGCGCTTCGTGATAGTGATCGACGGTGTCGATGTCGGCAAAGGTTGTGATCATCTGTTCGACGAGGCTGGTCGCCAGCGCTAACTCTTTTTTGTCGAGTTTCGGCGCCGCATCAATCTCCGGCACGTCTTCGACCTTGCGCACTTCGGCCGGATACCGCAGCTTCTGCAACACGATGCCGTCTTCGTGCGGAAAGACCGCGACGAGGTCTTCACGATCGCGAAGCACAACTTTCGCCAGGCCGATCTTGCCCGTGTCTTTCAGAACCTGACGAAGCAGGGCGAATGGTTTTTCGGCGACCGGGCCGTCGGGGCCAATGTAATAGGGGGAGTCAAAGAACATCGGCGCGACTTCGGTGCTCTCGACAAAGCCAAGAATGTCCACGGCGCGGGTCGTCTTGATTTTGATCTTAGCGATCTCTTCGGGCTCGACGATCGCGTAACGATCAGGTTCGTACTGGTAACCCTTCGTGATCTGATCGTTGGTGACAATCTCGCCGCACTTTTTGCAGCGCTTGTCGTAACCGATCGGGCCAAAATCGTCGCGGTGCAGTTGATTGAACTGAATTCGCTCAGACGCTTCGAGCGCGTTGTAGACGCGAATCGGAATCGCGACCAGCAGAAATCGTATGTGACCTTTCCAAATCGAACGCATCGGGATCCTCCGAAGTGGCACAGACTTCAGTCTGTGACGGTGACGCGTAAACACAGACTAAAGTCTGTGTCACTAGACACAAACGCGGGCCTGACGCCCGCATTCTTCTGGGTCATCGTCGACCCAGCCCTCAATTTGATTCGCGAGGGGCCGAAATTATGAGACCACTTGGGCCATCAAGTAAAGACATTTATTTTGGCCCAGTTTCCAGTGGGTCGCGCGGCACGAGCCGCAATATGTTGTTGCGTTTTCGATTGACCGTCTTGCGGCAACGACTTATTCTGGCGGTTCAGCTTTAGCGTCCAATTTACCCTTACATGCGCGAATGTCCCCGCTGCGAACGGTGTTACGACGACGAAGTACTCCTGTGTCCTGACGATCAGGCGAAAACCAAGAACACACTTCCGGGGACGACACTGCTGAATGCGAGGTACCGCCTGGAGAAGCGTCTGGGCCGCGGCGCGATGGGCCAGGTTTATGTCGCGCGTGATGAAAACCTAATTACGCGTCGCGTAGCGGTAAAGACCATTCGACCGGACGTGCTCTCTGATGAAGACCTGCAGGAAGGTGAAGCCATCGCGCGTTTCGAACGTGAAGCGCGCACCGCGGCGTCAGTGCAGCATCCGAACGTCATTGGCGTCACGGATTTTGGCAAGAGTGAAGAAGGCGTCTTCTTCCTCGTAATGGAATACGTTGAAGGCGAGTCACTCTATCAACTACTGCGTCGCGAGGGCACAATTCCAGTGCAGCGTGCGCTGACGTTTTTGCGGCAGACGTGCGCCGGAGTTGAAGCCGCCCACGACGAAGGAATTCTCCATCGCGATCTCAAACCCGCCAACATCTTCATAGTCCAAAAGAAAAAGAAGGACGGCAGCACGCTCGCGGGCGATGACATCGTCAAGGTTGGCGATTTTGGGCTTGCCAAGATCATCAGTCAGAGTCTCGCCGGGATCACTTCAGGTTCCGGGCCGGCTTCGCGCGGAATTCTCGGCACGCCCGAATACATGGCCCCCGAA